>DAOLRO010000007.1:0-1649 GCA_035418665.1 Phycicoccus sp.
GCCTCGAGGCTCTTGATGACGATGCGGTCCTCGAGCGGCTTGATGGAAACCGACATGAGTGTCCTTCGTGTGAGTCGTGGTGCTTACGGATGGCTGGTGCGCGGTGGATCTTTCAGCGCCGTCGCGGGGGTCGCTGTCGAACCGATGCGCTGGCACTCACACAGGGAGAGTGCCAATGCACCCAACATTAGGTTCGCGATTGGCACTCGGTCAACTCGAGTGCCAACTCGAGCCACGTGCCGAGCCGGCGACCGAGGAGGGCTCGCCACGGGCGCCCCCGCCCGAAGCCGCGGATGGAAGGATGCGGGGATGGATGCGGCCGTGGTGCGACGACTCGCGTCCCCCGAGGGTCAGTCCCTGTTGCGGAGCCTTCCGCCGTACGCCGAGGACGAGGTCTTCGCGCTCCAGTCCCGTCTGCGCGGAGCCGGCCATGACCCCGACTTGGTGGCCGCGGCCCTCTCCCAGTCCCGCCTGCGCGCCCGGGCGCGCTCCAAGTTCGGCGACTTCGCCGATGACCTGTTCTTCACCGCCGACGGGCTCGAGCAGGCCACCCGGATCGAGGTCGCGACCACCCACGCGCACCGCTTCGCCTCGCTCTCGCTCGCCACGGTGCACGACCTGGGGTGCGGCATCGGCGCTGACGCGGTGACCATGTCCGTCCTGGGCATCACCGTTCAGGCCATCGATGCGGACCCGGTCACGGCCGCCGTCGCCGACGTCAATCTCCGGCCCTGGCCCGACTCGCGTGCGCGGGTCGGCCTGGCCGAGGACTTCGTCGCGCCCGTGGATGCGATGCGCGATCGCACGGGCGTCTGGCTCGATCCGGCCCGCCGAACGCCCGGGGTGGCTGACATCCGCGGGCGCACGCGTCGCACCTATCGACTCGACGACATCTCGCCCTCGTGGGCCACGGTGCTCGAGATCGCCGAGCGCGTGCCCGCCACGGGGGTCAAATTGAGTCCGGCCTTCGCCCACGAGTTGGTGCCCGCGGGAGCCGAGGCCCAGTGGACCTCTTGGGAGGGCAGCGTGGTCGAGTGCGCGATCTGGTTCGGACCGCTGGCTCGACGCTCGGGTCGCAGCGCCCGGATCCTCCGCAGCGACCGCGACCCGGTCGAGATCGACGAGTCGATGGTCGTGGACGAGGCGAGGGTGGCGACCTCGCTCTCGGACGTCGGGCCCTGGCTCCACGAACCTGATCGGGCCGTGACCACTGCCGGGTTGATCGGCGTCGTCACCGGCCCCCTGGCCGGGCTCGAGGTGGAGACCGGGTTGGGCTATGTCCTCACCGACAGCGAACTCACCCTTCCCTTCACCCGCCGGTATGCCGTCCGCGAGGCGATGCCCTTCAACATCAAGTCCCTGCGGGGCTGGCTCCGCGAGCGGGGCGTCACGGGCCTGACGATCAAGAAGCGCGGCATACGCCTCGACGACGCCGGGCTACGACGCCAGCTCCACATCGGCACCAAGGCCGGTGACGGCGCCCAGGCCACGGTCATCCTCACCCGGATCGGCGGCCAACAGGTCACCCTGGTCGTCGACCCCGCGTGACTCTGCGGGACACGCGCGCACAGGTTGGCGAATGGCGCAGGCATACCTGCGCCATCAGACAGGGTCTGCGCACGTGTTCGCAGAGATTGACGAATGGCGCA
>DAOLRO010000007.1:1749-6133 GCA_035418665.1 Phycicoccus sp.
CGAATGGCGCACCCATACCTGCGCCATCAGACAGGGTCTGCGCAGAGCCGTCCTATAGGACGGGGTCGGGCTGAGCGCCTTGGTGACGGACGGCCGCGGCTCCCGCTGCCAGAGCGGCTTCCATGGCCTCGTCCTCCGACGCTCCCCCGGCCAAGGCGGCAGCCAGCGCTCCGCAGAACGCATCGCCGGCACCTGTGGTGTCGATGACCTGATGGCGCGGGACGACCTGAGCTGACCAGGTCCGACCGTTCCACGCCGTGCCATTGACGCCGTAGGTCACGAGGAGCGAGCCCGGCAGCAGTCCGGATTCGGCAAGGGCCGCGGCCTCGTGTTCGTTGGCGACCACCGGATCGGCGAGCGCGACGACATCAGCCGGCACCGCGGCATACGGAGCCATGTTGAGGACGACCCGGGCGCCCCTTCCCGCCGCACGCCGGGCAGCGGCACAGAGGACGCGCATCGGGACCTCGAGCTGGAGCAGGAGCACATCGCCGGGGCCCAGGGAATCGACCGCGTCGACCTCGCGCTCATCAAGGCCAGCGTTGGCTCCGGGCACGACGATGATCGTGTTCTCGCCGTCATCGCTCACGGCGATGAGGGCCGTCCCTGTGGGGCTGCCGCTCACCTCGCGCAGGCCGGTCACGTCGATCCCGTGGTCGGCCAGACGTCGCCGGTATGCCGTGCCGCCCTCATCGTCGCCGACGCACCCGACCATGGCGACCGCTGCTCCCGCCGCTGCTGCGGCGACCGCCTGGTTGGCGCCCTTGCCGCCAGCAAGCCTCGAAAGGCCTTCTCCGAGAAGGGTTTCCCCCGGTCTGGGATGACGCTCGACCGAGGTCACGAGATCGACGTTGAGGGAACCCAGCACCATGACTCGCCCCATCAGAGCTCCCCTCGCACGGTGCGCAACCAGAGGTCGGCGATCGCGGGACCGTCGAGTTCGAGGGCCACATCGATGACTGCCTCGGCCAATCCATGAGGGTCGTGGTCCATGTCTCCTGCCCAGTCACGCAGGTCGACGATGGTGCGACCACGGGTCCAGGTGCCACTCAACTCGACGCGGACCGGTAGTCGTTGGGTGCGGACCGCCTCGGGGAGGAGCAGGGTGGCGACGGCTCCGGCGTCTCCGATCGTCGCGGTGTCGCTCGCGAATCGTCGGCAGGCGTAGTCGATGAGGCCGCCCGCGAGCAAGGCCGGTGGGGTGCCGAGGTTGATGAGCGCACGACCCTGGTCCAGCGTGATCGTCGGGTCATAGAAGACGTCGAGGCCATACATGAGAGCCGGGACCTCGTGCTCGGCACAGGCCTCGAGGACGATCGCCGTCGCCTCCGGGTCGTGGAAGACGTTGAACTCGGCGGCAGCCGTCGCATTGCTCACCATCGCACCGCCGCCCATGAACACGATCCGCCCGAGTCGAGCGAAGGACTCGGGGTGGGTACGCGCGAAGAGCGCGATGTTCGTCATGGGGGCGAGCGGGACGAGCGTGAGAGGCCGACCCTCCTCTGAGCCTGCATCCACGAGATCACGAAGGAGGGTGACGGCATGGCGCGGGTCGAGCGGGAGGTGAGGAGCCGGCATACCGAGATCGCCCATCCCGTCCGAGCCGTGCACGTGACGCGCGTCGACGGGACGTTCGAGCAGCGGCCGGGCCGCGCCGGCGGCGACCGGTACGCCGATGTGGGCGCTCTGCCCTGCGCTCTCGAGCACGGTGAGGGTGTTGCGCACGACGTCCGGCAGCGGGGCGTTGCCGCCGACACAGGTCACCCCGCGCAGATCCAGACCGGGATGGAGGGCTGCGAGCAGGAGCGCACAGGCGTCATCGATGCCTGTGTCGACATCAAGGACGAGCGGGACGGGGCGGGCACCGCGAGAGGGAGCGTCGAGGGTCACCCGACCATTGTGCTTCCGACTTGGAGGCCGGCGCTGCGGCCACGTAGCGTCGGACGGGTGACCTCGATGTCTTCACGCGCAGGGCTGTTCCTCGCCTTGGCTGCAGCAGGCGCTCTGGCAGCCTGCACCAGCACCCCCGCGCCGGGCCCCTCCACGACCACTTCGGCCCCATCGTCGTCCGCTGTGAGCACCTCTGAATCTGCCGCACCCTCGGCCGAGACCAGCGCATCGCCGTCGGGTTCGTGTGTCGACACCACCTACGCGGCACTCACTCCCGAGCAGCGTCGCGGCCAGCTCGTCATGATCGCGCTCCAAGCCGGGGCTCCGTCGGCCTCCCTCAAACCCCTGACCAGTGGATCCCACATCGGCAACGTGATCTACCTCGGCGGCTGGCAGAGCGGCACTGCCGACATCTCGGCCACCTCAAAACTCCTCCAGGCGCAAGCCACCCAGGAGGCCACGGGTGGCGTCCAGATGCTCCTCGCCGCCGATCAGGAGGGGGGTCAGGTGCAGCAGTTCAAGAATGGCTTCACCCGCATCCCCTCAGCGCTGACCCAATCCGGCTGGGCACCCGAGGAGATCACTCGCCAGGCCACCGAGTGGGGCAAGGAGTTGAAGGCGGTCGGGGTCAACCTCGACCTCGCACCGGTCACCGACACGGTGCCCGCGGAACTCGGCAGGGGCAATGGGCCCATCGGGCAATGGGACCGTCAATACGGCTACGACCCCGCCACGGTGGCGCGCGGCGCCAACGCCTTCATCGCCGGGATGTCCGCCGCCGGGGTCCAGACATCGGTGAAACACTTCCCGGGCATCGGCCGGATCCAGGGCAACACCGACTATGTCGCCACGGGCCTTGACGACACGGTGATGACGGTCGATGACCCCTACCTCCAGCCCTTCGTCGACGGCTGGCAGGCCGGCGCAGGCCTGGTCATGATGAGCTCGGCAACCTATCCCAACGTCGACGCCGTGAACCCCGCGATGTTCTCGCCCGCAATCATGACCGACCTCCTGCGCGGCAGGCTCGGCTTCCAAGGAGTCGTGATCACCGACGACATCAACGCGGTCTCCGTGCGCAACCTCCCGGTCGCCGACCGTGCGACGCGCTTCATCGATGCCGGTGGTGACATCCTCCTCACGGGGGACACGCCGTCGGCTCCTGCTCTGGTAGCGGCCCTGCAGGCCAAGGCCGATGCCGACCCGGCCTTTGCGGCCAAGGTCGAGGCCTCCGTGAAGCGCGTCCTCACCCTCAAGGCATCGATGGGCCTGATCCCCGGCTGCTCGACGACCTGACCGATCCTCCTGCGACCTACCGTGCAGTAGGTGGGGTGACTACCCCACCTACTGCACGGTAGGTCACAGGGTCAGGACTGGACGAGCGTGACCGGCATGGAGGAATCCGCCGGCAGGTCGAGTCGCGAGGCATCGCGACCCTTGAGCATCATCTGGGCTCCGAGGGCGGCGACCATCGCGCCGTTGTCGGTGCAGAGGCCCGGTCGAGGCACCCGCAACTCGATTCCCGCTGCGGCACAACGCTCCTGAGCCATGGCACGAAGTCGCGAGTTGGCCGCCACTCCCCCACCGATCTGGAGGTGGTCCGCTCCGTGCTCCCGGCAGGCGAGGACAGCCTTGCGGGTGAGGACGTCGACGACTGCCTCCTGGAAGCTCGCGGCGACGTCATTGATCGGGATCTCCACTCCAGCGGCCTGCTGGGCCTGAACCCACCTCGAGACGGCGGTCTTCAAGCCGGAGAAGGAGAAGTCGAACCGATGGCGCTCCATGTCGCGGCCCGTCGTCAGGCCCCGCGGGAAGTCGATGACCACCTGACCGTCACGCGCGGCACGGTCGATGTGGGGGCCACCGGGGAAGGGCAGCCCCAGCACTCGAGCGACCTTGTCGAAGGCCTCGCCCGCCGCATCGTCGATCGTGGCACCCAGTGAGCGCACGTCCGTCGTGACGTCGGGTACGAGGAGCAGGGATGAGTGTCCGCCGGACACAAGCAGGGCCAGAGTGGGCTCGGGCAAGGGGCCGTGCTCGACGATGTCGACGGCCACGTGTGACGCGAGGTGGTTGACGCCGTAGAGCGGCAGGCCGAGGGAGAGCGCGAGGGCCTTGGCAGACGCCACGCCGACCATGAGCGCTCCCGCCAGACCCGGGCCGGATGTCACCGCGATGCCGTCGAGGTCGGACAAGGCGACGCCCGCGTCCCGGCAGGCGCGCTCGATGGTCGGCACCATCGCCTCGAGATGCGCACGGCTGGCGACCTCGGGGACCACTCCTCCGAAGCGAGCCTGTTCGTCCACCGAACTCGCGATGGCGTCGACGAGCAGCGTGGTCCCACGCACGATGCCGACACCGGTCTCATCACAGGAGGTCTCGATGCCCAGGACCAGCGGTTCGCTCATCCCGGGACTGTTCGCAGCGCCGGTCATGAGTCGATCGCCTCCTCGGTCACAGTGAAGGTCTTGCCGAGGATGAGGGCATCGACGTC
>DAOLRO010000007.1:6233-31323 GCA_035418665.1 Phycicoccus sp.
TCGAGCTCAACGAGGCGTGCGATGTCGTTGGAGGCCATGTCCCGCACCCGGTGACCAACGGGCTGCCGAATCGCCTCGACCGTGATCGTCATCGGACACCTCGCTCGGCCAAGGTCAGGGCGTCGGGTCGGCGCAGGTAGAGCGGCTCCACGGGCAGATCGTCCCCCGCCGCGAGTCGCGACTCGACCACGGCGAGCAGGACCCCGGCGTCCACATCGAGGACCGGCCCATCCGCGCCCCCGCCCCGACGCGCGAGGTGCTCATGCGACAGCAGGTCCGGATAGAGGACCGCGCCACGTCCCACACTGGGCAGGGACCGAACGGACTCGGGCAGATCCGCGGGTCGGGACACCGCTGGATCGGTGAGCCGGACGGGGAAAGGCGAGCCCCCGGCATACACCGCCCAATAGACCTCCTTGCGCCGGGCGTCGCTCGCCACGAGGAACTCACTCCCGTCCGCAGCGTCGGCCTGTGCCGCCAGGACGTCGAGGGAGCAGACTCCCACGACGGGGATGCCGAGGGCATGTCCCATGGTCAGTCCGGTCACCATCCCGACGCGCAAGCCGGTGAAGGGGCCGGGTCCGTTGCCGACCGCGATCACCGTGAGGTCCGCAGGGCGAATCCCGCTGTCCTGCAATGCTTCTGCGATAAGGGGTGCCAGGTGCTCGGAGTGACCCAACGGGTCGATGCGCTCACGGACCAAGGTCTCGTCACCATCAGACACCGCCACCGCGATGGCCGAGGTCGAGGTGTCGATGCCCAGCTTGACCGAGCGGTCGATGGTCATGCCCCGACCTCCCAGCGTGGACCGAACCCGCGCGCCCGTGCACGACGCACCTCGGTCTCCGGATCCGCCTCGAGCTCGACCTCCAGGAAACTCTCGCTGAGGTCCTCGGCCACTCCATGACCCCACTCCACGACGGTGACGGCCGACTCCAACGAAGTGTCGAGGTCGAGCGCATCGAGTTCATCGAGCCCGCCGAGTCGATAGGCATCGACATGCACCAAGGCCGGGCCATCGCCCAGCGAAGGATGCACTCGGGCGATGACGAAGGTAGGTGACGTGATGGGTCCCCGAACCCCGACCCCCTCGGCGAGCCCCTGAGTCAAGGTGGTCTTCCCCGCCCCCAGGTCTCCGGTGAGGATCACGAGATCTCCGGCTCCCAGCCGCCGACCCAACTCGGCACCGAAGGCGCGAGTGTCGTCCGCGGTCGCGAGCACGCGCTCCTCCCAACCCTGAGCCACCCGAGACAGTGAGTCGCTCACGCGGCACCTCCGGCGGACACGCGCTTGGCACCATCGGCGCCTTTGGCGCCCTTGGCTCGCTTGGCTCGGGTCACCTGGCGGCGACGCTTGAGGTCGGTGATGGTGCGGCGGACACGCGGCTTGCGTTGCACGGCAACGTTTTCGGCCTGCGCGTTGACCCCCCGCTCGGCCACCATGAGCAGTTGCTGATTGACCAGATCTGGGTGCTCGAGCATGACGAGGTGACCGGCATCTTCGACGAGCACGTGCTCGCAACCGGGGATCCGCGCGACGATGTCCTCACTGTGCTCCGGTGGGGTGAGCAGGTCGCCGCGTCCGTTGACGACGAGGCACTCGACTCCGGCGAAGGCGCCGAGGTGGTCGCGCTCGTCCAGTGCCTCGATGGCTCCGAGGAAGTCCGACATCACGTCGAAGGGGGTCGACATGATCATCTCGCCGGTGAACCGCACCAGCTCGTGCGAGACGGGCGAGTCGTAGGAGTACTTTTCGACCATCGCGTCTTCGACGCGTCGGCCGATCCGACGAGCCCGGCCGACGAGGCCGGTCAGGTCGGCAAGCCGGTCGAGGACCCGCGGGCCGAGGCGTCCGACGATGACCCCGACCCAGGGGCCGAGCCCGAGGTTGGTCAACCCTCCGCCGCCCGCGCTCGTGGCCAAGAGGGCGACCGCCCGGACGCGGGTCCGGATGAGCTCGGGGTGGTGATGGCCCAAGGACATCACCGACATGCCGCCCATCGAGTGTCCGACGAGGACCAGATCTCCTTCTGGCGCAACGGTTTCGATGACATCGTGCAGGTCGTGTCCGAGTTGCTCGATCGTCGTGTGCTCGGCGTCCGACCGAGACGACTGGCCATGACTGCGTTGGTCCCAGACCACGACGCGATGACCGGCCGCGACCAGGGCGCGCCGTTGGAACACCCAACACTTCGAGCTCAGGGTGAAGCCGTGACTCAGCACGAAGGTCAACCCCGAGGCAGGCGTATGCCGTCCGCTTCCCTTCGCAGTCCGAGTCGAGTCCGCGGGATGGTCGATCTCCACGTGCAGCCGCACGCCGTCACGCGCCACGACGGTGAGCACCTCGTCAGGGACGACGTCATAGCCGCCATCAGGATCCAGCCCTGGGAGAGCACGGCGGGCCCGATCGGCCCGCTCGACAGCGACAGCACCGGCGGCTGCACCCGCAGCGACAGCCCCCGCCGCGACTGCTCCCGCGACTCTGCCTGCCCGCGCCATCAGATGGTGCCCTTGATGACCCGAGGAAGCCTCGGGCCCATGCGCGTGACGATCTCGTAGTTGATCGTCCCGGTGGCCTCGGCCCAGTCCTGCGCCGTCGGCTCACCATCGACGCCACGCCCGATGATCACCACTTCGTCGCCTGCCTCCGCCTGACTGTCGGGACCCAGGTCAAGGGTGAACTGGTCCATGCAGACCCGGCCGGCCACGGCATACCGGCGACCATCCACCTGGACGGGGCCGACGCTGCTCGCATTGCGCGGGATGCCATCGGAATAGCCCAGCGGCACCAGACCGAGGCGAGTCGCCGTCGGCGTCGTGTAGTGGTGGGCATAGCTCACTCCCTGCCCTGCCAGGGAGTCCTTGACCAGAGTGAGGCGGCCGACCACCCGCATGGCTTCACGCAGCCCGAAGTCCGCAGGGCTGCCGATGTCAGGCACTGGCGAGAGACCGTAGATGGCCAGTCCGGGGCGGACGAGGTCGTAATGGGCGCTCGGGTTGGTGAGGGTCGCGGCCGAGTTGGCGAGGTGGCGATACTGCGGGCGTATGCCGTGTCGCCCGGCTTCGGCGACCGCCGCCAGGAAGACGTCCTGCTGGCCGCGCACGGTCGGATGGTCAGGTGCATCAGCGAAGACGAAGTGCGACCAGATGCCGACGATCTCGATGGCGCCCTCCGCCTGCGCCACCGCAGCGAGCGGGAGCAGGTCGGACCAGCCCTGACCCAGCGCACCCCCACGACCCAGACCGGTGTCGACCTTGAGGTGGATGCGAGCGGTGCGACCGGTCGCGCGAGCCGCACTGACGACCTCGGAGAGGGACCAGGGTGAGCCCACCGTGAGATCGACGTCGGCGGTCAGGGCTGCTGCGAGGTCGGCTCCCGGCGCGAACAGCCAAGTGAGCAGAGGCTCGGTGACACCCGCGGCACGGAGGCGCATCGCCTCGGCCAACTGCGCGACCCCCAGCCAGGTGGCACCGCCTGCGAGTGCTGCTCGCGCGCTGTGGACGAGGCCGTGTCCGTAGGCGTCAGCCTTGACGACGGCGAGGACCTCGGCCGAACCGGCACGGCGCCGCAACTCGGCGGTGTTGTCACGGATGGCGTCGAGATCCACCTCGACCCAGGCAGTGGCACCTGCAAGAGGCTCGGTGAGCACGGCAGCGGAGGGCAGCGAAGGAATGGCTGAGTCTGTCGTCATGGCCGAGCCAGTCTAGTTTCTCCCCACAGCCCCAGACATTCTGCGTCGCGAGTCAGAGGGTGAGGAGGTGGGCGATCGTGCCCGGCATTGCCTGAGCCACGGCCATCGCCCGGACCGGGCCGCCCGGGTTGGCACGATCTGCGGCAACGCCGTGGACCAGAGCGCCGAGGGCCCCGCTGTCCGCCGGGGTCAGCGAACTCGCCATGATCACGCCGAGGAGTCCCGCGAGCACATCCCCCGCACCGGCCGTCGCCAGCCACGGCGGCGCATCACACTGCGAGAAGAGTCGGCCGTCGGGCGCGGCAATGACGGTCGTCGCGCCCTTGAGCAACACCGTGCACCCGGTCACATCTGCGAGCCGTTGGGCCGCGGTGACCGGTGCGGCCTCCACCTCGTCGCGTGCGACCTCCTGGTCGGTCAACCGGGTGAGCAACCGCGCGCACTCCCCTGCGTGCGGCGTCAGCAAGGTGGGCTGCGGCCGCCGCCAGCCCGGCTCGATGAGGTCGAGCCCGCCTGCATCGAGGAGCACGGGTTCCTCCGACGCCAGGGCATCGCGAGCAGCCCTCACCTGCTCTGCTGACCGCTCGTCTGCTACGTCGAGCCCCGGGCCGATCACCCAGGCCTGGACCTGCCCGACACCATGCACGGCCTCGGGCGCAGCCGACCGGACCAAGGCCTCCGCGGTGGGCGTTCCGACGAAGCGGGCCATCCCTGCACCAGCCTCGACGGCGGCGCTCACCGCGAGCACCGCTGCGCCCGTGTAGTTTTCGCTCCCGGCGATGATCCCAACGACGCCGCGCGAATACTTGTCGTCACCAGCCCTTGGGCAAGGCCACGCGCTCGCCACGTCGTCGCGGGTGAATCGCCGGACCGCGGCTGGCGTGGCGAGTTCCAGCCCGATGTCGACGACGGTGAGCTGCCCACAGGCCACTTCGGTGGGCGGCAGGAGGTGGGCCGGCTTGAGCACCGAGAAGGTCACCGTCTCGTCGGCAAAGACACCGTCCGGGTCGAGCGAACCGCCGTTGGGGTCCTGTCCCGAGGGGAGGTCCACCGCAATGACGTATGCCGTGTCCGGCACCGCCGCGACCAGCCTCGCCGCCCAGGGTGGGAGACCGCCATGTCCACCGATGCCGAGGATTCCGTCCAGGACGAGGTCGGCTTCCGCGATGACCTCCGCAACGGGTTCGGCAGAGTGCGTCCCAACTTCGTCGGCGGAGACGGCGACCAGGACCACGCCGGCTTCCTCGGCCGCCGCGAGGGCGCCCGGGTGCACGCGCCCGGCGAGATGGACGGCTGCGCAACTCAACCCAGCGGCGGCCAGCCCAGCCACGGCATACAAGGCATCTGCTCCGTTGTTGCCGGTGCCCACGAGGGCGACCACGCGACGGGCGCCCAGTTGTTCAACCCTCGTCAGGGTCACCTCGATGAGGCCTTCGACGGCGCGCGCCATGAGTTCACCGTCGCCCGCCCCCGACGACGCCAACTCCGCCATGAGAGCCGACTCCGCGGCATACACATCCGCGGTGGACCAGGCCTCGATCACGGGAGTCTCCCCTCGGCCACCACCATGGCCGATGCGATCCCGGCATCGTGCGACAGCGACAGATGGAGATTCTCGACACCCAGCCGAGCGGCGACCGCGGCCACCGTGCCGGTGATCACCATGACCGGGCGCTCGCCGTGCCGGCGGTCGACGGTGGCGTCCTGCCAGTCCATCCCGCCGGGCGCCCCGAGTGCCTTGGCCACTGCCTCCTTGGCCGCAAACCGAGCCGCCAGCGACTGCAACGGCAACTCGCGCTCAGCGGGCGTGAAGAGTCGCTCAAGCAACTTCGGCGTGCGCTCCAGCGTGGCACCGAAACGAGCGATGTCGACGACGTCGATGCCGACCCCGATGATCACGGGGCAGCCACCGGCGACGTCCTCACGCCGGACTCACTCAACCGTGACGGACTTGGCCAGGTTGCGCGGCTGGTCCGCGTCCAGACCCTTGGCCATGGCCAGATGCAGGGCGAAGACCTGCAGCGGCACGACCGTGAGAAGCGGCGCCAACAGCGGCGAGCACTCCGGCACTCGGATGATCTCGCTCGCGAACGGCACGACGTCCTCATCGCCATCGTGGGCGATGACCAAGGTGCGCGCGCCCCGGGCGCGGATCTCCTGGATGTTGGAGACGACCTTCTTGTGCAGCTCGTGAGGGGTGTCCGGCGAGGGCACGATCACGAAGACCGGCTGGCCCGGCTCGATGAGGGCGATCGGACCATGCTTGAGTTCGCCCGCAGCGAAGCCCTCGGCGTGGATGTAGGCGATCTCCTTGAGCTTGAGCGCCCCTTCGAGGGCGATCGGGTAGCCCACGTGGCGACCGAGGAAGAGCACCGAGCGGGTGTCGGCCATGAAGTTGGCCATCTCCACGACGCGATCCATCCGGTCGAGGACCTCCTGGATCTTGCGCGGCATCTCGCGCAACTCGGTCATGACCGCCTTGGCGTCGTCGGCGTAGGTGCCGCCACGCAGTTGGGCGAGATAGAGACCCAACACATAGGCCGCCGTGATCTGGGCGAGGAAGGCCTTCGTCGACGCCACCGCGACCTCGGGACCGGCGTGCGTGTAGAGCACGGCGTCGGACTCACGCGGAATGGTCGCGCCCTGGGTGTTGCAGATCGAGAGCGTGAGGGCGCCGAGCTCGCTCGCGTGCTTGACCGCCATGAGGGTGTCCATGGTCTCGCCGGACTGGCTCACCGACACCACGAGCGTGCGCTCGTCGACGATCGGGTCGCTGTAACGGAATTCGTGCGCGAGGACTACGTCGACCGGGATCCGGGTCCAGTGCTCAATGGCGTACTTGGCCACGAGCGACGAATAGGCCGCCGTGCCACACGCGACGAAGGTGATCCGGTTGACCTCCTTGAGCTGCTCCTCGCTGATCCGCAGCTCGTCGAGGACGAGTTCGCCGTCCTCCTTGGTCCGACCGAGCAGCGTGTCGCCCACGGCGTGCGGCTGTTCGTCGATCTCCTTGGCCATGAAGGAGTCGTAGCCGCCCTTCTCAGCAGCGCTCGCGTCCCAGGTCACCTCGAAGTGCTTGCCCTCGGCCGGCGTGCCGTCGAAGTTGATGACCTCATGGCCGTCCGGGGTGATCGTGACGATCTGATCCTGCGCCAACTCGAGGGCCTGACGGGTGTAGCCGATGAAGGCCGCCACGTCGGAGCCCATGAAGTTCTCGCCCTCGCCCAGACCGACGACGAGCGGGCTGTTGCGGCGAGCACCGACGACGACACCGGGCACGTCCTGGTGGACGGCCAGAAGCGTGAAGGCGCCCTCGAGGTGGCTGACGACATTGCGCATCGCGGTGGTCAGGTCGCCGACCTTGTCGAACTCGGCGCCCACGAGCTTGGCCGCCACTTCGGTGTCAGTCTCAGAGAGGAAGGTCACTCCCTCATCGAGGAGACCCTTCTTGAGGGAGTGGAAGTTCTCGATGATGCCGTTGTGGATGAGGGCCAACTTGTCGCCCTCGCCCCCGCGGTGCGGGTGGGCGTTCCCGTCGGTGGGCCCACCGTGGGTGGCCCAGCGGGTGTGACCGATGCCGGTGCGTGAGGCGTCGAGCGGGTGGGCCTCCAGTGCGCTGCGGAGGTTCTCCAGCTTGCCGGCTCGCTTCTCGGTCTCGAGCCCCTGCTCGGTGACGAGGGCGATGCCGGCGCTGTCGTAGCCGCGGTATTCGAGGCGGGCCAAGCCCTCCATGACGACGTTCTGGGCCTTGCCGTCGAGGTTCTTCCCGACGTAGCCGACGATTCCACACATGGGCTGAATGGTAGTCGCGGTGAGGGTGAGCACCCATATCGCCGAGCCGAGCCACCAACCCGGCGATACGGCATACATCACGGTTTGCCGGGGTGAAGCCCGGCGATGGTGAACAATGGCGCGCGTGCCACTGACGTCGCAGGGTGAGGGCCTGCCGAGCCCGTATGCCGTGTTCGGCCGTCGCGAGTGGTCTCGCCTTCGCGAGAACCACCCGATGAATCTCACCCAGGACGACATCGCTCGCGTGCGTGGGCTGGGCGAGCCGGTCGACATGAACGAGGTCGAGACGGTCTATCTCCCCCTGTCGCGCCTGCTCAACTTCTATGTCGAGGCGATCCACGGCTTGCGGCTGGCGACGAGCGAGTTCCTCGGCGACCGGCCGACTCGGGTGCCTTTCGTGGTGGGCGTCGCCGGATCGGTGGCCGTGGGCAAGTCGACGACGGCCCGCATCCTGCGCGAGTTGATGAGCCGCTGGCCGCACACCCCCCGAGTGGCACTGGTGACGACGGACGGCTTCCTCTATCCCAACGCGGTGTTGGAGGAGCGAGGACTGTTGCTGCGCAAGGGTTTTCCGGAATCCTATGACCGGCGCGCGCTGCTGAAGTTCGTCGCCGACATCAAGTCTGGAGTCCCTCAGGCCGAAGCCCGGCAGTATTCGCACCTGACCTACGACGTCCTGCCCGAGACGGTGACGGTGCACAAGCCGGACGTGCTCATAGTCGAGGGGCTCAACGTCCTGCAGCCGCCCACGGTGCGCTCCGACGGGACGAACACCGGTGCGATCTCGGACTTCTTCGACTTCTCGGTCTATGTCGATGCCGACCTCGAGGACATCCGTCGTTGGTATGTCGAGCGCTTTCTCCGGCTGCGGGAAACCGCGTTCGCGGACCCCAAGTCCTATTTCCACCGCTATGCCGCCCTCACTGATGAGCAGGCACGGGCCACCGCGACGGAGATCTGGACGCGGATCAACGAGCCCAACCTCGTCGAGAACATCGAGCCGACCAAGGGGCGGGCCACCCTGGTGCTGGCCAAGGGCGCGGATCATTCCGTGGAGACCATCAAGTTGCGCAAACTCTGACAACGCGGGGCGCCATGGTCCGTTTGGGCCATCGCGCCGGGGCGGCGCCTGTGCTTGACTCCGCACTGTGGAGTTCCCCCTCCTCGCGTCCCTGCCACCCGAAGCCCGTCAATCCCTGTTGGCTCGGGCGCGCCGTCGCGCCTTCCGACGGCTCGAGGTCGTCGTCCACGAGGGCGACCTGTCGGACAGCCTCCACCTCGTGCAATCAGGGCGCCTGGGGGTGCAGGTGTCGACGCCGGACGGCCAGGTCGCGATGCTCTCCCTCCTCGTGCCCGGCGACTACTTCGGCGAGGTCTCGCTCTTGGAGCCGGACATGCCTCGGCGGAGCGCGACCGTCGTCGCCCTGGAGCCGGCCGAGACGCTGAGCATCTCGAGCGCCGACTTCCACGCCCTCTGCCGCCAGCACCCTGCCATCGAACAGGTCGTGCTCCGCGCCCTCGCCCACCGCGTCGACCACCTCACCCAGCGGCTCCTCGAGGCGATGTATGAGGGGCTCGATCGTCGGGTCTATCGCCAGTTGCTCCACTTGTGCGATGTGTATGCCGTGGGGCCGGGTGCGTCGTCGGTGTCCATCCCGTTGACCCAATCGACACTTGCGGAGTTCGTGGGTGGGACCCGGCCCACGGTGAACGCCATCCTCCAGCGCCTCCAGGACCGCGGCCTGGTCGAGCTCACGCGTGGTCGAGTCGTGGTGACCGATCGCGCAGCGCTGGCCAGCAAGCTCCGCTAGATCGCGAGGCGGCGGGTGGCGAGATCGCTGGCGAGCGCGCGCACGCGGTCCTCCCCGGACATCAGAGCGAGGAAGTCCTCCCGGGTGAGGGTGAGCAACTCGACGTCATCGAGCGCGGTGACCGTCGCGGTGCGCGGGACGTCGTGGAGCAGACCGATCTCCCCGAAGACGTCACCTCGGCCCTCCGTGCGCAGCACGCGACCGTCCTGGGTGACCTCGACGCTGCCGGATTCGATGACGTAGAACAGGTCGGAGACCCCACCCTCGGCGACGATGACCTCCCCAGCGGGCACCGACAAGGGCTCGAGCTTGTGCGCCAACTGCTCGAGCATGGTCGGCGACAACGGCGCGAAGAGCGGCACGGCGGACAGCAGTTGGAGGCCACGCGGCTCGGCGAGGCGGCCGTCGAGGTGCGGCATGCGCACGCTGCACAGGAGCGCGAGGACGATTCCGATGACCCCGAGGACGATGACTGCGGTGGACAAGCCGACCTTGGCGACGAGGAGGGGGGTGATGAAGGCGCCGAGCGCGGCGGATGCGACAAAGAGGGACTCGATCGAGGCGTAAACGCGGGAGAGCACTCGGTCCTCGACGAGGCGAGCCGGGATGACACCGAAGCCGACATTGATCATCGGATCGAGCAGCCCGATCACCGCGAACACGATGACGATGACCACGATGTGCGGCGCAATCCCCAGCACGATGAGGGGCAGGCACCAGCCGAGGACCCCCCACACGACGAGGCGGCCGAGCTTGACCCGACCGGCCAGCGACAGCATGACCAGGCCACCCAGCACGGTGGTCGCCCCGAGGACGGCGTTCAGCCAGCCCACGGCCGCAGGGTCGCCGAGCATCTGGGCGGCGACGAGGACGACGAGCACGCTGAGGACACCGGCGAGCACGCCATTGATGCCAAGGAGTCCGGTCAGGGCCAGGAGATCACGGTCGGTGCCGATGGCCTGGAACCCCCGGGTGGTCTGCTTCCAGAACGGTTCCTCGGCCGGTTCGTCGCCCCCGACCTCGTCGCCCTTCTCCGCGACGACCGTGTCGTCGGCAGTCTCGGAGCCGGGGTGTTCGACGGCAGATGCCGCACCGGCCGACGGGTCGGCCAAGGACTCAGTGGTGACCGCTCGCGTGCTGATACGCGACACCAGGTACAGCGACCAGATGAAGCTGAGGGCGTTGAACAGGACGACCGGCACCACGCCGAGGACGGTGAGCAGGAGTCCGGCCATTGCCGGCCCGACGAAGGTGGCGCCGCTGTTGACGATCTCCGAGGTGGCGTTCGCCGCGGTCAACTGCTTTGGGTTGTCGACCAGACTCGGCAGCAGCCCTGCTTGCGCGGATCGGAAGGCGGTCTGCACCACGGTCAGCACCGTGGCCGGGACGAGGACGAACCAGATGTTGCGGTCCCACCAGATCATGGTCGCGGTCACCAAGATGAGCGCCAGGCAGATCGCGTCGTTGGCGAGCATGAAGGTCCGGCGCGGCACCCGGTCGGCAACGGCCCCGCCGATCGGGGCGGAGAAGGCCGCGAGCAGCATCCTGATCCCGGCCCAGGTCCCGACGAGGACGGCACCGCCCTTCCCGTAAGCCCAGACCAAGATGGCCATCCCGTAGGCCCAGTTGCCGATCTCGGATCCCACGAAGGCCAACTGGAGCCGGCGCACGTTGCGGTTCTCCCAGATGAGCTTGAGGTTGGACGTCATGGCGGCCAGACCCTTCGGTTCGGCCACTCCCCCCGCCGGCACCTCGACCGGCACGGCCGGCACCTCGGCCGGTGCCACGGACACCGGTTCGGTCATGGACGGCTCGGGTGACTGATTGCTCATGGCCGAGAGCATCCTCCGACGGTGGCCCCTCCTCCGTTGGAATCGCGACATTCGCTCCGTCATCTCGCTGACAGTTGAGCCTCCCGTCCCGCGCCACCATGGACGGGCGCACTCATTCAGCCATCTCACATGGGCAGCACCTTGACCCAAAGGGCTGACTTCCAGATGCCGCAGGTGGATGATCGGAAGGCGTAGGGGTGCCCTGAGACGGAGGTGATAACTGGTGACCGGCCCCCTCTGCTGCGCCTTGTGCGGCGCCGACCTCCCCGCGGGAGCGAAGTTCTGTCCGGAATGCGCTGCCCCGCAGGCCCGTTCGTGCGCTGCCTGCTCCTCACCTCTTCCGGCAAACGCCAAGTTCTGCCCCGAGTGCGCAACGCCGGTCGGGGCCGGCGCGGCAGGTGAAGCCGCTCGGTCATCGCAGTCGGTCTCCGAACGGCGCGTCACCTCGGTCCTCTTCGGTGACCTCGTCGGGTTCACGACCCTCTCGGAGAGCCGCGACCAGGAGGACGTCCGCGAGCTCCTCTCCCGCTACTTCGACGCCTGCCGCACTGTCATGCAGCGCTACGGCGGCACGGTGGAGAAGTTCATCGGCGACGCCGTCATGGCCGTCTGGGGAGTCCCCGTCGCCCACGAGGACGACGCCGAGCGGGCCGTTCGGGCCGGGCTGGAGATCATCGACGCCGTCCACGCCCTGCGCGACGAAACCGGCGTCCCCGGGCTCGACATGCGGGTCGGCATCGTCACCGGCGAGGTCGCCGTCACCATCGGCGCTGTCGCCCAAGGCATGGTTGCCGGCGACCCGGTCAACACCGCCTCCCGCGTCCAATCCGTCGCCGCCCCCGGCCAAGTCTGGGTCGATGAAACCACCCGCCTCCTCACGCATGCCGCAATCACCTTCGAGGACGTCGGCTCGTATGTCCTCAAGGGCAAGGCCGACCCCGTGCCCCTGTGGGCGGCGAGGGCCGTGGTGGCCAACCGTGGCGGTGGCCAGCGTGCCGACGGACTGGAGGCACCCCACATCGGCCGCGCTGCGGAGTTGCGCCTGGTCAAGGAGGTCTTCCACCGGTCAACGGAGTCGCAGAGCCCCAACGTCCTCGTCGTCTCCGCGGACCCGGGCCTCGGCAAGTCCCGCCTCGGGTGGGAGTTCGAGAAATACATCGACGGCCTGACCGACTCCGTGCGGTGGCTCGAGGGGCGCTGCCCGGCCTACGGCGACGGACTCGCCTTCCACGCTCTGGCCGAGGCCTTCCGGGGCCGGTTGCAGTCGCGGGCCGAGGAGGACCGCGATCTGGGCCGACTTCTCGAGGAGCTGCTGGCCGAGATCGTGCCCGATCCGAGCCAGCGGTCATGGCTGCACGCCCGCACCGGGGTGCTGCTCGGGCTTCCCGGGGCCGGCACCTACCCACGCGAGGAACTGTTCGCGGCGTGGGTCACGGTGCTCGAGCACCTGGCGGCCGGTGCGAGCATGGTGCTGCTCATCGACGATGCCCAACATGCCGACGACGGACTGCTCGACTTCCTCGAATTTGCCCTCACCACACGGGGATTGCCCCTGTTTGTGCTGCTCCTGACACGTCCTGAGTTGCTGGCCCGCCGCCCCACGTTGGCCGCCAACCCGCGGGTGGTGACGGTCCACCTGCAGGAACTCTCCTCGGTCGAGACCCAGGACCTGTTGGACGCACTGGTGTCCGGGCTCCCGGGCCCGGTGCGTGACGAACTCGCCACCCGTTCCGAGGGCGTGCCTCTGTATGCCGTGGAGACCGTCCGGTCCCTCATCGACCGTGACGTCGTGGTCCCGCGCGCCGGCCGGTATGCCGTCGCCGGCGCCGACATCGACCTCACCGACCTAGCAGCGCCCGCGTCGCTCCAGGCCCTCGTCGCCTCCCGGCTCGATGCCCTGCCGGCGGAGCAACGGCGGGTCATCGATGTGGCGAGCATCCTGGGAGGCTCGTTCGCCCCCGACCTGCTCCGCGTCGTCCGGGACAGCCTCGGGGACGGCGACGGTGAGCAGCTCGACGTGATCCTCGCAGCGCTGGTGCGACGTCAACTGCTCTCGGTCGACACCAGTTCACTCTCCGGAGAGTTCGGGTGGTACTCCTTCACCCAGGACGTCGTGCGCCAGGTGGCCTACGGGATGCTCGCCCGCCGCGACCGGCGCGAGGCCCACCTGGCCGCAGTCGCGGCTCTGGGCGACCCGCCTCCAGCCGCCGCTCTCCCGGTCGTGGCCCACCACCTGCTCGCGGCGGCCGAGACGGTGCCCGGCACCGATGAGGCGGAGACCTTCAGGGAGAGGGCTCTGGTTGCCCTGACCGCTGCCGGAGACTGGGCCGATGAGCTCTCGGCTTTCGGAGATGCGGCGAACCACTTCCAGCGAGCGGCTGACCTGGCGAGGGCCGACCCTGCCCGACGGGCCGACCTGCTGTGCCGGCTCACCCGGTCCATCGGCAACACGGGAGACCCGGCTCAGGACGCGGCCGCCGAGGCCGTCGGCACCGAGGCGCAACGACTGTTCGCCGAGCTCGGCGACGACGACGGGCAGGCCCGAGCCGTCGGCCTCACTGCCAGTCTGCTCAGCGGGCACGGTCATGCCCGTAAGGCCGAGGAGCTCGTCCGCCCGTGGTGGGAGCGGTATCGACAGCGCACCGATGCCGACCAGGCCGTGCTGGCCCTGGCCTTGGCCAGGGTGGGGATACACGTGTCCGGTGGTGGCACGTCCGGCATCGACGAGGTGGCCCTGCTCGGGGCCAAGGCAGCAGAGCGACTGGGCGATCGACCTTCTCTTGTGAGATGCCTGCAGGGCTTTCACATGGGCCTCGACCTCGCGGGGTACCCCGAACTCGCGGGTGCCGTGCTGGCTGGCAACCTTGCCTATGCCCAACGTCACCAAATGGCGCGGCTCACCGCGAGCCTGTCCACCAGCCATGGGAGCACGCAGATGGTCACCGACTTGGCCATCGCTCGACAAGCCAATGTGTCGGCTCTACACGGTCACCGGGAAATCAAGAACCACAACGGAATCGTCGTCACGACCTACAACCTCGCGGTCATCGCCTTCCAGCGTGGCGCTTGGTCCGAACTCGACGACCTGACCGCTGACCCCGATCAGCTGGGGTTCCTCGCCGCCGTGGTCGACGGGTTCGCGACCCTGACCAGACTCGCGCGCGGACAGGCCACCGCTCCGGTCGACACCGACGCCGTCACCGACGACCCCACGTCGCACGCCACCCTTCGGGTCATCGAGGCGATCCGCACCGGTGTGGGGGGAGCGCAGGCGCGAGGCGCCGCACTCGACGCGGCGACCGAGCTCCACTCCTCGATGGGTATCGGTGAAGAGTTCTGCACCGCCTACGGCGTGTTGACCGACGCTCTCGCGTCTCTTCCCGGTCCCGACCACGAGGGATTCACTCGGTTGCTCGACATCGTGCCGGAGGACACTCGCGCCCGGCTCCCGCTTGCCTTGCGGGGTCACGCCCGGCGGGCCGCGGCGATCCGCGACCTCCACCGCGACGGGGCCACCGCGGAGGTGGCGGCCGGGCTGGAAGCCGCGGTCACGGCATACCGGGAATGGGGCGGCATCCTCTACGAACGCCGCACCCAGGCCGACCTCGTGGCCGTCCTGGACGGACTCGACCGCCACGACGAGGCGGCCGCCCTGCGCAGGCAGGTGCGCGAGTTCTACACCGAGATCGGCGCTCACGCCTGGCTCGCCGATCTCGATCGAGTGGAGGCCCCCTCACGATGACGACCTGCGACGAGTGCGGCAGCGAGCTGCTGCCGAATGCCAAGTTCTGCAACGAATGCGGTGCGGCACAGGCGAAGTCGTGCGCCGAGTGCGGCTCGGCCGTGCCCCCGTCGGCGAAGTTCTGCAACGAATGTGGGGCACCTCAGCAGGGTGGCCTTCGAGCCGGTATGCCGTCCGCCGCTCAGGTCCCGCTGGACGGTCCGGTCTCCGCGCGGCGGGTCACGTCGGTGCTGTTCGGAGACCTCGTCGGGTTCACCACCTTGAGCGAGAGCCGTGACCAGGAGGACGTGCGCGAGTTGCTGTCGCGCTACTTCGACGCCTGCCGGACCGTGATGCAGCGCTATGGCGGGACGGTGGAGAAGTTCATCGGCGACGCCGTCATGGCCGTGTGGGGCGTGCCGGTCGCGCACGAGGACGACGCCGAACGAGCCGTGCGCGCCGGGCTGGAGATCATCGATGCGGTCCACGCCCTGCGTGACGAGACAGGTGTCCCCGGGCTCGACATGCGGGTCGGGATCGTGACCGGGGAGGTCGCCGTCACCATCGGCGCCGTGGCCCAGGGCATGGTCGCGGGCGACCCGGTCAACACCGCCTCCCGAGTCCAATCCGTCGCCTCCCCCGGCCAGGTCTGGGTCGACGAGACCACCCGACTGCTCACCCACGCCGCCATCACCTTCGAGGACGCCGGATCGTTCGTCCTCAAGGGCAAGGCCGACCCCGTGCCCCTGTGGGCGGCGACCGCCGTCGTCGCCAATGTCGGTGGCGGGCAGCGTGCCGACGGCCTCGAGGCCCCGCTCATCGGACGCACCGCCGAACTGCGCCTGGTCAAGGAGGTCTTCCACCGCACCCAGGAATCGCACGCCCCCAACCTGCTCTTGGTCTCGGCCGAGCCCGGACTCGGCAAGTCGAGGCTCGGGTGGGAGTTCAGCAAGTACACCGATGGCCTCTCCGACATCGTGCGTTGGCTCGAAGGTCGATGTCCGGCGTATGGCGAGGGGCTCGCTTTCTATGCCCTCGCCGAGGCCCTGCGCGGGCGCCTCCGCTCGCGGGTCTCGACCGGCGAGGCGGACCCCACGGCAGAGCCCGACCTGGGACGGCTGCTCGATGACTTCCTCATCGAGTTCGTCACCGACCCGAGTCAGCGACCGTGGCTGCGCGCCCGCACAGCCACCCTCCTAGGCCTCCCCGGCGCAGGCACCTATCCGCGGGACGAACTCTTCGCTGCGTGGGTCACGGTGCTCGAGCACCTCGCCACTGACTCTTCAGGCGTCGTGCTCGTCATCGACGACGCCCAGAACGCCGACGACGGATTGCTCGACTTCCTCGAATTCGCCCTGAAATCAGGGCGATTGCCGCTCTTCATGCTGCTCCTGACGAGACCGGAGTTGCTCGCCCGCAGACCCGCACTGATGGCCAACCCACGAGTGGTCACCGCCCACCTGCAACCCCTGTCGCCCGCCGAGACCGGCGAACTGCTTGCGTCGCTCGTGTCCGGACTCTCCGATCCCCTCCGTGCCGGGCTCGCCGAGCGGGCCGAGGGCGTCCCGCTGTATGCCGTGGAGACCGTCCGCTCCCTCATCGACCGTGACGTCGTGGTCCCGCAGGGCGGGCGCTATGTCCTGGCCGACCCCGACCTCGACCTCACCGGCCTCGCCGCTCCGGCTTCGCTCCAAGCACTCGTCGCATCCCGACTCGATGCCCTGCCCGCCGACCAACGTCAGATCGTCGACCTGGCCAGTGTCCTGGGTCGATCCTTCGACCCGAGCCTGCTCCGGGCCTTGGTCGAGCGCCCCGATCTCGACAGCGTGCTCGAGGTCCTCGTGCGCAGACAGATCCTGGCCGTGGAGACCAATCGGCTGGCCGGCGAGTTCGGCTGGTACTCCTTCTCCCAGGATGTCGTCCGGCAGGTCGCCTACGCCGGGCTGGCGCGGCGCGATCGCAAGGAGGCTCACCTCGCGGTGGCCGCGGCCATGGGCGACACTGCGACGGGCACCAGCCTGCCGGTCCTCGGTCATCATCTGCTGTCCGCGGCCGACGCCGTGCCCACCGCCGACGATGCCGATGATCTGCGTGAGCAGGCCTGCGCAGCCTATGAAGCCGCCGGCCTCTGGACGGTGGGCATGTCGGCCTTCGCCGAAGCCACCAGCCACTTCACGCGCGCGGCTGACCTCGTCGGCGACCGCGCACGCAGGGCCGGACTGCTCTGCCGGGTCCTCGACGCAAAGTGGAAGGAGGGGATGTTTCCCGGAGGCCTGGAGCTCGCCGAGCGGGTCGGTGGCGAGGCGCAGGCGCTCTTCGCCGCCCTCGACGACGAGGACGGGCAGGCCCGGGCGGTCGGACTGACGGCACGCCTCCTCGCCAGCATCGGGCATGCCAAGCAGGGGGCCGATCTCGTCGGCCCGTGGTGGGAGCGCTACAAGGACCGACCAGCGCCGGATGACACCATGCACGCACTGGCCTCAGCAGCGGCGTTCTGCGCTCTACTCACGCAGGGTGCCGGTCTCTCCGATGCCGCCCTCATCGCCATGAAGGCCGCATCACGAGTGGGTGACACCCCGAGCATGTCGTCCGCGGTCCACAGCCTTTATGTCGGCCTGGCCCGCGACGGATACCTCGACCTCACCGAGATCGTGATGGCCGGGCTCGCCGAGTTCGCCCGACGACACGAGCTCCCCTCGGTCGAGGCCACCGTCCTCGGCAACTTCTGCAGCAACTCGATCCCGCGGGACCTGCTCGAGGCTGAGGCCACCGGCCAACAGGCGCTCGCCATGGCGTCCGAGCTCAAGCACTCGTCCGGGATCATGATCGGGCACTACAACCTGGCCGTCATCCGCTGGGCGCTGGGCCGCTGGACCGACCTCGGCGGTCAGATGGATCACCGGGAGGCTCTGGGATATCTCGCACCGGTCCTCGACGGCTTCGTCGCCCTCGTCCGCACCGCGCGCGGCGACGACTCGGGCCCCATCGATCCGACATTGGTGGCCGACGACCCCACGGCCCACGACACAGTCGTCGTGATGGAGGCTGCCCGCACCGGTGGGGTGGACCTCGTGGTGCGCCGCGAGGCCATCGCCGCAGTGTCTCGGCTCCTCGAGGGCGGAATGTCCAGTGAGGAGTTCTGCACACCGTTCAGCCTGGCCACCGACACCATGGCCCGCACCGCCGACACCGATGGCCTCGCGAGTCTCCGCGGCCTCATCGCCGACGTCCCCATCGACCGGTTGCCGCCGCAGATCCAGGCCGACCGGCTGCGCTTGCTCGCCACGATCGCCCTTCATCGGGACGGGCCCACCGCTGATGTGGCGGCCGGGCTGGAAGCCGCGGTCACGGCATACCGGAAATGGGGTGGCACCCTCTACGAACGCCGCACCCAGGCTCAACTCGCCGGTGTGTTGGATTCGCTGGGACGGCACGGTGAGGCACAGGAGTTGCGCGCCACGGTGCGTGAGTTCTACACCGAGATCGGCGCCAGTGCCTGGCTGGCCGCGCTCGACGGATCGAGCGTGACGGCCCCATGAGCACCTGTGGGTCCTGCGCGACCGTGATCCCGAGCGGGGCGTAGTTCTGCCTCGAGTGCGGCAGGGCGGTCGCCAGTGAGTCGGCCGTCGATTCCCCACCTGAGGCGATCGGCTCGGGCAGCGCGAGTGGCGTGTCGGCGCGACGGGTCGTGCCGGTGCTCTTCGGGGATCTGGTCGGCTTCACGACGCTGTCCGAGTCCCGGGATCAGAAAGAGGTCCGAGAGCTGCTCTCGGGTGTCATGGGCACCGTCCTCCGCAGCCATCTCTAAGGGCGGCTGGCCTCGGCAAGTGCCTCGATGTCGATGAGCGGGGCGAACCTGGCGAAGTGACGCACGTTGTCGGTGACGATGGCCGCGACACCGTGCGCGAGGGCGCAGGCAACGACATTCGCGTCGTGCACCTGCTTCCCGCTCGACAATCCGTCGGCCATGAAGGTGAGGAGCCGACTCGTCGAAGCCATCCCCTCGCGGAGCAACGTGGCGATGCCCAGGAACTCCTCGACATTGGCGGCCGCCCGAGCAGGGCTCAGCCCCAGACCGTTGACCTCGGGCGGACGAGTCGCGACGACCAAATACTCCCGGACGATCTGCGGCGTCAATGCCACGGAGCGAGGATCAAGGCGGAGGAACTCGGTGGCCGCGACGTGGCTTCCCCGACTGGCGTCAGTGGCCGCGAGCAGGACATTCGTGTCCACGATGACCAGCGGCCGTTGGTCACCGCTCGTCATCGTCGTAGAAGTCGTCACGATCAAAAGCCTCGGTGCGCCCCGAGTCCACGGTGTGCAGCCGGAGACTCCGCGGCGGACTCTCGGTCAAGGGTTCGGCCGCCGCCCGGGCGAGCGCCTCACGCATCTCCTGCTGCATGGAGTGTCCCTGGCGCGCGGCTCGTCGACGGAGCGCGGCCACGGTCTCCTCGGGGACATCGCGAATGTGGAGCGCCTGCATCGTCCGATGCTAGCACCGGTGGTAGCACTACCTATCGAGCGCGTGACCCTTCGAGTTGGTCGATGGCCTCCCCGACATTGGAGACGTCGGTTGTCAGGTCCACGCGGTGGGTGATGGGCTCGAAGCGCCTGATCGGCGGCGCGGCGTTGATGCTCATGGCCTGCAGAATCGACTTGACCTGAAAGGACGTCAGCCCGGGGTGTTTGGACCGGATGAGGGCGATCAGCCCGGTGACGTGCGGGGCGGCGAAACTGTTGCCGGTCGCGACGATCGAGCCCCCATTGGCCCAGGCGATGTCGAGGTCAATGCCTCGCGCGGCGAACTCAACGGGTGGATTGGGATTGTGCGCGATCTCCAGCGGGTCATCACCCGCGCGGGCAGCGACCGAGACGACGGAGGCGAACTGGGAGGGGTAGGTCGGGCCGGGCATGTTGTTCGCGGCACAGACGAGGATCGTGTTCTTGAAGTAGGCCTCGTCGGCGACGTCGTGCAGCGGCCCGAAGAGCGCTTCGGCCTTGCTCGACAGGGAGAGGTTGGCGACCTGCATCCCCTCGTCGATCGCCCACCCGATGCCGGCCTGGAGGAGTGCGCCTCGACCCTTGAGGTTCGCTCCCAGGACGCGGACGCTGTGGAGCTCGACGTCCGGGGCGATCGACCTGATGATCGCGGCGCACGCCGTGCCGTGCCCAACGAGGTCGTCGTGCGGACCCTCGTCGACGGCATACCCATCTTCTGCCTCCGGGTCGATCCGGAGGGCGACCGCGCGGCTGACGCCACCGACTCGGGGATGGTCCGCGTCGATACCGCTGTCGATGACCGCGACCTTGACCCCCGCCCCGGTGCTGCCGCCGATGGCCCAGTCACGGATGTTCGTCAAGGGCAGCGTCGGGGTCTGCGCCAGGGAGCTGGGGTCGAAGGCGGACGACCACTCCGGAGCGTCGGTCACGAAAGTGTCCCCTCGTAGCGGCGGGCCGCCTCCAACATCGTGCGGCCCAAGGCCGCCAGCCTCGTGGTGGTCTCGTCGCCCTGGTCGAGATGGCGGCCCCGGAGCGCGAGGAAGGCCCCGATCTGGGAGGCCAAGGTGCCCAGGACGTCGAGAGTGCGGTCCGTGGGTTCGGGGGTGTGCGGGTCGAGCACCTCGATGACGCCGAGCAACTCACCGGTGGGGTCGAGGACGGGGATGGCGATGATCGCGGTCGGCACATAGTGGGTTGCCTCCGCGATGTCGCGCGCGAACCGGGTGTCGGAGTGGACATCCCCGACCGCGATCGCCTGGCCGGACATGGCGACCCAGCCGGCGATGCCCCGGCCGATGGGCAGGTCGGTGCCCACGATGGTGTCCGCTCCCTCCCCGCTGGCCGCGACGAAGCGCAGCGCGCTGCCCTCGTCATTGACCAGCGCGCAGGAGCACGCCGCGGCGGAGTAGAGGCGACGGATGGCGCTGACACTGGCGCGCAGGTCCGCATCGTGCGTGACGGCCACGGCAATCTCCCTCGGTGGGTTCGGACACCATGATGCCCGGCCTCGTGGGCCGGGCATCTCGGTTTGGTCGGGTTAGGTGGTCAGGCACCCGGGAAGGGTTCGGACGGGCGGGGGAAGTTGATGTGCCCTGTCACGTCATCACCGGTGTCGATGATGTCCATGCGCTTGTGGCCCTCGACATCCTCGTCGCCGGAGTCGATGCGCGGCGGGGTGCGGTGACCCTCGGTGTCCTCGCTGCCGTCACCATCGGCGTAGTAGCGCCGGTGACCCTCGGTGTCCTCGTCGCCGGAGTCGACGCGCGGCGGGGTGCGGTGACCCTCGGTGTCCTCGCTGTCGTCACCATCGATGCGGATCTTGATGTGACCCTCGGTGTCCTCGCCTTCGTCGATCCGCAGATACACCTTGTGACCCTCGGTGTCTTCCGTCGCGTCGGTGCCGTCCACGTAGAACCGGTGGCCTTCGGTGTCGAGGCCGTCGGTGCTCTCGGTGTAGACGCCGTCCTCGGGGAGCTGCTGCTTGTCCATCCTGACCTCCTGGTGGGGTGTTGCCGGGCCTTGCTGACAAGAAGAAGCATGCTCGGGGGCACCGCCAGAGAACTGTCAGGTCGCTGACAGTCCGGACGACGGATCGGTGACACAGTTTGAGCCGACTCACCGACGAGAGGACACCAGGTGCGCGTCACCCTGCTCGGGGTCCGGGGCTCCCTTCCAGCGCCCGGACCCGACTTCGTCCACGTCGGGGGTCACACCTCTTGCGTGGCCATTGGGCACGAATCCGCTTCTCCCACAGTCCTGTTGGATGCAGGCACCGGGCTGGTCAACTATTCACGCATCGACGATCGCCCCTTCCGTGGGACCGTCATCCTGGGCCACCTGCACTGGGATCACATCATGGGCCTGCCCTTCTTCCGGGCCGGCGACCACCCCGAAGCCCGCGTCCGAGTCCTGGTCCCGGAGCAGGGAGCCCCGCCTCGAGCGCTCCTCGACCGCGCCATGTCTCCCCCGATCTTCCCCATCGACCTCGACGCGTTGGGCGGCGATTGGACAGCGGCGACCTACGACGAGGGTCGCCACGACGTCGAGGGCTTCGAGGTCCTGGCTCGCGAGATCCCGCACAAGGGCGGCCGGTCGATGGGCCTGCGGGTCAGTGACGGCATGTCCACGGTCGCCTACCTCTCCGACCACGGCCCGCAGGCCTTGGGCGCCGGATGCCACGGCATCGGAGAACTTCACGACGCGGCACTCGAATTGGCCTCTGGCGCAGACCTGCTCATCCACGACGCGCAGTACACGAGGTCCGAGCTCGACCTCCGCTGGGACTGGGGACATGCAGCTGCCGCGTATGCCGTGCGGCTGGCTGAGGCGGCCGGTGCCCGTCGCGTCGTGCTCTTCCACCACGATCCCTCCCGCACCGATGCACAGGCGAGACAGTTGCACGCCGACGCCGCCGCGGGCTCCGGCGTCGACGTCATCCTCGGGGCCGAGCTCGCGACCTTCGATCTCCCGGCCAACTGACGACCCAGAACCCCGCTCCCAGACAGTCGAAAGTAGTCCCGGGACCGCTCGCACCGGCAGCGAGCGGTCCTGAGGCTACTCTCGACCGTTTCGGCGGTCGTCGTCCTGGTAGTGGTCGGACACGGCCCAGGCAGCGGTCCGGGTGGAGTCGTGACCGGTCACTGCCGTGAGGAAGTCGATCCTCTCCAGCCTCAGGACCTCGAGCGGGCCCACGGCCGAGACCGTCGCGGTCCTGGGCACCTCCGACAGCAGCGCGATCTCCCCAAAGCCCTCATCAGGGCCCATGACCCGCCGATGCACGCCGTCGACGACGACATCAGCCTGGCCATCGACGATCACGTAGTAGTGGTCGCCGGGCTCCCCGGCGGTGATGACTCGCTCACCCGGGAGGTAGCTACGGGGCTCTGCCGCGCGAGCCACCCCTTCGAGGGAGGGTGCCGGCAGATGCTCGAACAGTGTCGTCCTCCGCAAGAGCCGGATGGCGACCACGGGCGCATCAGCGCTCTTGTCGATGCGCAGGAGCGGGCGCAGCACCGTCAGGGTTGCCAGCCCGATGATCGCGCCGAGCCCGAGGAGCGCCGCCTCGATCCCCCGCGTGACGATGAGGGTCTGCACGACCAGTGCGCCGAGTGCCGTCGCACCGAGGGCCACGAGTTCGGCCACGGAGAAGAGTGACGCGATGGCATCCTGGGGGGCGACGCGCTGGAGCAGGATGCGCGAGGCGACCATGACCAGAGCGCCACCGAGACCGGAGGCCACGAGAGCCGCCCCAAGCGTCACGAGCGTCTGGCCCGCGGACAGCGCCGTCCACGCAGCCGCGACCGTGCCCGAACCCAGCAGGAGGAGCGGAGCCAGTCGTGGACGCCCGACCAACCGGTTGGCCAGCAGCGACCCAGCGACCGAACCCACACCACCGATGGCAACGAGCCACCCGGGCGCCGACTCGGCCAGGTGCAGGCGGTCGAGAGCAATGACGACCACGAGGATGTCGACCGCACCCACGACGAGATCCCAACCGGCGATGACCACGAGCAGGGCCCGCGTGGGCCCGTGCCGGAGCACGCGGCCCAGTTGGCGAAGGACGGCCAACGGCGAGGACCCAGCAGCTCCCGGTGGGCGACCCGAGGGGAGTCGTCGCCGCCAGAGCGGAACCAGAAGCAGCGCAGCGAGGAGCGCCAGCGCACTGCACACGACGAATCCGGCCCACGGTCCCGCCAACTCGAGCGCCAACGACGCGAGCAACGGGCCCACGATGATGGCCAAGGCCTCCCACCCGGTGATCCAGACGTTCGCTCGGACCAGTTCGATTGGTGTGCGCACCAGGGCAGGGATGACCACGGCAATGGTGGGTCGCATGAGGGACACGACGGCCAGGGCACTGGAGACGAGCGCGAGGATCACCCACAGAGGCGCGTCCGCGAACGCCGCAACGGCCGCCAGGCCGAAGCCGACCGTTTCGACGATGAGCAGCGCGAGGAAAACCCTGTTGGGCAGGGGTCCGTCTGGGATGGCACCCCCGACCAGGGTCACGACACCGGCGGTGATGAGCAGGGTGAGCGAAGCGGCGCCGGTGCCGGCAGCCCCGGCGCGATCGAAGGCGAAGACGAGGACCGACACCCAGGCAGCCCATTCGGCGCAGGTCGCCAGACCGAGAGCATTGACCGCCAGTCGAGTGTCGAGCCTGCCGGCGGCCGAGGGCACGGGTCGACTGACCATCGCGGGAGCGGACATGCCGCGAGGTTAGGGCCTGTTCAGACCCGAGGAATGTCACTTGCACAACACAACGTCAAAGGACCCACACGGCATACGAACAATGCCGGACGACAGGCCAGCTCAGCGGCCGTCGTCCGCGTGCGGAGGAAGCCCGATCAGTACCAGTGCGGGTAGCGGCTCTGCCACGCCGACAGTGCGCCGCAGGGCGTGCCATACGAGCGCTTGATGTAGTCCAAGCCCCAACGGATCTGGGTGACAGGGTTGTCGGCCCAGTCGGTGTCGACACTGTCCATCTTGTTGGCCGGCAGGGACTGGAAGAGACCGTAGGCGCCGGAACTGGGGTTCATGGCCTTGTAGTTCCAGGTCGACTCACCGATGACGAGCTGGTTGAGGCAGCCCCATTGGTCCTGACCGAAACCGAACTCACCCATGATCGCCTGCGCGGCACCTTGAGGGTTTTCCTTCGCCTTGGCGATGAGGTCCTGGCGAGCGGCCTCACGGGCAGCGCGCTCCTCCTCCTCGGCACGTGCCTTGGCATCGGCCTCGGCCTTGAGCCGCGCCTCCTCCTGAGCCTGAGCCACGGCCAAGGACCGCTGCTCGGCCACCTCGGCCCGGTCAGCTGCGAGCCGGGCACGGTCGGCAGCGGTGGTCTCGGTCGTCGTCAGGCTGTCCGCGCTCAGAGTGAAGGCAGCGGGTCCGATGGTGACTCGCTCCTGCGCGCTGACGCCGGCAGCGCCGGTCGCGACGACTGCCAGTGCGAGCGAAGCAGAGACCGCGGGTCGACGCAGGCCACTGCCCACAGCGCCCAGACGTGAGGTCTTGGGCTTGGCATGGCGTGCAGCATGACGTCCGCGGTACTGACTCATGAAGAAACTCGGGTCCTTCCGTGGCAGCCGAAGCCGCCGCAGGGGGCAGGGGTGGTGACGACTCCCCCGGTCACGATGATCCGAGTGCTGGGAGTGGGCGTTACCAATTCGAGACCAAGACTAGAGGAGGGCACCCTCGGAGGGCAAAGTCGATCCCGGGCCTGTGGACAAGGTCACGCTCGTCA
>DAOLRO010000007.1:31423-33330 GCA_035418665.1 Phycicoccus sp.
GGCGTCAGATCCTGCGCCAGATCAGGCGTCAGATCTCGATGCCCTCGAGCAGGTCCGTGACCAGCGCAGCGATGGGGCTCCGCTCGGAGCGCGTGAGGGTGATGTGGGCGAAGAGCGGGTGGCCCTTGAGCGCCTCGACGACCGCGACGACGCCGTCATGCCGGCCCACCCGCAAGTTGTCCCGCTGGGCCACGTCGTGGGTGAGAACGACCCGGGAGTTCTGGCCGATCCGCGAGAGGACGGTGAGCAGCACATTGCGCTCGAGGCTCTGTGCCTCGTCGACGATCACGAAGGCATCGTGGAGGGAGCGCCCCCGGATGTGGGTGAGGGGGAGGACCTCGAGCATCCCGCGATCGAGGATCTCCTCGACGACCTCCTTGGAAACCAGGGCCGAGAGAGTGTCGAAGACGGCCTGACCCCAGGGGTTCATCTTCTCGGCCTCGCTGCCGGGGAGGTAGCCCAACTCCTGCCCGCCCACGGCATACAAAGGACGGAAAACGACCACCTTGCGGTGCTGGCCGCGCTCCATGACCGCCTCGATGCCCGCGCACAGCGCGAGAGCGGACTTGCCGGTGCCTGCACGACCGCCGAGGGAGACGATGCCCACATCGGGGTCGAGGAGGATGTCGAGGGCGATGCGCTGCTCAGCGCTTCGACCGTGGAGACCGAAGGCGTCGCGGTCGCCTCGGACCAGCCGGATCTGCTTGTCGGCTCCGACGCGACCCAAGCCGGAGCCGCGGGGGGAGAGCAGTTTCAACCCGGTGTGGCATGGCAACTCGGCCGCCTCGAGCTGCTCCAAACGACCGTATTCGTAGAGGTGATCCATCTCCTCGACGGTGACGTCCAACTCGGCCATGCCCGTCCAACCGGACTCCACGGCGAGCTCGGCGCGGTATTCCTCGGCCTGGAGGCCACACGCCGAGGCCTTGACCCGCATCGGCAGGTCCTTGCTGACGATGGTGACCTTGCGGCCTTCGTTGGCGAGGTTCTTGGCCACGGCGAGGATGCGAGTGTCGTTGTCTCCCAACCGGAATCCGGCCGGGAGGGACGAAGCATCAGTGTGGTTGAGCTCCACGCGGAGGGTGCCCCCCTCGTCACCGACGGGCACCGGGGCATCGAGGCGGCCGGACTGGATGCGGAGGTCATCGAGAAGGCGCAGGGCGCTCCGGGCGAAGAAGCCGAGCTCGGGATGGTGCCGCTTGGCCTCGAGCTCGGTGACGACGACCACGGGGAGGACGACCTCGTGCTCCTTGAATCGCAGGATCGCCTTGGGGTCCGAGAGCAGGACCGAGGTGTCCAGGACATACGTGAGCTGCGGGGTCTGGCCGGTGGAGGTCGAGGGCACGTCGGGGCTCCTTGTCGGTTCGGTCGCGCCCCTCGCACATCGAGGTGCGTTGGACGGGACGCTACGACTCGCCCGAACGCGTGCACCGGTCCCCTCGACGGCGTGTCGGCAAACTTCACCTGAACAGCCACCTTCCCCTCAAACCATGAGCAACTTCAGCCACATTGGGCATATCAAGCCACACACGTCACAGGCGGCGCGGGCGCATCCTCATCGAAGGGCCGAGCGCGTCACACGGTCAGGATCCGAAGCGGCGTTGGCGATCGCCATAGGCCCGCAGGGCCCGCAGGAAGTCGACCCGGCGGAAGTCCGGCCAGTAGGCCTCACAGAAGTAGAACTCGCTGTGCGCGCTCTGCCAAAGCAGGAAGCCCCCGAGCCGCTGCTCCCCCGAGGTACGGATCACGAGATCAGGATCGGGCTGACCCTTGGTGTAGAGGTGCTCGGCGATGTGCTCGACGTCGAGGATTTCGGCGAGCTCTTCGATGGTCGTCCCGGCTCGCGCATGCTCCTGGAGCAGCGAGCGCACGGCATCAGCGATCTCACGTCGACCGCCGTAGCCCAC
>DAOLRO010000008.1:0-30520 GCA_035418665.1 Phycicoccus sp.
CATGTGTGGCCGCTGACCTGCCGGAGACCTGCATCGGCTGGCCGCGCATTCATCCACCCCAGATCGAGGACTCGGGTCTGCGCATCGGCGCTCTCATCGACCCGGACGGCACGCTGCTGCGCCTGATCCAGAACCCCTGACCGAAGGGGTCAGGACGTCCAGCGAGCGGCGCGCTCCCCGGCCCGGATCGCGATGGCGATGGTCTGCAGGAGGTCGCCGCGGTCGCTGACCGGGTGACGGTGCTGCGCGATGGGCTCGTCGTGGATTCCTTCGAGCGAGCCGACTTCTCGATGATGCGGGCCTTTGGTGTGCGACCTCCCGATCCGGAAGCGATCGCGGGCTCCTTCTCCGGTGCAACCAGCAGCCTCCGGCGACTACGAGCAACTGGCGATGATCTACCACCGCGTCCTCGTCATGCGCTTCGGCCGGGTCACCGCGGAGTTGAGCGGTGAGCAGCTCACCGAAACAGGCATCGCCCATGCGGCCCACCTCGCCGAAGCGGACATCGCCTGACCAGAGGCCAACTGCCTCGTATGCCTGGAGCCACCTCACGGCACACGAGGCCTTGGGACTGAACCGGGAGCGTCGTGGCTACCTCTCCTCACTGGAACTGGAACCGTTGCGGCGCGCGAGCAGTCGGTCGAGACCGATGTAGATGAGCGCCACGACCATCGCGAAGACGAGAATCCCCCCGATCGTCGTGAACACCGACCCGTAGCCGTGAGTCGCCACGTCGAGGAAGCCATAGGGATAGGCACCGACCACAGCCCCACGAGCGAGCGCCCACACGATCCACGCCACGGGGATGATCAAGGCCGCGGGAATGAGTCGCCAGGAGAACCACCCGTGAGGTCCCCAGATCAGCCAGACCAGCACGGTGAGTGCCGGGACGACCTTGTGCTGCCACGGGTTGGTGAGGACCGACCACCCGGTGACGGTCTCCGTGGGAGCCAGCAGGACGGCATACACAATGGCGGTCACCGTGATCATGATCAGGCTGTCCAACAACAGAACTCGTCGCAGGGTCGTCCGCACGGCGGGAGCGAGTGCCAGCAACGTGAAGGTCACGGCGACCACGATGTTGCTCCACTCGGTGAAGTAGCTGAAGTGGTCGGCCAGGCGCCCGAAGGCGCCAGCCATCCCGGCGGCGTTGTCGCCATAGGTGTGGCCCTCGGGTGCCGAATGCTCGTAGCCGTCGACGAGGTTGAGCAGGGTCACCAGGCCCGAGCCCGCCCAGGCGGTCAGGGCTACGACGGCGTATGCCGTGCGCGCACCTTTGCGCAGCGGCGGTGCCGACTCGATGGTTGCGGTGGTCGCGGTGGTCGTGGTGCGGCTGTCCACGCTCGGCTCTTTTCGCAGGCTGGGATGTCGGCCGTGTTGGTCCCGTCGGCGTGAGGCTACTCGGGCGCGCTGAACTCGGGGGCAGTGTTGGGGCATGTCGGTCGAGATTCTCCGCGGGGCAGTTGCCCCGTCGCCCCAACCCGGCGGATTCACGCCAGGCTGAGCAGATCCTCCACCGGGGGCTCCGCGGTGCACCACCGGCGCTCCAGGGCTCCATAGACCTTGAGTCGGTCCATGACGTCGGCGATCAGCTCGGCGTCGGCGAGCAGGGTGTCGGGCACGGTGACCGGCTCCCCACGGGCCAGGCGTGCGGCGCGCGTGCCGATCGAGCGATAGGCGGTGCGGTCCATCAGCGGCGCCGGCGGCGAGAGTTCCAGGATCTCCCGGGCCGACCGGTCGGCCCGATGCAGCACAGTTGTGCCCTTGGCCAAGACACCGATCCCGATACCCGAGGTGGCCGATTGCGCTGCCTCCCAGGCGATTCGGACAACATCCACGCTGGCGTTGACCCGCAGCATCCGCACGCCACAGCCGGTAAGAGCCACTCCCTGCACCAGGGAGACGACCACCTCGCGGGCGGTGAGGCCGCTCATGGTCGGGCCCGCGTCCGGGCGCCCGAACGCGGGCGAGACCCCGATTCCGATCTCGGGCGGCTCTGAGACTGACACGCAGGTGAGTATGCCGGTCTCCACGGCCTAACATCGCGATGTGCCGAACACGACGAGCAACGGGCTCGATGTCCACTACGAGGTGTTGGGCGATGGCCCGCCCCTGCTCTTCCTCAATGGGTCGGCCTCACCTGCCCGACCTTCGTTGCGGCCGGACGTTTCGACGGCATCGCACCGCCGGAGAACGCCGAGGCCATCGCCTCCCAGATCCCCAGCGCTGGGGTGCGCCTCTACGAGGGAGGCCACGGCTTCTTCGTCCAAGATGCCGCTGCCCTGCCGGAGATCCTCGCCTTCCTCACGACGGACTGACCGTCCCGCTGCTGAGTCAGACTTCCCAGATCGCACTGATCGGAATGGCCCACAGCCCATCGCCGAACGAGCGAGTCTCCTGTCCCGTGTGAAGCACACAACCCGCCACGAAGTCAGGTCCAAGCCGCTCCTTCAGATGGCGGATGCCGCGGAAGTCCTCGGCCCTGACAGTCGACGAAGCCTTCACGTCCATGGCGACCACTTCTCCGGATCTCTCTTCGAGGACCAGGTCGACCTCGACGCCGTCGCGAGTGCGGTAGTGGAAGAGCTCGGCGCGGGTGGAGGACCACTCCAATTGGCGCGCAAGTTCCATCGCGACGAAGCCCTCCAAGAGCCCACCCAGCGGACTCTCCGGCCTGGCCAATCGTCGGGGATTCTGGCCGAGGAGATTGGCCGCGATTCCCGAATCGACCATGGCCACCTTCGGCGCGGAGACTGCCCGGCTGCTGAGGTTTCGAGACCATGCGGGCAGCCTCTTGACCAGAAAGACCTCCTCGAGCAAACCGACGTAGCGAGCCACCGTCGGACCCGTGATCCCGAGTTCGCCAGCAAGTTTGTGTGGCATGAGCAGCTGCCCTGAGCGCGCGGCCAGCAGCCTCGTCAAAGTCCGCATCTCGCGACCTCGTTCGATCTCCGAGAGTTGGACGACGTCCCGGTTGATCAGGTCGGATACATAGTTGTCGTAGAAGCGATCTCGACGAGCACCCTCCCTCGCGACCGCTTCCGGGTAGCCACCGCGACAGAGCCGCTCGATGTAGTCACTCCGGGCCAAGGTCGACGTGTGACTGAAGGGCGTGCTGCGATCGAACACTGCGTCGATGAACCGCTCGCCAGTCCCATCGATCTCACCCTGCGAGAGTGGCCAGAGCTCGATGGTGTCCATACGCCCTGGTAGTGCATCCGGCAGACCGCGAAGGCCCAGCACTCGGGCACTTCCCGTCAGGAGAAATCGGCCCGGACGAGGGTCCTCGTCCACGGACGCCTTGATCGCCAAGAGGAGATCAGGCTGACGTTGGATCTCGTCGATGACCATGAGCCCGTCCGACTGAATGAACTCCACGGGATCCGCGTGAGCGGCTGCGCGCTCCAAGGCGCGGTCCAGATTGCGCCACTCCCCCGCTCGGTCACGACAGACCGACGACACCAAGGTGCTCTTGCCCGTCTGCCGCGCCCCGTTGACCAACACGACTCGGGTGTCCGCAAGTGCATCCGAAATGAGCCCCGCGACCTTGCGGGGAACAATGCGCCCCATGGGGCTGGTCGGCGTGCGGGACATGGTCCCAAAGGTACTGTCATGTTTATATAGCCGCAAGTGACCTGTTGATTTAGCCGCTGCTTGAGTGTTGATATAGCCGCCCACCTGATGATCATCCAGCCGAACCGTGGAAGCCCACGGCATACGAGGTGATCGGCCTCAGGCGCTGTCGCGGACCTCGCGGACAAAGTGGGCTGCGCGCTTGCGGAGGTCCTCGACGCGCAGGCCGATCCAGAAGTCCTTCTCGTCCTGCGAGGCGTCCTTGCTCATCTCGGCGAGCGACGGCAACCGCCGCGCGTTGGCCGAGCAGCCGAAGTCGGTGCAGATCGCGGTGCCGATGGTGTTGCCCCGACGGCCCGAGGCACCGGCGCGCTTGGCGATGTACATGACGACGTCGTTCTTGCTCACGATGTCCTGACACCAGGCGCAGAGCATCCGGCGCCGGCGCTCGCCCTTGGGAACCGAGCGCAAAATGACCCCGACCGGGGTGTCCGGATCCTCCGGCAGCGTCATCGCGACATAGGCGAGGAGGGGCAGTTTGGGGTTGCGCCACCCGAGGTAGTCGATCTCAGACCACCGCACTGACTCCAGGTCCGGAGCCCCGGCCTCGGCGGCCTCACGTCGGGAGGCATTGACGAACGACTCCCGAAGGTCGGCCTCAGTCAGCGGTTTCATCCGTTGCTTCCCGCCTCGATCCGGGCGGCCAGACGCTCCAGCCCTTGGCGAATCATGGCGCCGTAGCCATCGGCACCGAGCAGGTCGACCTGAGCGACACCGGCGGCCAGTTGCGCCCGCGCTTCGTGCATGAGGCCTGCTCGGAGATAGCCGTCGCCGAGGTTGAGGTGCAGGCTCGGCGCCATGCCGCCAGCATGCGGGATGCCTATGCCCGCCAAGTCCCCTTCGCCGACGTGGGCATAGGCCGCCAACGCCCGCTCGTCCCAAGCGATTTCGTCATCCAGGTCCGGCTCGAGGTCGGCCAGGTAGTGAGCGAGAACGCACCGTTGCGCGTGGTCGTCGTCACTGGTGCGCGCCCAGCACTCCCGCAGGGCCACTGCCCCCGCGTCACGATCGCCTCCGAGGGCCAATCCGACGGCACCGGTGATCTCGTCCCACGCGGGCGTCCCGAGGCCGCCCGTCACCCGCGCACCCGGTTCCAGAGTTGATGCGTCACGCCCTCACCCGAGGCAAAGGTAGCGATCTCGAAGCGCTCGTGGATGCCGCCGAGCCCGGCCCACAGCGGCGTCCCCTCGCCGAGGACGATCGGCACGCTGACGATGTGCATGGTGTCGATGAGGTCGGCCTCAAGGAACTGGCGCACCGTGCTCGGCCCACCACCGATCCGCACGTCCTTGCCGCCCGCCGCCTCCTGCGCGATCCGGAGCGCCTCGGCCGGAGTGGCATCGAGGAAGGTGAAGGTGGTGCCGTTGTCAAAGACGATCGGCTCCCGGGGATAGTGGGACAACACGAACACCGGTGTCATGAAAGGTGGTTCGTCCTCCCACCAGCCCTGCCAACCATCGTCGGTCCAGGGCCCCGTCTGCGGCCCGAACTTGCGCCGTCCCATGATCTCGGCACCGATGTCCTGTCCCCACAAGGTGGTCAGGGCCCGGTCGAGGGTGAGCGGCACATCAGGTCCGAGCCCGTGGATGAGCCGTCCGTCGAACCGGGAGAACAACGCCCCGGCCCCGCCAATCGGCTCCTCGAGCGTGACGTGGGTGCCCGCAGCAAAGCCGTCGAGCGACACGAACAGGTTGTGGACCCGCGCCTTGGACATCGGCTTCCCTTTCACCTGTGGTTGGGTCTCCAACCGCCAAAGCCCACCGTATGCCGTGGGCTGGCAAGCCGGCATACCTCGCCTGAACACGGCCCCTCGACGCCGGACGGTGCGCTCGGTGTGCGTTTGCGCAGGTCCTTTGAATCGAGGGGCGTTCTTTCGGTTGAGGAGCGTCCTTGCAGGGACGCCCCTCAATGTGAAGGGCGCCCCTCAACGAGGGCTACCTTGGAGGAGGAGGCGATGCACCATGAGCAACGGATTCAGCGTCGGGGACCACGTCCAGTGGAACTCCGAGGCCGGCCACGTGTCAGGGACGATCATCAAGGTCCACACGGCGGACTTCGACTACAAGGGCTACACGCACCATGCGAGCGCGGACGACCCGCAATACGAGATCAAGTGTGACAAGACCGATCATGTTGCGGCACACAAGGGTTCGGCGCTGACCAAGACACCGGCCAAACGGTCGTAGGCGTCTCGTTGACAGGCCCTGCTGCGGTCACGGACCAAGCCCGCGCGGCTGGACGAAGCCCGATTCGTAGGCCAGCACCACGGCCTGGAGTCGATCCCGTACGCCCAACTTGGCGAGCACCGTGGCGACGTGTGTCTTCACCGTGGCCTCGGAGACGACGAGCGTGGTGGCGATCTCGCGGTTCGACATGCCGCGGGCGAGGAGTTGGAGGATCTCGCGCTCCCGTTCACTCAGTGCCGCGGTGACACCCTCCGTCACCGTTCCGTTTGGCGGACGAGCCACGAAGTGTTCGATGAGGCGCCGCGTGATGGCCCCTCCCACGACAGATGCACCCTCGGCGACGGCGCGGATCGCCTCGACCAACTGCCGGCGCGGGACATCCTTGAGCAGGAACCCCGATGCGCCGACGCGCAATGCGCGATAGACGTATTCGTCGAGGTCGAACGTCGTGAGGATGAGCACGCGTGCCGGCGAGCCCGACCTGACGAGCGCCTCGGTGGCCGCGATCCCGTCGAGGACGGGCATCCGGATGTCCATCATCACGACGTCCGGCCGAGTCCGAGCCACCTCCCGCAGACAGGCGCGGCCGTCCCCCGCGACACCCACGACCTCGAGGTCTTCCTCGACACCCAGGATCAGCGCGAAACCGTCCCGCACCAGCGCCTGGTCATCGGCGATCACCACCTTGATCACGAGGGTTCGACCTTCAACGGGATGGTGGCCACGACTCGAAACCCTCCACCCACTGGGCCATGGCTCAACGAGCCGCCGAGCGCTTCCACCCTTTCGCGCAAGCCCAGGAGGCCGAGGCCAGCACCCCGAGTGACACCCGTGACGCGCATCGACGCGGCGTTGCTCACCTCGACGCGCAGGTGATCCGACTCGGTTGCCACCCGCACGCTGACCGCCACCGGACCGGCAAACCGGAGGACGTTCGAGAGCGACTCCTGGACGATCCGGTATGCCGTGAGGTCCAGTCCCGGACGAAGGGTCGCCGGCCGCTCGGTCTGGGTGAGCGTGACTCGGAGCCCGGCGGCGGTGAAGGTGGCGATCAGGTCCACAAGCCCGTCCAACCTCGGAGTGGGCTCCAAGGGCAATCCGTCCGGCTCGGCTCGGAGCACCCCGAGGAACTGACGCATCTCATCGAGCGCGTCGCGGGCACTCGATTGCACCGCTTGGACGGCAACCCGGGCCCGCTGCGGGTCACGCTCGAAGAGCGCATCGGCGGCTTCGGATTGGACGGCGATGACCCCGAGGGAGTGGGCGACGACGTCGTGCAATTCACGGGCGACTCTCAGTCGCTCCTCGGCCGTGGCCAGTCGGGCGGTCTCGGTGTTGGAGCTCTCCGCGGCGATGGCCCGACGGCTCCAGCCGTTGAGCCCGCGACCGATCAGCCAGGCCCCACCGAAGACCAGGACCATGAAGAGATAGTCCGATCCTGCGTCGAGCCACTCCTGGAGGAAGAGCGAGGCCAGCAGGAGAGCGCCACCGGCGGCAGCGCGACCCTCGCTGGCGTGGGCGCCGACCGACACCATCGCGATGAGGAAGACAGCAAGCGCCCACAACGAGCCCGGTGACACGGACACCATGGCCTGGCTGACGGCGGCCACCGCCACCACCGCGGCCATGGCCAGCGGACGCACCCGCCGCAGGACGAGGGCTCCACTCAGAACGATCGCCACGGGCACGGTCAGCCACAGCGGACCCTCGGGCGGCTCGTGGTGCAGGGCGCTCGCGAGGGCCACCGCCCCGATGAGCGAGGCGAGTGTCAGATCGATGACGGGGACACCGTGGATCCGGCGTGAGCGCCACGAGGTCCAGGACCCGTGCACCCCTTCAGACTACGTTTCGCCGTGGTCCGCGACCTCGGCCATTGGGATGAGAAGGCGGGCCATGGGGATGGCCGGGGCACACGGCATACGGGCCGATTGGGTGATCACGATCCTCAACCCGGGCGATGACGTGGGACTCAGCCCGAGCGCACGGTGGATGGATCATCGTTCACCGAGAAGGGAATTCGCGTCATGAGCATCGCCTCGCCCCCCACCCACTCCGCGGCCAGTGCCCTCATCAGGCAGCGGCCGGCCCTCACCGCCGGTGCGTTGCTCGTCGGAGCCATCACCTTCGCAGCGGGCGACCTCGGCCGACGTCTGGTACTTCCCGATGACGAGGTCACGGGGATCCCTGACATGGTGCGTCGCGTGCAGGCCCACTCCGGCGCGTGGTTGGCGCTGGGGCTGGCCGTCGTCCTCGGCTCGGTGGCGATGATGCCGGGCATCCTCGCGGTGGTGAGGCGCCGGCCCGGCCTCGCAGATGCGGGTCCGGACTCCGAGCTCGAGTCCGGTCGCGGCGGTCGCACGATCCTGGTCGGTGGCGCCCTGACCTTCCTCGGGCTGGTCGCCTCAGTGGCGCACGCCCTGGCCTTCTACGGGATGGCCGCCATCGACGGGACCTCGGGTGCGTCCATGGCTGCCGTCCAGGCGATGGAGGATGCCTCGAACCGCTATCCACTCTTCGTCCTGATCATCATCGCGTTCATCGCGGGGATGACCCTCGGGCCGATCGTGCTGGCGTGGGGCCTGCGCCGTGCCGGAGCGGTGCCGATCTGGGTGCCCGTCGCTGCGCTCGTCTTCGCCGTGACCGGCACGTTGAGCGGGGCGGTTGCCGGTGTCGTGGGTCTGCTCGCTGCCGTCGTCACCTTCGGAATGATCGCCCGCACACTGATCCGAGGCTGACTGCCACGGCGAGCGTGGTCAGCGACGATCGTAGATCTCGCGGCGATGACCGACCGCGAGGACCAGGATGACCAGCACGCCGTCATGGATGTCGTAGACGATCCGGTAGTCCCCGGTGCGGACTCGCCACTCGCCATCGCCCCCAGCGAGTTTCCTCGCGCCCGGGGGTCGGGGGTCATCGGCGAGCAGTTCGATCGCTGCTTGGATGCGCAGTCGTGCCGCGCTGTCCAGCTTTCGCAGTTGTCGAGCAGCAGCCGGACTGAGGTCGACGCGATAGGTCATGCGAGACCGAGGTCGGCCTTGACCTGCTCCCACGGGATCGCGCCCTCGGCATCAACTTCGGCGCGAGCCGCCCGGGCCGCCTCGATGTCGGCCAGATCCTCAGCGGCCTCGATCAGTCGGTCCAGATCATCAGCGTCGATGACGGCAGCGACCCGTTGGCCTCGCCGCGTGAGGTAGATGGGGTCGTGGCGCACCCGAGCCTCGTCGACGACGTCGGCGAGGCGGGCGCGCGCATCCGTCACGGTGAGTTCGGCCATAGCATCCATTGTGCGCTGAAAGCGCTGAATTGTACATTTCGGTGCTCGAGCGAGAGCCGAACGCTACGGTCGAGCATGGCCAACGACACGGCATACACGATTGCGCCTCTGTCCACCGAGACCTGGTCGGCCTTCGACGATCTCGTGCTGCGGCACAACGGGATCTTTGGTGGCTGTTGGTGCACGTGGTTCCACGGCGGGCATCCGAGTTGCGAGGGGCGCGGGGAGACCGCGGAGGGCAACCGCGCGATCAAGAAGCGGCTCGTCGAGGAAGGCGTCGCGCACGCCGCGCTCGTCATGGTCGGTGACGAGGCGATCGCCTGGGCCGAGTTCGGGACACCGGAGGAGTTGCCCTCGCTGCACCACTTCAAGCATTACGAGGCGACCCAGATGGAGGTGCCCGACTATCGAATCACGTGCGTCTTCGTCGACAAGCGCCACCGGCGGCAGGGCGTGACCGAGTTGGCGATCAACGGCGCGCTGGATCTCATTGCCCAGGCCGGTGGTGGCCGGGTCGAGAGCTATCCGCACGACATGACCGAGCAGACCAAGAAGATGTCGTCGTCCTTCCTCTACAACGGCACGCGTCGGCTCTACGAGCGACTGGGCTTCACCTACGACCGACCCAAGGGGCTCAAGAACTGCGTCATGGTCAAGGTCGTCGACCCCGCCTGACGGCCGTGCTGGGGAAGTTGGCGCAGGTCCTTTGCGTTCAGGGGCGCCCTTCGCGTTGACGGGCGTCCTTGCAGGGGCGCCCCTCGACGTGAAGGACGCCCCTCAATCGGAAGGACCTGCGCAAACCCGGCGTATGCCGGAAGCCCACTCCCGGCATACGCCGGCTTTGACGTGTCAGCGGGAAGGAGGCCGACCGCCGAGTCGAAGTCGTGACCTGGCTACGGGGTGCGTCCGGGCGTGATCTGGGCCACAGTGTGCAGATGGTCCGTCGACGTACCTTCCTCGCCGGCTCCGTCGCGAGTCTGGCCCTCGCCGGCTGCGGGGTGACGCGCGGCGAGAACGCGGGCGCCCGACGGCTGCGGATGATGATCCCGAATCGACCAGGCGGCGGCTACGACCTCACCGGGCGCGCGGCCGTGAAGGTCATGGAGGACGAGGACATCACGCCGCGCTTCGAGGTCTTCAATGTCGTGGGCGCGAGCGGCACAGTGGCGATGGCCCGGCTCATCAACGAGGCCGGCAACGACAACCTGCTCCAGTGCATGGGGCTCGGGGTCGTCGGCGCGGTCTACACGAACAAGTCCGATGCGCGCGTCTCGCTCGCGACGCCGATCGCCCGACTCATCCAGGAGGACGAGGGCGTGGTCGTGCCGGCGGACTCGCCCTTCAAGACGATCGACGACTGTGTCTCCGCATGGAAGGCCGATGTCAAGGGGATGACCGTCGGCGGTGGCTCCTCGCCCGGCGGACCGGATCACCTCTTCCCGATGGAGTTGGCACGCGCGGTCGGGATCAAGCCGGCGGACGTCAACTACACGCCCTACGACGGTGGCGGCGAGATCCTCGCGGCCCTCCTCGGCTCCAAGCTCGACATGGCGACGACCGGTCTGGGTGAGTTTGCCGAGCAGATCAAGAACGGCAAGGTGCGAGTGCTCGCGACCTCGGGCGAGAAGGCGCTCGAGGGCACCGACGCTCCGGCACTCAAGGAGGCCGGCATCGACCTCACCTTCACCAACTGGCGCGGGATCCTCGCCCCACCCGACATCTCCGGGGAGCGCACGGCCGAGTTGATCGCTCTCCTCCAGAAGATGCACGACAGCAAGGCGTGGCAGGACGTGTTGGTCAAGCGCGAGTGGACCGATGCCTTCATCACCGGGGATGAGTTCGGCACCTTCCTCAAGGAGCAGGACGACCGGGTCGCGACGACCTTGAAGGAGTTGGGGCTGGCATGAGTGCCGACATCACGCCCGTGCCGCCAGGCCCCGAGCCGCATGTCGAGGCCCGACCTCCACGGACCCGGGACCTGTCCCAGTTCGTCGTCGTCGGGGTCCTCGTCGTCATCGGGCTCTTCGCGATCATCAGCACGTGGGACGTCGTGGCCGGCTTCGCCAAGTCCGACCCCCTCGGGCCGCGAGCCTTCCCGGCCTTCATCGGCGTGGTCTGCTTGGTGCTCGCTGCGATCCTCGCCTGGCGCACCCTCGCTGGAGACGTGCCCGAGGAGGACGGCGGCGAGGACGTCGACCTCAGCCAGCGGCCGGACTGGGCGACCGTCGGCAAGCTCGTCGCGATCTTCGCCCTCAACGTCGCCATGGTCTCATTCCTCGGCTGGGCGATCACGGGAGCCCTGCTCTTCGCCGGGACGGCGTGGGTGCTCGGCAGTCGGACGCCGGTGCGCGACCTGATCATCGGGACGGTGCTCTCGGTCGGCTCCTTCTATGCCTTCTATGTCGGGCTCGGGGTCCCGATCCCGCCCGGCATCCTGGACGGGATCCTCTGATGGACGCCTGGAACGGACTCATGGAGGGCTTCGCCACGGCCCTCACCCCGATGAACCTGCTCTTCGCCTGCATCGGCGTGCTCCTCGGCACTGCGGTCGGCGTGCTCCCGGGCATTGGCCCGGCCATGACCGTGGCCCTGCTGCTGCCGATCACCTACAACGTCGAGCCAGCGAGCGCCTTCATCATGTTCGCCGGCATCTACTACGGCGGCATGTACGGCGGATCGACGACCTCGATCCTCCTCAACACCCCCGGCGAATCGTCCTCGGTCATCACAGCCCTCGAAGGCAACAAGATGGCCAAGGCCGGGCGAGCGGCGCAGGCCCTGGCGACCGCCGCGATCGGCTCCTTCATCGCCGGGTCGATCGGCACCGCGCTCATCGTCGCCTTCGCACCCACCATCGCCACGGCAGCCGTCCAACTCGGCGCCCCGAGCTACTTCGCGATCATGGTCCTCGCGCTCGTCGCCGTGACCGCGGTCCTCGGCGCAAGCAAGCTCCGCGGCTTCATCTCGCTCTTCATCGGCTTGGCCATCGGGCTCGTCGGCGCCGACCTGCTCACCGGCCAGAACCGCATGACGATGGGCATCCCCCTGCTCTCCGACGGGATCGACATCGTCGTCGTCGCGGTCGCGATCTTCGCCATCGGTGAGGCCCTCTGGGTGGCCGCACACTTGCGCCGCCGCCCACTCGAGGTCATCCCGGTCGGGCGCCCGTGGATGGGCAAGGAGGACTGGAAGCGGTCGTGGATGCCGTGGCTGCGCGGCACGGCATACGGCTTCCCGTTCGGGGCCCTCCCGGCCGGCGGCGCCGAATTGCCCACCTTCCTCTCCTATGTCACCGAGAAGAAGTTGACCAAGCACCCCGAGGAATTCGGCAAGGGCGCGATCGAGGGCGTTGCTGGACCCGAGGCAGCCAACAACGCTTCTGCCGCAGGCACGCTCGTCCCGATGCTCTCCCTCGGGCTCCCGACCAATGCGACGGCCGCGATCATGCTCGCCGCGATGGCCGGCTACGGCATCCAGCCCGGCCCGGCCCTCTTCGAGGAGAACGGCGACCTCGTCTGGGCGCTCATCGCCTCGCTCTTCATCGGCAACGCACTCCTGCTCATCCTCAACCTGCCGCTCGCACCGGTCTGGGCCAAGTTGCTCCGCACTCCGCGGCCCTATCTCTATGCCGGCATCCTCTTCTTCGCCAGCCTCGGCGCGTATGCCGTGAACCTCCAGTGGTTCGACCTGCTGCTGCTCCTCGTGCTCGGGCTGCTCGGTCTGCTCATGCGGCGCTTCGGCCTGCCCGTCCTGCCGATGATCATCGCCGTCATCCTCGGCCCACGGCTCGAATACCAGCTCCGACAGGCCCTCCAACTCTCCAGTGGCGAGTGGTCCACGCTGTGGTCGGAGCCCGTCGCGGTCGTCGTCTATGTCTTCCTCGCGCTGCTCTTCATCGTGCCGATGGTCCTGAAGCGCGTGCGTGGGGCTCATCCCGTGGCCGATGCCGACGTCACGTCCGGCTCCGATTCCGACCAGAAGGTGGGTTCATGACCGTCGCCGTTGCCTACATGCCCGGTCCCGAGGGGGATGCGGCGGTCGATGCCGCCATCGCCGAGGCCAACCTTCGAGGCACCAGTGTCGTCGTCATCAATGCGACCCGCGGCGATGCCCTCGTCGACACCCACTACGCCACGCGTGCCGGGGTCAAAACCCTCGACGAGCGACTGGCCGAGGGGGGCATCGACCATGAGATCGTCCGGCCCATGGGTCCGGACCTGGCGGATCTGATCCTCGACGCCGCCGAGAAGGCCGGGGCGACGCTGCTGGTGGTCGGTCTGCGGAGACGCACCCCGGTCGGGAAGTTGCTTCTCGGCAGCGTCTCCCAGCGGCTCCTGCTCGACGCGAAGATGGCCGTGCTCGCCGTGCATGCGGCTCCGTCCACACACTGAATCCTGCTGGGGGACGAGCCGAGTCACGGTGAAGGATCGCCCGTCCCCTGGCACGGGTGAACCTTCACCGGAGTCGTATTCAGCGGTCGAGCACGACCTCGGCCGAGCCACCCTTGCGGCGCCACAACACGAGCACGACGACACCGACCACCGTGTAGCCCAGCGCGCTGACCGCCCAGATGGTCGGGGAGTCGACGGAGAGCCCCATCAGCGTGCCGACCAGCGTGGCCAGGTGCATCCCTGCGTGGATGCCGACGGCTGGCCAGAGGGAACGTGTGAGGAGCACGAGTGCGGCGGCGCAGAAACCGAATGCGGTCGGGTTGAGCAGGTAGATCAGCCGCTCGAGCGTCGACTGCTGGCCGCCGCTGGAGAAGAAGTGCAAGGAGCCGAAGGCGACAGTCGAGACGGCCACGGCGACGAGCGGACGGTTGCGCAGCACCTGCATGAGCCAGCCCCGCATGATCAGCTCCTCGGGGAAGCCCTGCATGAACATCCCGCGCACGACCGCCAGCAGGACGCCGAGCCACAGGGGCGTGCCGAGGTCGGCGACCTCACGACCCGTCGACTGCAACGGGACGGCGGTGCCCAGCGTTACGGCAAAGGCGATCGCGAGACCGAGACCGAGCAGCCCGAGGGAGGAGCGCGTCCAGACGACTCCGGCGTCGCGCAGGCGTCGCCCCTCGAGACGGGTCATACACAACCAGACGAGGAAGAGCGCGGCGAAGGTGGGTGCCGCCAGGGTGACACTCATGGGGAGTGACCCGATGGCATTGGCCGGGTCGTTGAGCCAGGCAACGGCGTCCGGGAAGAACATCAGAGGTGCCTGGAACAGCAGCGGCGAGAAGGCCGCGATCAGCATGATCACCGGGGCGATGAGGATCCGCACCCAGAGAGGCCACCGCGGGAACCTGGGCCGTGCGGGTGGCGAGGTCGTCGATGAGGCCGGCGACGAGGCGGGCGAGGGAACTGAGGGCTGGGTGTTTGTCATGCCTCCAGCGTTGCCGGACGGACGGCATACGCCCTCCCCCTCCGGTCACGACTACGGGACCGCACCCATGACCCAGGTCACGGGTGTCACCCCGCTTACCGACCTAGGCTCGGACCATGCTGCACATCTCGAAGCGGGCCCGGCTCATGCTGGACCTGCTCTTCGGTGCCGGCGTGGCCTCGGCCCTGCTCACGGTCGTGGGGGTGGCGATCGAGATCTCGTGGGTCCGGTCCGCGGCGGCCCTGGTCGTCCTCATCGGTGCGATCGCCGCCTGGGTCACCTGGCGGCGCGGTGTCGCGCAGGAGCGGGCCGTCATCGTCCTCATCGTGTGCGCGACCGTGCTCCCGTTGGTCGGGGACGGTTCGGGCGTGCTGCCCCTCTTCTTCGTCGCTCTGGTCGTGCTCATGGTCGAGCGCGGGCCGCGGGCGGGGATCATCGCGGCCGCGGCCCTGATCGTGGGTACGTGGCTGCTCATGGCGCTCGTCTACCACCAACCCGCCGAGCGGCTCGTGCCCCAGGTCATCGGCACGGTCGCCCTGCTCGGCCTCGGCCTGCTGATCGCGCAACTGGTGCGCGAGACCGACCAGGCCAGGCGCGAGAACGAGCGCCTCCTCGCGGAGCTGCGCGCCTCACTCGACAGCGAGAAGGACCATGTCCTTGCGCAGGAGCGTGCCCGCTCGGCCAGTGACCTGCACGACGGTCTCGGCCATCAACTGACGGCGATGCAGATGGGGCTCGACTTCGCCGATCGGATGCGGACGCGGGACCCCGACGCGGCGTGGGAAGAAGTCGCCCGGGCCCGCGACCTGTCAGCCGCCGCCCTGGACCGGATGCGGGTCTGGGTCCGCGCCCTCGACCCCGTGCCCGTCGGATCACTCACCGGCACAGCGGCTTTCGAAGCAGTCGCCGATGCCTTCCGCGGCACCGGGCTCGAGGTCAACGTCACCACCGTTGGCGCCGAGCAACCCCTCGATCGCGAGCGCGCCCTCTTCTGCCTCCGGGTGGTGCAGGAGGGCCTGACCAATGCTCTGCGTCATGGCGGTGCGCGCCGGGTCGATCTCGTCGTCGACCACGCCGACGGCCTCACCCTCACCCTCACCGATGACGGCACCGCACCGGAAACGACGGGGTATGCCGTGGCCACCGGCTACGGGTTGCGTTCCCTTGCCGAGCGGGCCGGTCGGCTCGGCGGGGATGTCGATGCGGGGTGGAGTGACGACGGGTTTCGGCTCCGCGCCCACCTGCCGGAGCCGGCGGCGGGGGTGGCATGACACGGGTGCTCGTGGTCGATGACCAGCAGCTGTTGCGCCGCGGACTGCGGATGCTGCTCGGCACGGTGGACGGCATCGAGGTCGTCGGCGAGGCCGCCAACGGGGAGGAGGCCCTGGCGCTCATCCCACGCCTGCTGCCGGACGTGGTCGTCACCGACGCCCGGATGCCGCAGATGGACGGACCGGGACTCGTCGCCGCATGTCGTGAGCGGCATCCGCAGCTGCCCGTGTTGGTGCTGACGACCTTCGATGAGCCCGACGTCGTGCGCGGCTCGCTCGGCGCCGGCGCTGCCGGATTCCTGCTCAAGGATGTTTCTCCCGATCGCCTAGCCGAGGGCATCTGGGCGGCCGAGCGCGGCGAAGTCGTGATCGACCCCCGTGTGGCCCGCGTCGCTCTCGGCAGGTCCGCCCCGGAGTCGGTCGCCGATGACCCGCTCGCGATCCTCACCCGCACCGAGCGGGCCGTGGCCGAGCGAGTCGCGCGCGGGATGACCAATCCCGAGATCGCCGCGGACCTGGTGGTCGCCGAGGGCACGGTGAAGAACCACCTCACCGCCTTGCTGCGCAAGCTCGACCAGCCCAACCGGACGGCCATGGCGCTGCTCCTACACGAAGCCTTCGGTCGCACGGACTCCCCCGCGGAGTGACGGGCGTCGCCGGCTGGAAACCCGTGAGTGCTGGCCCATGTCCAGCCGTCAGGCCACCGCTGTGCGGATGTGACTGAGCACCAGGCCGACCGGGACACTGACGAGCATGAGGAGCAGGAGGCCCCGATAGGCCCACACGACAAGGCCATTCGGCAAATGGCGAGAGTGGAGGAGAGCCAACGCCAGGGCAACGAGGCAGGCCACGCCGCCCACGTCGACCATCCATGACTCGCGGCGCAGGGTCCCGACCATGACGTGGACATTCCCGAAGAGCCACAACGCGAAGAGCACCCACCCATGGCGGGTCCCCCGAGGCCCGAGCATGCGCGCCGCACCCAGGGCCACTTGGCCCACCCCGACGACGAGCACCAGGTAGGCCGCGAGCCAACTTCCCTTGACCAACGCAAGAGGTCCCGTCACCGCGGCCACCAGACCACCGAGGACGATCGCGAGGCCACCCACCGCTGCCATCACCAGGCCGGGGCGGTCGAGGGTGCGCATCTTGGCACCGTACCCCTGCCATCCCAACCCCCCGCCACAGACCAAGGCGAGGTATGCCGGGAGCCGGCTCCCGGCATACCCGGCCTTGGTCTGTGGTGGGGGCTGTGGCTCAGCCCTTCGTCAGGTCCTGGGCGAGCATGACGAGGATGCCGCTCGGGCCGCGCAGGTAGGTGAGTCGGTAGACGTCCTGGTAGTTGGCGACACCGCGCAGCGGATGGCATCCGTGCCTGGCCGCGATCTCGAGCGAGGCATCGATGTCGTCGACCGAGAAGGCCACGCGATGCATGCCGATCTCGTGGGGCAGAGTGGGTTCGGTCTCGATGGCGTCGGGATGGAGGTACTCGAAAAGCTCGAGTTGGCCGTGGCCGTCGGGCGTCTGGAGGACGGCGATCTTGGCGTGGTTGCCGTCGAGCCCGACCGCGGTGTCGGCCCACACCCCTTGGACCGTGTCGCGACCCAGGACCGTCAGGCCGAGGTCGGTGAAGAAGGCGATCGCCGCGTCGATGTCGCGGACGGCGATGCCGACGTTCTCGAGTCTGATGGCCATCTGTCCACGTTAGGCGACCTCAGGGCGCCTGTGGAAAAGTCCGGTCGCCTGTCGGTCCGATTGGCGAGAATCGGGGCAACGAGAGGACAGGCCATGGGGAACAGAAGCAAGGGGAGAGCGGCGCACCGCCAGCGATCCCGACCGGCGGAAACGAGCGCCAACCAATGGGGCCCGGGGCAGGAGCCACGGGATCCGTCGGATGAGGTGCGCGCGCTGATCGGAGCCGCGATCGAGGACTTGAGTTGGGAGCGGTTGGCCCGCTTCGACGACCACGTGGTCCTGATCGCAGCCCGGTGCGGCGAGCCCGGTCCACGAGCGATGGTCGTGGGCACGCTGACGGATGTCCTGGGCCAACGGCTGACGCAGGCGTGGGAGGGCGGATGGCAACCGGCAGACCTCCACCGAGCGGCGCTGCGCCGCAGCACCAAGGCCGTCGGGGACTTCCTCATGCACCAGATCCGGCACGACCTCAGCCGCTTCGCCCGCGACACGGTGCATCCGAGTTGGTGGTCCCAACTCGACGAGTTGCTTCCGGGATCGGCTCATCTCAAGGACCCGATCAATGCCGGGCGTGCCGCCGGGATGAGCTGGCTGAGCGTCATCGACGTGGCCGTGCGCAGCATCCACCTGCTCGCCGTCCTGCCGCGGATCCAGCGGATCACTCCTCTGCCGGGGACCTGGGTGCGGACGACCGCTGCGGCCACGTCGGAGGTGGACGAGCGGATCCTGGCTCGCGTGCGGATGCTCCTGGCCAAGGCCGAGTCGACCACCTTCGAGGCCGAGGCAGAGACCTTCACGGCTGGTGCAGCCGCCCTCATCGTTCGCCACCGCATCGACGAGGCGCTGCTCGCCGAGACCGATCAGCAGGCCGCACGCGATGGTGCTCAGGCCCGCCGGATCGGCATCGACAACCCCTACGAGCAGCCGAAGGTCCAGTTGCTCGGTGCAGTGGCCCACGCGAACTCCTGTCGTGCCGTCTGGAGCAAGGAGCTGGGGTTTGCCACGGTGATCGGCTTCCCGTCCGACCTCGATGGTGTCGAACTGCTCTTCACGTCACTGCTCGTGCAGGCCACCCGCACGATGACGGCCACTGGACAGCGCTCGGTGCAGGGGGCCCATCGCCGATCACGGACCTTCCGCTCTTCCTTCCTCACCTCGTTCGCGATGCGAATCGGCGAGCGCCTGCGCCAGACCACCGCCCAGGAGGAGGAACGCGTTGGTGCCGAGCGTGGGGCTGCCACCGGCTCACGACTGCCTGCCCTCATCGAGCGGGAGCAGCACGTCAAAGAGACGCTGACCGAACTCTTCCCGCAGACGGTGCCGACTCGGTCCCGAGCCACCTACGACGCCGAGGGTTGGCGGCAGGGTCGACAGGCAGCAGACGTCGCGAACATGGACGTTCGAACCAAACTTGCAGGCCCTCGGTGAGATATACAGGAAGAAATCTGCCTGTTATGGTGGATTTCATGGCGCTCAACATCAAGGACCCGGACACCGATCGGCTGGCACGTGAACTTGCCGAAGCGACCGGTGAGTCGATCACGGTCGCTGCCCGTCGAGCGATCGAGGAGCGCCTGCAGCGTGTGCGCGCGCAAGCCGCTGCGGGGGCCCGGGCGAACGACCTCGAGGCGATCATCGCGCGTGGCCGAAGGCGTCGAGTGTTCGATGAGCGCACTGCCGACGAGATCCTCGGCTATGACGGCAGCGGTCTCCCCCGATGACGGTGGTGGTCGACACATCGGCGCTCGCCGCCGTGGTCTTCGGCGAGCCCGATGCGGAGGCATTCCTCGCGGCGATGAGACGTTCAGCCGGTGACCTCCACATCGGTGCGGCAACACTGGTCGAGGCATCCATCGTCATCGAAGCCAAGCAGGGGCCCGAGGCTGTCGACGACATGCACTCCCTTCTGGCCGGCGTCAATGGCCAGGTCGTCGCTGTCGACGAGGCCCAGGCGCTCTTGGCGCACGCGGCGTGGCGCCGCTTCGGCAAGGGGCGACACCCGGCGGCACTCAACCTCGGGGATTGTTTCGCCTACGCCTTGGCGAAGTCGACCGGCTCGGCTCTCCTCTTCAAGGGTGGCGACTTTGCCCAGACAGACATCGCCAGCGCCTTGTGAGATGTCCCTGACGGTTCCTTGAGCCTGGCGAAAACTGCTTGCCGCCGCCACAGGTCGCGGCAACGATGACGGGGTGGAGGTGCAGGCACAGGTCGCCCAGGGTGTCGTGGTCGGCCGCCCAGAGGGCAGCCTTGCCGTCTTCAAAGGCATTCCGTATGCCGTGGCGCCGGTTCGCTTCAGCGCTCCCCAGTCGCCCTCCGACTGGTCTGCCCCTCGCCCCGCGCTGGCCTTCGGACCGGCACCACCCCAGTCCGGCGTCGCGGACGATTCGGACAGCGATGGCAACGACTGGCTCACGGCCAACGTGTGGTCGCCCGGCCTGACCGGATCACTCCCGGTGATGGTGTGGATCCAAGGGGGCGGCTACCTGTTCGGCAGCTCTGGCCTTCCTGAATACGACGGGAGCCGACTGGCGACTGAAGGCGTGGTCGTGGTGACCTTCAACTACCGGGTGGGCTTCGAGGGATTCGGCTTCATCGACGGGTCGCCGATGAACCGCGGCCTTCTCGATCAGGTGGCCGCCCTGGAGTGGGTCCGGGACAACATCGCTGCCTTTGGTGGTGACCCGGCACAGGTCACCGTCTTCGGTCAATCGGCCGGCGCTGGGTGCCTCGCCTCGCTTCTGGTGATGCCCCGCGCACGTGGACTGATCCATCGGGCCATCGTGCAGAGCATGCCGGGCGCCTTCTTCACACCAGCGTTGGCCGAGGACATCGCAGCCGTCGTTGCAGGTGAACTCTACTGCACCCCAAGGGAACTGGCTGACGTGGATCCAGAGTTGCTCACGCTCGCCAGCGACTCCGTCCTGGGCGACATGGCCCGGCACAGCGATCGGTGGGGGCGCACGGCATACGCCGGCATTCCCTACGCCCCCATCGTCGATGGGGACATCCTCCCCACCACCCCATGGCAAGGGATCGACGGCTCGATCGACCTCATCGTCGGACACACCAGGCACGAGCAGCGACTGCTCACCCTGATGGCGGGTGACCTGGGTGCAGTCACTCGGGCACAGGCCGACGAGAGCCTCACGGTGTTCGCACCGGATCCAGACCGCTATCGCGATCTCTGGACCGACCCGGAGGAATGCCACGAGGTCGTGCGCTCCGACTGGCTCTTCCGGATGCCGTCGCTGAAGTTGGCCGAGGCTCAAGTGGCCGCCGGCGGCCGCGCCTTCCTCTACGAACTGACCTGGCCCGCTCCGGGGATGGGTGGAGCACTCGGCGCGTGCCACGGCCTCGATGTCCCGCTGGTCTTCGGCAACCTCACTGTGGGCGCGACGGCCATGCTCATCGGCGAGCCCACCCCCGAGGCGCATGCCGTCTCGGAGCAGCTGCGGACGGCGTGGACGCATTTCGCGATCACGGGCGACCCGGGCTGGGACTCCTTCGACGGCACAGCCAATGGGGCCGTTCGCGTCTTCGATGTCGAGCCGAACGTCACGACCTATCCCGAAGCAGAATCACGCGAAATCTGGTCCTCGATTGCTGACTTGGGCGTTCTCGATCTGACCTCGTGAGCCCGCCACGGCGAAGCCAGAAACGAATGCGTGCCTCCAACGCCAAGGGTCAGGATCGGCGCAGGCCCCACGCGATCGAACCGAAGACCGCGACGAGCGCGACATTCACCGCCACCGCCACGGGCGGCAGGTTGCCGATGTGCGCGACCGGCCAAGCCACCACAGCAACCCCGAGCAGCCATGACTGCCAACGGTGACCGAGCCGAGCCAACGCCCATGCGGCCAGCGCAAGAGACAGCGGGAAGAAGAGTCCGATCGGCTTGATGATGTTGGCCGGCCCCGCCCGATCGACGAGTTGCAGGTCGCCGACCGACATGTGGATCGCCTCGAACCCATAGGCCGCATTGCCCACGCAGCCGATGACACCGACGAACACCAGGGCCGCTGTCAGTCGCGAGCGGGCCGGGAGCCAGAAGGCAACACGCAGGATCACGAGCCCATAGGCGATGGCACCCACCACGTGGAGGGCTCCCGCGAGTCCGTCTCCCCAGCCGCGCGCGGCATAGATCGTGTCGACGGCGAGATAGAGCAGCGGCGCGACGAACAGGCTCGCCGTGAGCAGTCTCGCCAGCGGTCCCGGCCCGAGCGCAGGACCGTCGGCGGGCGCGGCAGTCGTGGAGTTGTAGGCGGATGAGGTGGCAGCCGTGGTGTTGGGCTGGCCGGTGAGAGCGATCATGGTCACTGCCTTTCGTTCTGTGTTGTCGGTCGTGGACCACCTCAGGCTGTGCGCAGTCACCCCCTTCGCACACCGGGGTTGTCCCTGAACCCGAAAAGCAGGGATAACCCTGTGCCCGGACAATTACCCGACTGCCACGATGGGCCCATGACCGAGTTGTCCACGCCCCGCGGTCGCGGCGTGCTCCCGCTGCTGCTCCTCAGCGGCGTGGTGATCGCAGTCGTCCTCGGTCTGGCACGAGGCGTCTGGCTGACCAACCTCCACAACGGCGTCCTCGGGCTGGCCTTCACCGCGGTCGGCGCGTGGCTCTTGCGGGAACGACCGGGCCAACGCCTCGGGCGCCTCTTCCTCGCCACCGGTGTCGTCGAGACGGTCATGTTCTACGGCCGTCAGGTCGGACACTCCCCGACCGGCTCGATCGGCGAGGAATGGTGGGCCTGGCTCGGCGTCTGGCCCCTGGCCATCGGCGTCGGACTGACCACCCTGTGCGTGCTCCTCTTCCCCGACGGTCGCCTCCCGACGCCGCGATGGCGATGGGTCGTCGCGGTGCTCGGCGTGGCCCTCGCCGTCTCGGCACTGCTCTCGGCGCTCTGGCCGGTGGAATACGCGGACGCCGGCATCGCCCGCCCCCATCCCTTCACTGTGCCCGGCGGGTCCGTCGCCACGTCCGTGTGGTCGGCACTCGCCCATCCTTCGTATGCCGTGTGCCAACTTCTCTGGCTGGTCGCCGTTGTCATCCGCTGGGTCACATCGGGCCCACTCGTCCGACGCCAGTTGGCTGTCCTCGTCGGCCCGGTCGCGGTGGCGGCGATCACCCTCGTTGCCGGTTTGGCGCTGTGGGACACCCCGACACCCGGCGTCCTCGCGGCCTGTCTTGTCCCGGTGGGAGCGGGATGGGCGGTGATCCACGGACGCAACCTCGCGGCATACAAAGCCCTCACCTGGCTCTCGCGAACGCAGGGTGAGGGCAGCGACCTGCCCGGCGAACTGGCCCGGACGATCGCCGATGCCCTCGGGGCCGAGGCCGCAGCGGTGTGGGTCGGCGACGAGGACGCTCTCGTCGCAGTGGGGACCTGGCCGGAGACCGGAGCAGAGGTGGAACCGATCGGCCTCACCGGACTACGTGGGACCGAGGTGATCGTCAGGACTGTGGTCCGTGGCGGGGTGGTCCGCGGCGCCCTCACGGCGAACAGGACTGGCGCACAGCCCCTTTCACCCTCCGAGAATCGCCTGCTCGCCGATCTCGCGGGTCAGGCCGGGCTCGTGATCGAGCACCTCAGCGTCACCGACCTGCTCGAGCAGCAGGCCCATCGCCGGCTGCCGCAACTGACGGCTCGGGAGAACGAAGTCCTCGAACTCATGGCGCGCGGCCTGTCCAACGCCGCGATCTGCGAGCAGTTGCACCTGTCGATCAAGACGGTCGAACCGGTGGTGAGCTCGATCTTCACCAAGCTCGGGCTGCAGGCAGAGTCTTCGAGCAACCGGCGGGTCCTGGCAGTCGTCGAGTTCCTCAGGAGCCGAGAGGCCTGAGACCGTCGCCGTGGCAGACTCGCGAGCGTGACGACGGATCCCGGGCCACCTGGACCCACGGCGCGCGGACTCGAACGCGGGTGGTTCGGCGTGCCGCTCGTCGCCTATGCAGGGCTGGCCTTCGTGATCGCCGCCGTCTGGGTCGTGGTCTGGCCCTCCGACAAGGCCGCCGGGGTCGACGGCCCGATGTGGTTCGCGCTGCGCTGGGGCCACGCGGCGGCGTGGGGTTTCCTCGGGCTCGCCCTGTTGGCCCGCGCCTTCCGAGCCGACCGCCTCACCCGACCCTTCGGACTGGTTGCGGGCGCGGCATACGTTGCGTTTGTGGTCAGTCTGATCGGCGCGGGCTGAGGTCCCTCTCAGGGAGTGCGCGCGACCCAGCGTGCGACCAGTTCGGTGTCGTCCAGCTCGCCGGTCTCGGCGAACCCGAGCGAGGCATAGAGGGCTCGCGCCACCGTGTTGTCTGGGGAGATCGACAGTGCGACATTCGGGCAGTCCGGCTCGGCGGCGAGCTGGTCGCGGAGTTGGATCATCAGGGCACTCCCGAGCCCTCGTCCTTGATGCGCTCGGTCGATGACGACGCCACCGATCCACCGGCTGTGGTCGTCGTCGACACCCCACATGGCGAAGCCGACGACCGTGTCGTCGAGGATGGCGGCCACGGGTTGCCAGGTGTCCTCATAGGCGCACAGGCAGAGGTAATGACTGACGTCGGCGACGAAGGCACGCTGCTCCGGCAAGACCCGCAGGGCCTCACAGGCTCGCCAAGTCTGCGCCGACACGGGTTCGATGCGCAGTGTCATGACGACCCCACAGCATCCGCGAGCCGCACCGCATGAGCCGGCCCCACGGCATACGCGATCATTTCGGTTGCCCCGCGCGAAGGGGCAGCCGGACGACGACTTCGCCATCCTCGATCTCGCCCGTCGGCACGAACCCGAGCGAACGATAGAGCGGCTCCGGTGTGCCCTTGCCGGGCACCCAACTCGTCTCGACCCACTCGTGCCCGTCGGCGCGCATCTGCTCGATCCACTCGGTGAGCACGCGTCGGCCGATCCCGCGCTGCTGGTGGCGTCGATCGACGAGGAAGCGCCAGAGGTAGGGGCCGTTGTCGGAGTACATGAGGAAGCCAACCGGCTCACCATCGGCCTCGATGCCCCGCAGGATCGGCGGAAGCGGACGACCGTTTCGCTCCTCCGGGAAGTTGGCATCGGCATACGAATTCTGAACGCTCGCGACGAACCTCTCCTGCGAGCGATGCACTGCCAACCGTGAATAGGCCCAGCGGTTGTCCTGGGTGATCTCGACGAGGCGGACCTGCGTCGGTGGAGTGCGCGGGCGATTGCGCCAATCGCGCCACTCCTGCGCGGTCATCGAATAGTGGACGTTGTCGTCCCAGGTGCCGCGCCACCAGAAGGACTCCTTGGTGTGGACCTCGAAGGTCAGGCCGAGGCGCTCGAGCAGGCGTTGGGAGGCGAGATTGTCCTTGGAGAGCTCGGCTTGGATCCGATGGAGGCCGTGGTGCTCGACGAGGTGGGCGATGAGGGCGTCGACGGCCTCATGGGCGATGCCTCTCCCCTGCGCGGACGGGATGAGGGTGAAGCCGATCTCGGCGATGCCCCCGTGCTCGTGGATCCCGATGTAAACATCGCCGACGAGTTCGCCGTCGAGCTCGATCGCGACCTGATGATGGCCCCCGGGCCCGACATCGGTGAGGCCCTCATGGGCCGCGACCAAGGCGCGCGCTTTGGACTCCGGATAGGGCAGGTCCCAATCCTGGAGCTCGGCAACCGCAGGATCATTTCGGTATGCCGTGAGCGTCTCGACATCATCCTCCCGCCCGAACCGCAGGATGAGTCGATCGGTCCGCATCGGGAAGGGCTCGCCGGATGGTCCGTCGCTCATCGCGTCAGGATCCTCCCCGCTCGATCGCTCGGGCAACCGAGTTCTTCAGGGGTGTCCACGGGCGAACAGAGGCTCGGAACGGACGGAGGCTGCAGGCGTGCCCTCCCACATCGAGCGGACGCGCTTCTTGTAAGGGCCGCCCAGGAAGTGGAGCAGCACGAACTTGACCGGCGCCGGCACCACGCCCGTGATGACCGGTTGGATCTCCTCGGCGAGCCCGTCGATGGCCCAGTGGCCGATGAAGGCGAGCTCGCTCTTGGGCCGATCCTGGAGCGGATGTTCGTAGGCATCCCAATCGGCCTGGGTGACGGAGTCCTCGACGACCGGCATCAACTCGAGTTCCTCCCGCTCCAAGTGCGGATAGAGCGGTCCCCTCAGCCCTTCGACGGCCGCGGTGAGTCGAGCAGTCCTGTCCTGCAGGGGAATCGAGTCGTCCTGCGCGGAGCGACTGGCGTCGATGATCTCTGCCATGGGCTCCTGGATGCCCGCGTGGTCGGACTCCATGGCTTCCAGGAGGGCAGCGGCCGCCGCATTCTTGGCCCGGGTGAAGGGATAGAGCCGGTCGTCCTCGGCCTGGTGGTGGTGGTCGAGGAAGTCCATGAGCCACACGAGGTGCTCAGCGATGGCACGGACCCGCGCACCCGAGGGCACCGGAGTGCCGCCCAGGACGATCGTGGCGCGATCGAGATCACGGCGCAGGGCCGCATGGATGACTCCCATGCTGCGGGTGTCGGGACGACCAGCGGCGACGGTGCGGCTCATGCCTCAAAAGAGTGGCACGGTGCCGCATTTGATACGGAGCGTTGGACAGATTTCGTATGCCGCCCCGCTCAGCTCAAGGGTCAGCACCGCCACAGGTGGTACCATATGTGGCATGAAGACCACTCTGTATCTCCCCGATGACCTCAAGGGCGCGCTCGAAACGGAGGCGCGCCGGCGTGGGGTGTCCGAGGCCGAAGTGGTTCGTGAGTCGCTGCGCCAGAGCTTGATGAGTCGTCCCACACGACCACGCGGTGGGCTCATCAACGGGCGAGAGCCCATCGCAGATCGCGTGGATGAACTCCTGGCCGAGGGCTTCGGCTCGTGATCGTCGACACCAGTGCACTGCTGGCGTACTTCGACGCGAACGAGCCTCAGCACCAAGCGGTGTCCGAGGCGATCGAGAGCAGCGATGAAACTCTGGTCGTCTCGCCCTATGTCATCGCCGAGGTGGACTACCTCGTGCTGACCAGACACGGGTCAGAGGCAGAACGAGCCGTGCTGGCTGAACTGGCCGGCGGCGCATGGGAGTTGGCTCCCATGGATCGCACCCGACTCGAAGCCGCTGCCGATCTCGTGAGGAGATATGCGGACGTTCCCATCGGGGTGACGGACGCCTCGAACATCGTCCTGGCTCAGGCGTACCAGACCGACACCATCGCCACCCTGGACCGCCGACACTTCTCGATCCTGCGCTTCGCCGACGGCTCGGCACCTCGCGTCCTGCCCTGACGCTCACCTCAGAAGACGACCCTCGCCTCCCGCAGGGCACGGGTTGCCTGCGGGTCACCGTCGGTGGCGAGTCCGCACTCATCGGATCGGCCTGAGAGGAGGCGCAGGTAGGCCACTGCGTCCTCGGTCACCGAGGCCCCGGCCGGGCCCTCGCCAATCCGCCAACGTCCACCGCCGCGACCGGTGAGGGTGAGGTCGAGCGCCGGACCTGACCACTCGTGGTCGAGATCCCGGACCACTTGCGCGACGACCTCTGCCTCGTGGGAGGTCTCCGGCATCGCATGACCGGTGGCGCGGTGCAGGTCGACCCGATGCATCCAGACGTCTCTGGAACTGATGACATCGAGCTGGTAATCGAGGCGCACCCCGGGGCGGAAGCCGAAGGCTCGAGGGAGTCTGATGCGTCGAAGGATTCGCGGCGCCCGCTCGATGGCTGCCGGAGCCTCCGGAGCCCAGTGCTCCAGATCGCCACGCACCTGGTCATCGGAGAGCCGCGCTCGCTGAGCGATCTGGAACATGCACATGTAGTCAACTGGGTCGCGATCTCGACGGGCCGCACCACGCACCGTGGCGGCGAACTGCCGGAGGTTCGTGGACACCCGCGCACCGGCCTCGGCCGAGCCGGCGAGGTGAGCGACCAGGTTTCGCACTGTCCATTCGGTGCAGTCCGTCGGTCGCCGCCAGTCCTCGGGGGTGAAGCCGGAGACGGTGGCCAGCAACACGGCATACTCCTCCTCCAAGCCGCGGCGGGCGGTGAGCCGATCCGTCTGCGGGAGGGAAGCGGCGCGGGCCAGAGTGGTGGCATTCATGGGTTGTCCTCTCGGGATTGCCTGCCGTAGTGCGCGACGAACATGGCGGCGAGCGCCGCCGCGTGGCGAGAGGCGCGGCCGTCAGCGGCGGCAACACCCGGCTCGTTGGACAACTGCTGGCTGATGACGCCAGCGACGAGCACGGCCCAGGCCTGGGCGACCTCGTCGACGTCGACATCGTGGCGGAGCAGGCCGAGGTCCTTGGCCCGCGCAAAGCTGGCGATCGCGTCGGCCAAGACCTCGATGGCCGGCTCAAACGCCTCGGGCGAGGGCTGCCAGTGCGGGATCGGGCGCCAGAACATCAACTCGGCGTGGGCGCGATGGGAGTTGGCCCAGTCGACGGCGGCCGTCAACAAGTCGGAGAGGAACGCGACGACCTCCGTGTCGGGTGAGAGTCCGGCTCCGGCGACGATGTCGTCGCGGTAGGACATCCAGCCGCGGCGGAAGATCTCGTCGCAGAGGGCGCTGCGGGAGGCGAAGTAGCCATAGAGCGACGGGGTGCGCATGCCCACTCGACGGGCGACCTCCCCGAGGGACAAGCCGGCCGCGCCGGTCTCCCCCATGACGTCGACGGCGGCGGCGACGATCGCGTCGATGGTGCGCGCTCGGCGCTCGGCGACCTTGCCCATGGTCGCGATACTTCTCCTAATATCATTAGGCAGTCAAGTTCTCGAACCACGTGTAAAGTACGTGTATGGCTCGCACGCGCACGAACATTGAGATCGAGAACGACTTTGTCGACGTGATCATCGATCGATTCGGGGTGCGGACCAAGACCGAAGCGGTCGACCTCGCGCTGCGACACCTGGCCGGGGACCCGATGACGCGCGACGAGGCACTTGCAATGCGTGGCGCCGCGGCGATCGACTCCCTTCCCGAGGACTCGGCACCGGCTGACGTCGCGTGATCCTCGTCGACAGTTCGGCGTGGGTGGAGTTCGACCGCGCCACGGGCAGCCCCGTCGATCGCGCCCTCACCGAATTGATCGCGGGCAACGGCCCTATCGCGGTCACCGAGCCGGTCGTCATGGAAGTGTGCGCAGGAGCCAAGAGCGCTGCTCGGGAGAACGACCTGAGGCGACTGCTCCTGCGCTTTCCGTTGGCCCGCGTCGACGCCGTCACCGACTTCAACGGAGCTGTGACGATCTACCGGGCCTGCCGTCGTGCCGGCGTCACGCCGCGGGGACTGCTGGACTGCATGATCGCGGCTGTGGCGCTGCGTGGTGGGCACACCGTGCTCGCCCAGGACCGAGACCTCGATCAGGTCGCAAGGGTCATCAGGCTGACCATGCACCCCGCCTCCTTGGCCCCGGACTGACTCAGGGCCGTGTCACGATGCCCGACATGACGAGCACTCAGCCGCGCCAAGCCCGACGTCGGCGGTGGCGTCGGCGCGGGCTGATCACCTTGGGGGTCCTGACGGTCGTGGCCGCAGCTGGTTATGGCTACACCCGGACCGCACCCTTCGGCGCCAGCCCGGATGGAGAGCGCCGCGAGCGGGTCGAGGCCTCGACGCACTTCCGCGACGGCTCATTCCGCAACGCCCAGGACATCTGGATCGACTTCTGGGGCGCCCTGTGGGAGTCGGCAACCGGCGGCTCGACTGAGGCGACGCCAGCGGGACGGGTGGACGTGGTCGAGACCGACCCCACGGCATACGAGACGCCGCCACCGGGCGGTCTTCGGGTGACCTGGTTCGGGCACTCGTCGGCCCTCCTCGAGGTCGACGGGGTCCGGATCCTGACCGACCCGATCTGGAGCGAGCGGGCAGGGCCGGTGTCCTTTGCCGGGCCGCAGCGCTTCTACGCGCCGACGATCGCCCTGGCCGATCTGCCGCCGATCGATGCGGTCGTCATCAGTCACGACCATTGGGATCACCTCGACATGGCGACGATCAGGGAACTCGCGGCGACACAGGCCCGATTTGTCGTGCCGTTGGGTATCGGCGCGCATCTCGAGCGGTGGGGCGTGGCCCCGGAGCGGGTCAGCGAACTCGACTGGTGGGAGCAGACCTCCGTCGGCGACGTGGCGGTGCACGCGACACCGGCCCGCCACCAGAGTGGTCGCCTCAATCCCAGCGCCAACGAGACGCTGTGGGCCGGTTGGGCACTGATCGGTCCGCAGCACCGGGTCTGGTATTCCGGTGACAGCGGCTTCCACGACCAGCTCACGGAGATCGGCGCGCGGCTCGGACCGTTCGACGTCGCGCTGGTCGAGGCCGGGCAGTACGACGAGCACTGGCCCGACGTCCATTACGGCCCCGAGCTCGCGGTCGAGGCGGCTCGCCGCGTCGGCACCGACGTCATGGTGCCGGTGCACTGGGGGCTGTTCAGCCTGGCGCCGCACGCGTGGACCGAGCCGGTCGAACGCGTCCTCGCGGAGGCCAAGTGCGCGGGCGTGGCGGTGCGCGTCCTGCGTCCGGGCGAGCCAACCGATCCCACGGATTCGAGTGCCGCGGCGTCGCCGTGGTGGCCGGCGTTGGCGACGCGGACTGCGGCCGAGGCGCCCGTGCTCGGCACCCAGTCCGGGGATCCCGGCCAGCGCATCGACTTCACTCCCTGCGTCCTGCGCTGAGGCAACTGATGTGCACGGAGTGCTACATTTGCGCACATGCCGACCATTGCCTCGCGGGACCTCCGCAACCACACCGCGACCGTCCTTGACGGTGTGGCTCGAGGCGAGGTCTACACCGTGACCGTCCACGGACGACCGGTGGCGGAGTTGCATCGAGTCAGCAGTCAGCGCCGACCCGCGGTGCCCAAGGACGAGTTGCTCGCACTCCTCGACCGGCAGCGCCCGGATGCCGCTCTGGCGGCGGACATGGCGTGGATCTCCGAGGGCACAACCGACGATCTCGGCGACCTGGTGTGAGCACGACTCCGACCCGGGCGCTCCTCGACACGAGCGTCTGGATCTCCGCCGAACTGGGCCGCACCGTTGCTCGGGATCTCCTGCCCGACGAAGCCCTGGTCAGTGTCATCACCATTGCCGAATTGCAGGCCGGCGTCCTCGCAGCCGGCGACAGCATCTCGCGCTCGCG
>DAOLRO010000009.1:0-6057 GCA_035418665.1 Phycicoccus sp.
CGACCCACGTCTCACCGACGGGATGCGGAGCCAGCCACTTCGATGAGTAGTGCGCCTCGACGAAGGCTCGTGCCTCCTGACGATCCACGTCGCTGTCGGGGTGCATGCCCTCCGGCGCGGGTCTGCGGACGAGGTCGTCGCGGCTCACGGCCATGCTCGACCAGAGGCCGAGGCCGCGGGCTCCGACCTCCTCGAGCGCGCGGTGATTGGCTCGTTCCACCGTCACCCCGCGCACACCTCGATAGCCCGGCCAGCTCTGCCACGGGCTGCCCAGGAGCTCGGCGATGTCCCCTGAGTCGGGACCGAGCACGACGGCACCGATCGCACCGGTTTGGATCTCGCGCAGGAAGAGCACGGCATCACCGAGTCGATGGGCGGGCGCGATCAAGTCCGGGCCGACCTCGTGGCGCACCAGTGCAGCACCGCCGGTGGCGGCGGACAACTCCGACCATGATCGAAGTTCGGAGTGCCGGACGCCGAAGAAGATGTCAGGCACGCTCCCTTCACCCGCGCTCCCTTCACCCACGCTCACGTCACCCACCGAGGGAAGGTGTGGGCCAACCCGGTGAGGATCATTTCGACGGCGATCGCCGCGAGGATCATGCCCATCAGGCGGGTCATGATGACGCGCAGGGTCTGCGACATGTGGTGCCCGATGCTCGGGGCGAACCAGAGCACTCCGGCCAGGATCGCGACAACGACCAGCAGGGCGATGACCACCGCGAGATAGCCGCCGACACCGTCGGCCGATCCGGCGAAGACAATGATCACCGTGATCGTGCCCGGGCCGACCATCATCGGGAAGGCCATTGGATAGAAGGACACGTCCGCCTGCGGCTGCGCTTCGGCAGCCGCGGTCTGATGCCCTTGCTCCGCACGCGTCCCCTGATGTGCGCTGGACCCTTTGCCGCTCAGCATGCCCAGCGCGATCGTCATGAGCACGATGCCACCGGCGATCCGGAAGTCGTCGACCCCGACCCCGAAGAAGCCCAGGATCGCCTTGCCACCGACGAGGATGACGAGTGCCAGGACCAAGGAGTCGATCGCGACCCGTATCGCTGTCTTCCGTTGCCGCGCGACCTCGTAGCCGCCGGTCAGGGTGAGGAAGATCGGCAGCGCGACGAAGGGATTCATGATCGCGAAGAGCCCGCCGAGGGCCTTGACGAGCAGCGCGGTGTCCACACGCCGAGCCTGCCAGACTTGGCCTTTCGTTTCATTCGCCCGGACGTACGAGGCCGGACTCGTAGGCCGCGACGACGACCTGTACCCGGTCGCGAAGCCCCGACTTTGCGAGCACTCGCGCCACGTGCGTCTTGACCGTCTGAACGCTGACGAACAGTTCCTGGGCGATTTCGACATTGGACTTCCCGTGGGCGACGAGCACGAGCACCTCCTTTTCGCGTTCCGTGAGCCGTTCGTAGCCGGGAGGCAACCCGAGGCGTGCAGTCCGCGTGAACTCCTCGATGAGTCGGCGGGTGATGCTCGGCGCCAGGAGCTCCTCACCGCGGGCGACGGCGCGGACACCGGCGACGAGCTGCTCGGCCGGGAGGTCCTTGAGCAGGAAACCGCTGGCCCCGGCGACCAGGGACTCGTAGACCAACTGCGAGCGGTCGAAGGACGTCAGCATCACCACCCGGGTGGCGGGGACCGTGCCGATGATCCGGCGGGTCGCCGAGATGCCGTCGAGCCCAGGCATCTGGATGTCCATGAGGACGACGTCGGGTCGGAGCGCATGGACCGCGACCACCGCCTCGTGGCCGTCGGCGCACTCCGCGACGACCTCGAGGTCAGACTCGCCAGCGAGGATCATTCGCAGACCGGTCCGCACGAGCTCTTGGTCGTCGACGACCACCACGGCCGTCAAGGCAATGCCTCGGTCGGCGCCGGTACGGTTGCCACCACGCTGAAGCCCCCGCCCGGTCGGGGGCCAGCAATCACGGTGCCGCCGCTTTCCTCGAGCAGGGCGCGGAGCCCGGCGAGTCCCGTGCCGCTGCCGATCGGGCTGGCTATTGACCCGCTCCCGCCGTCATCGACCACGACGAGCCGCAGGTGGTCACCGACCCGGTCGAAGCGGGCCTCGACGCGGGCGCCGGGCGCGTGACGGGCCGTGTTGACAACCGCCTCGCGCAGGACGCGCCCCAGCAGCGGCACGTACGACCAGTCTCGTGTCGCGTCGACCCGCAACTCCACTCCCAGCGCCTTGGCGAGATCGTATGCCGTTGACCCGACTTCACCATCAAGGGTGTCGATTCCGCGGCGTAGTTCGCCCATGCCCGTCCGCGTCGTCTCGGCGATCGTCGCCAGGGCTTGGTCGGCTGGCGCGCCACGCAGGGCTGCCGCCGCACCGAGGCACACAACCGTGAGCGCGTGGGCGACCGAGTCGTGCAGATCCCGCGACATGGCCAGTCGCTTTCTCGCCACGGCCAGCCGCACCTCGGCGTCCCGACCCTGCTCGAGGATCTCGACGGTTCGCCGGATCCGGTCCTCCAACACCGACCAACGCGCCACGAGTGCTCCGGCCACGACCGCGAGGAGGCACCCGAGCAGCGTCGGCACAACGTCCTCCCAGCGCCGAGCTGTGGGTGTCGCCAGGCCAATGATGAGCAGTCCAGCGACGACCACGGCAGCGCCCACTGCACGATTCCAGCCGCGGGTGTGCGCGCCCACGGCAAACGCCAGCGCGACGAGCAAGGCCAACGAGGTCACCATGTCAACGACCGAGGTCAAGGAGGCGCTGACGGCGGCCGCGAGCCCCAGGATGATGCCTGCCACGACGACCGGGGCACGACGACGCCAGATCAGCGGGGTGGCCAGAGCCAGGGTGGCCGCGACATTGGCGGTCGCCGGGCCCCGGGCCGAGGCGCTGACGACGGACTCGAGCGCCATCGCTGTGCCGATGCTCCCGGCGAAGAGGACATCTGGCCAGGTCAACTGTGGCTGGGTTTGAGGCGAGGGCTCCGGGAGCGGCGCCGGCACGTCTCGGGGCTGGTCAACGTCCGATCGCAAGAGCCCCAGAGCCTGACGCAGCGAGTCCAGTCCGGCCCGTGCCGCCGACTCGACATCAGTGAGCGCCGCCCTCCGTGCCTCGGGCCGTGCGTCCCTGGCAGCTCCGTCGGCACGCAGAGCGATGGCGCCCAGCTGCTCGACGAGGCGGTGGTGAATCCTGGCCTCGATCCGGCGCTGCTCCTCGAGTCGCGCAGCGACCAACTCGGCCTCGCGCTGAGTGGCCAACTGCTCGGAGAGTGCCCCGAGCCGGCTCACCTGACGCTCGCGTGCCACGAGGGTCGCACCGGCCCAGGCCGGCGCTCCGACCACGATGAGACCGAAGACCAGATCGTTGACCAGCGCGTGGTCATGGGGGAAGTGCCGCTGGTTGTCCACCGTGAAAGCGACGTCGATGGCCAGCACCCCGAGCGCGGCGATCACCGTTGGGGTCCAAGCACCGAGAAGGAATCCGGCGACTGCGGCCAGCACCAGGAGAACGTTGACCCAGCTTCCGGTGCCAACTGTGGTCTCCACCGCGGCGGCGAGCACGACCCCGGTCGCCACCAAGATGGCGCCCCGGGCCCTCACGACGCTGTTCACACTCCACGAGGCTAAGGGCTGCGTCATGTCGTCGTACATCCCTCCCGAGAGTGACGACCCGGCCACTGCTTGCGCCTCAGACTCCTTCCCATGGACACATCTCGCGTCGCACTGGTCGGCGCCCCCGTCACCACAACCGCCTGGGCCGCGAAGGCCTTGGCCATCGGAGTCGCCGGAGGGCTGGGCAAGAGCCCCTTCGAGACCCCACTTTTCTTCCTCGGAATGGTTTCCGCCCTCATCACTGTGGGCGCCCTCACCCTGAGCCGCGTGCCCGACCGCCGACTCGGGGTACAGATCGCGGCCGTGGCGGTGGGCCTCGTGGTCATGTTCGCGTTCACGGGGGCGCTCGTTGCCATCTTCTCGGCCATCAGCCCCACCGGTGCCAGTTGGGTCTGGGGCGAGCTCAACCTTTGGATCGTGGCCCTGGTCCTCCTGGGGCTTGCCATACGCACGGGCACCCGTCCGTCCACCTCACCCGCCTCCTCGGCGAGCTGAGCCAACTCGACACCAAGGAGCATCAAATGTCACATTCTCGCCTGAACCGTCTCGGACTCTCTGTCGTCGCCGCCGGCACCGCAGCCATCCTCGGTGCCAGTCCCGCGATGGCCCACCACTGCTACATCCCCATGTACAGCCTCAACGGACCGTCATCGCCGAACTGGGTCGCCTACAGCGCCCAGGACGGCGCTGCGGAGTTCGCTGGCTACACAGCCGAGTGCCAAGGCGCGGTCGACGCCGGTTACGCGGCGCTGCGGGCCAACAAGATGCCGGTCGGCATCAAGATCATGGAGAAGTTCACCATCGGCGACCCGAACGAGACCGGCCGGATGAACCCGAATGGTGCCAACGGCAAGGGCTTGGAGTACTTCGGCGCCGGCTCAAGACTGGCCGACGAAATGCTCACCGTCTGGATCGCTGCCAGCGACATGTATCCCTGCCCCTGACCGCCACCAGCGGGTCAGCAGATGGTGATCTGCGGGCCGAACAAGGACATCGCCCCGATGGCCTGGGCGTGGTTCTCGGGCGTCGACCCGGCACAACAGTCGGCGAGCACCCGCACCTGCGCGCCGGCATCGGCCGCTGGCAGGGCCGTGGCAATGACACAGCAGTCGGTGGACACGCCGGCCAGCGCAATTCGTGGCTGCTCGCCGATGATCGCTCGCAGGTCCGCATTCCATTTGCCGAAGGTCGGCGCCGTCATGACGTGACCGGCGGCCGACGCGAGAGCCGGCACCACGGCATACAGAGGATCCTCATCGGGGACCAGAGCGAAAGGCCACTCGTCGTAGTACGAGCCCCACGACCCACCCAGCCCCGGGTCGGCGACGAAGCGCGTGACGACGGTCCGCTCCGGGCCGAATCGACGCGCCGCTTCGACGATCCGCGGCTCGGTCTCGGCCCACAGCGCGGTCCCCCAGGGCGAGGCCTTCGGCGAGGCGAAGATCGCCTGGGGGTCGATGACGACGAGCCATTCGTCGGGGTCGACTGCCGGCCCCTTGCCGCCGCCGGGAGTCACTGACCCGACTCCTGACGAGCCACCGTGCCCTTGCGCGCGAAATAGGTGACGACGAAGGAGAGGACCAGGGCGAGGAGCACGCCGAGATTCGAGTAGGCGAAGGTCCCCTCCCAGTAACCGTCGGTGGCGTTCCACGTGCCCAGGCCGAGCGGCTCGAGGAGGAAGCCCTGCCAGTTGTTCCAGGTGGCGTCAGCGGCGAAGTTGTTGACGACCAGGCCCCAGCCGAGGATCGACGCGACGACCATGGTTCCGATCGAGGTCCAGTCCCAGGCGCCGTAGCGGCCGCGGGCGTCGAAGAGGGCGTCGTCGTCGTAGTCCCGCTTGCGCAGGGCAATGTCGGCGATCATGATCCCCGCCCAGCTCGCCAGCGGCACGCCGAGGGTGATGAGGAAGGACTGGAAGGGGTTGAGGAAGTTCTTGGCGACGAAGACGACATAGAACGTGCCGAGGGTGAGGATCACGCCGTCGACGAGGGCCGCCATCGGGCGCGGGATCTTGACCCCGAGTGAGAGCAGGGTCAGTCCCGAGGAGTAGATGCCGAGCACCGCGCCGGAGACGAGGGAGAGGATCGCCGCGATGAGGAAGGGCACGAGCACCCACGTCGGGAGCAGCGTGGCGAGGGTGCCGATCGGGTCGGCCGCGATGCCCTCCTTGACCTTCTCGTCAGAGCCGGCGAGCGCCAGTCCATAACAGACGAGAAGGGCGGGGGCGAGGGCGCCGCCGAGGGTGTTCCAGGCGACGATCGCCCCGCCGGAGGCCGAGCGGTGTTGGTAGCGCGACCAGTCCGCGGCGATGTTGATCCAGCCCAGTCCGAAGCCGGTCATCACCATGACGAGGGCCCCGATGGTGGCGCCGATGCTGCCCGACGGGATGGCCGTGAGCGCTGACCAGTCGACATGGCTGATCGTCATGGCGACGTAGAGGAGAGTGATCGCGCCGGTGATCCAGGTGAGGAC
>DAOLRO010000009.1:6157-28642 GCA_035418665.1 Phycicoccus sp.
GCGATGGCGATGACGCCACACAGGGCGAAGGAGATGACGACACCGATGACGGTGACGACGATCGCCTGCCAGAAGGAGATGCCGAAGCCCAGCACGAACGCGGCATAGGAGATCCCGAAGACCGACACATTGGCCGCGAACCACGGCCAGAAGAGGTCGCGCGGGGCAGCGGTGCGTTCGGACTCGGCGATGATCTCGATGCCGGTCTGCTCGACACCGAGTCGCTGGACGTCCTGGACCGAGGTGCGCGTCGATGGCGTGCTCATGCGGGCAGCATGGCACAGCGGGCACCTCAGAGCACGCGTCGCGTCAGGGCATGACCCTGATCAGCGTCGTCTGGGTGAGGCCCACTCCCCGTCGTCATCTTCCTCGTCCCATGTCCGTTGGTCGGTGCGTGCCGATCCACTCGTCTGGGTATGAAGCTCTCGCTCAAGCGCTGACAGGTCGGTGTCCGGGCTGAAGTACTTCAACTCGCGTGCGACCTTTGTCTGCTTGGCCTTCGCACGGCCGCGCCCCATGGCGTGACCCCCTCGGGGTTGTGGCCGGAGGCGCATCGTGTGCATCGAGAAGAACCGTCGGGACCGGGGTCGTCTCGACTCCACGGAGCGGCCCCGGGAATCGTGTGTATGTCGTGGGGTCAACACTACATGTGGCTGGCAAATCCGGGGAGAGGCCATGAGCCCGGATGAGACGGACATCGCGACCTGGGTGCCGCCGCCCGGCTTCGTCATGGCTCGGGGGCCTCACCGAGCCTCGTCGGGCCCGTTCAGCCGGCCAGGCCAGCGATCAGGTTGATCGTGGCGGCCACGACGATCGTGCCGAAGAGGTAGGAGAGCACCGTGTGACCGATCGCGATCCGCCGGACCCGGACGGTGCGCAGGTTGGTGTCGGAGATGGCGAAGGACATGCCGACCGCGAAGGCGAGATAGAGGAAGTCGCTGTAGGCCGGGTGGTAGTCGGCAGGATTGTCGGTGTTGTTGAAGTCGACGCAGCCGGTCTCGGCGTTGAACCAGTGTCGGGCGTAACGCATCGCATACATGACGTGGATGAGCAGCCATCCCGAGCCCACGGCGGCCAGAGCGAGGAGGCCTTCCACGGCCTTGGCATCGGCCCCCTTGCTCGTGCTCGTGAGCATCCACACCACGCCGAAGAGGCCGGCGGCCGCCCCCGCGAGGATGATCACGTCCCCGGTGGTCCGGCCGGGCGAGAGGCCTTCGACGAGTTCCTCGGTCTGTTCGGCCGAGGCGCGCATCATGAACCACAGGTAGGGCGCGACGAAGAAGACCGCAAAGACCACGACCCCCACGAGGAAGGCTGTGGGCGCACCCCGATCCGACAGACTGGCGACGGCCAGGGCAGCAGCAGCCCCCGCCACCGCGGCGATGGCCTCGCGGATGAGTCGCTGCACGTTGCGGTGGGGCGCGACCTTGTGGGGCGCGACGTTCGGCGGCCGTGAACTGAACGAGGACACACAGTGAGCGTAGGCGCCCTGACAGGCAAGGATGGGGGCATGGCGATCAAGGTCGGGTACAAGGCATCGGCGGAGCAGTTCGCGCCGGGTGAGCTCGCGGCATACGCGGTGTTGGCGGAAGAGGTGGGGCTGGATTCGGTGACGATCAGTGACCACTTCCAGCCGTGGCGGCTTGAGGGTGGGCATGCGCCAAATGCGCTGGCGTGGTTGGGTTTTGTCGCGGCGCGCACGGAGCGGGTGGTGTTGGGGACGTCGGTGCTGACACCGACCTACCGTTACAACCCGGCCGTGATCGCGCAAACCTTCGCGACGTTGGGCTGCTTGGCGCCCGGGCGCGTCTTCCTCGGGGTGGGCACGGGTGAGGCTCTCAACGAGGTCGCGGTCGGGTCGGTGGCGGACGGGGAGTGGCCGGACTTCAAGGAGCGCTTCGCGCGCCTGCGGGAGACCGTGGCGCTCATGCGTCGGCTGTGGACCGAGGAGTCGGTGACGCATGAGGGCGACTATTACCGCACGGTGGATGCGCGGATCTTCGACCGGCCCGAGACTCCCGTGCCCGTCTTCGTCGCCGCGGGTGGGCCGATGGTGGCCCGGTATGCCGGGCGGGTCGCCGATGGCTTCATCTGCACGTCGGGCAAAGGCAGGGAGTTGTATGCCGAGGAGTTGATTCCCGCGGTCGCCGAAGGTCGCGAAAAGGCCGGCCGGGCGGGGGAGCCGATCGAGCGGATGATCGAGATCAAGGTGTCGTGGGACCCCGACCCTGAGAAGGCTCTGGAGAACACCCGTTTCTGGGCGCCCTTGTCGCTCACTGCGGAGCAGAAACACTCGATCCACTCGCCCCGTGAGATGGAGCAGGCGGCGGATGAGTTGCCGATCGAGCAGGTGGCCAAGCGGTGGATCGTCGCCTCGCGCCCCGAGGACGTGGTCGAGGCCGTGAAGTTCTACACGGATCTCGGCTTCGACCACCTCGTGCTCCACGGCCCCGGCCACGACCAGGAGCGCTTCCTGCGGACGCTGTCGGAACAGGTCCTTCCCGGTCTGCGGGAACTCGTGCCGGCCTCGACCTGAGGCCCACTGTCAGGATGTGACCCATGGATGACGTGAGTCGAGGACCACTTGCCGGACTCAAGGTCGTCGAACTGGCGGGGATCGGTCCGGCGCCCTTCGCCGCCCTGCTGCTCGCGGAGTTGGGTGCCGAAGTCGTCCGGATCGATCGGCCCTCCGGCGCGAGCGCGATCGCGGACATGACGGGCGGCTTGGGTCGCAGCCGGCCCAGCGTCGCGGTCGACCTCAAGTCACCTGAGGGGACCGAAGTGGTCCTGCGGCTGGTCGAGCAGGCCGACATCCTCATCGAGGGGATGCGTCCCGGCGTGACCGAGCGGCTGGGGCTGGGCCCCGACGCGTGCCTTGCCCGCAACCCGCGTCTGATCTACGGCCGGATGACCGGATGGGGGCAGACCGGTCCGTGGGCCTCGATGGCCGGACACGACATCAACTACGCCGCGATCTCCGGCGCCCTCCACCTCGTGGGCACCAAGGAGCGTCCGATGGCTCCGGTCAACGTCCTCGCAGACTTCGGCGGCGGCACCATGTATCTCCTGCTCGGGATCCTCTCTGCCCTGCACTCGCGCACGGTGACCGGTCGCGGACAGGTCATCGACGCGGCCATGGTCGACGGCGCGGCCTCGCTCGTGACGATGCTCTATTCGATGCACAGCACCGGGATGTGGCAGGACCAGCGCGGGGTCAACCTCCTCGACGGCGGCGCCCCGTTCTACGACACCTACGAGTGCAGCGACGGCAAGTTCATGTCGGTCGGGGCGATCGAGCCGCAGTTCTATGTCGAACTCGTCACCCGGCTGGGTCTCGAGCACCTGCTCGGTCACCAATACGACATGGGCGACTGGCCAGCCCACCGCGAGGCCTTCGCCGCGGCCTTCCGCACCCGCTCGCGTGAGGAGTGGGCCGCGATCTTCGAGGGCACCGACGCGTGCGCCGCGCCGGTGCTCTCCCTCACCGAGGCACCGAATCATTCCCATATGCAGGCCCGCGGCGTCTTCGCCGACCTCGGTGGACGAGTGCTACCCAAAGTGGCCCCGCGTTTTTCGGAGACGCCCGGCCTCGACCCGACGTCCGAGCGGGCGGTCGGGCAGGACACCGTGGCTACGCTCCTCGCGTGGGGCTGGCACCAATCGGAGATCGACGCGGCGCTCGCGTCGGGTGCGATCAGCCAACGAGCCGACGACCAGTGAGATGGGCGAGGAGCAGCGATGAGTGAGCAGGCGACGCAGGAGCAGGGCGGGCACATCGTTCGGGGGCAGGTCCACGTCGAAACCGCCGACGGCATCACCCGGATCACGATCGACGATCCGGCGCGGCTCGGGGCTGTCGACGCCGCCATGCTCACGACGATCGCCGACTCCGTGACGGCCACGAGCCAGGACCCTCAGGTCCGCGTCATCGTCCTCACGGGCACGGGTCGTGGCTTCTGCTCCGGTGCCAATCTCACCCTGGGTGATGGCCAGGAGATTGACGACGCGACCCTCTTCGAGGCCGGGCGCGCGGTCCGGGCCATGACCGAGTCACCCAAGGCCGTCGTCTCCCTGGTCAACGGTGTGGCTGCGGGTGTCGGGGTGTCGCTCGCCCTCGGTGCCGACTATGTCCTCGCCAAGGACACGGCCTCATTCGTGCTCGCCTTCAGCAAGATCGCACTCATGCCCGATGGGGGCGCCACGGCCCTGGTCGCGGCCTCGATCGGTCGGGCCCGGGCGATGCGCCTCGCGCTCACGGCGGAGAAGTTCTCGGCGGTGGACGCTGCGGCCGCAGGCCTGGTCGCCGAGGTCGTGTCAGCTGAGGACTTCGACGCCCGCGGCCAGGAGGTCATCGCCCTGCTCGCCAGCCGCGCGCCTCGGGCGACCGAACTCACCAAGGCAGCGATCAACGCCGCCACGCTTGATCTCCCCGCGGCCATCGGGCGCGAGGAGTCCGGTCAGTCCGAGTTGCTCCGGAGCCAGGACTTCCGCGAGGGTGCGGCCGCCTTCGCCGAGCGTCGCCCGGCGACCTTCCGCGGCCACTAGACCGCGCGGGGGTCCCAAACCCGGTGTATGCCGGGTCGCTGGGAGGGCGCGAAAGGCTGCGGACCCAGCCCCACGGCATACGCAATCCTCGGATGCCGTCCAAAAGCCCGCCTACGGCGCAGTAAGTGCTGCTGTGGCGACACTTACTGCGCCGTAGGCGGCGCAAACTGGGTGGTGCGGCGCAGGGCCGCGCAGGATCAGGCCTGCTTGATGGCGCTGATGTCGAGGGTGAGCTTGATCTTCTTGGAGACCAGGACGCCGCCGGACTCGAGGGCGGCGTTCCAGGTCAGGCCCCAGTCCTCGCGGTCGACGTCGGTCGAGGCGGAGAAGCCGATGCGGGCGTTGCCGAAGGGGTCGGTGGCCGAGCCGTTGAACTCGGTCTCGAGCTCGACGGACTTGGTGATGCCCTTGATGGTGAGGTCACCGACGAGGACGAAGTCGTCACCGTCGACGTCCTTGATGCCGGTCGAGACGAAAGTGATCTCGGGGTTGACCGCGGCGTCGAAGAAGTCGGCCGACTTCAGGTGGCCGTCGCGGTCGGCGCTGCCGGTGTCGACGGAGTCGACCTTCATGGTCGCGCTCACGGAGGAGGCGGCGAAGTCGTCGGCGACGGTGATCGCGCCCTCGACGGCGCGGAAGTATCCGCGGACCTTGGTGACCATCGCGTGGCGGGCGACGAAGCCGACCTCGGTGTGGGCGGGGTCGATGGCGTACGTGCCGGGGTTGATGGCGATGCTCATGACAGGAACTCCGTGTGGTCGAGGATGAAGCGGGATGGGCGGATCACGTCCGCACCCAGTGGAACTTAATAGAAGGTTCAACTATTCCGCGAGTCCAGCATGTGGGATCGTCAGGCCCCGCCGACCGCCCGGACCACGTTCCCCCGTCCGTCTACCGGGATGCCATTCGTGAGCCTGCTGGGAGCGAATTGAGCACGGACGGCCCGCACTAGGCTGGAGCCATGAAGCTCAGTGCAGACCTCGAGAACGCCTTCAACGACCAGATCACCCTTGAGATCGCCAGTTCCACCGTTTACCGGCAGTTGGCGGTCGAGCTCGCACTCGCTGACCTCCCGGGGATGGCGGCATGGTTGCGTCGCCAGGCCGACGAGGAACTGGTCCACATGAACAAGTTCATCGACCACTTGGTGGCCCGCGGCAACCACCCGAAGATCGGCGCCACCCCCGCTCCCGAGGTCACGGTTGACTCGCCGCTCGATGCCTTCGAGGTGGCTCTGCAGCACGAGCAGAAGGTCTCCGAGTCCATCCGTGACCTCGTGCGCAAGGCCGAGAAGGAGGGCGACCTGGACTCCCGGCCACTCCTCAACTTCTTCCTCGCCGAACAGGTCGAGGAGGAGGACACCGTGGGAGAGATCGTCGGCCGGGTCAAGCTCACGGGTGACGACGGCCCTGGGCTGCTGCGCCTCGACGCCGAACTCGGCGCCCGCCCGGTGCGTCCGACCGAGCCGGCGTCCAACGCCTGAGGCATTCGTCCCCACGCCCGGGCTCACACCCGGTCCCGAAGAGGAGCGCCCCACCCGGGTGCTCCTCTTCGGGCGTCAGGCAAGCGGAGGGTGGGCAGGTGCGGTGACCCGCAAGTAGGGTTCTTGCCTGAGCACGCCGCGTGCCCTGAGCGAAGCACCGCAAAGCACTGCCCTGCACTGCCCAGACTGACCGAGATGGGGACCATGACCGAGTCGAGGATGTCCGTCGACGAGCGCATCATCCTGCGCGGGGACCGCGATCCCAGGCTGCGGGCCACTGTCGCGAATGTCGCCGTTCTGGCCGAAGCGCCCGACGTCGCGACACTTCGCCATTCGGTGGACCGGGCCACTCGGGTCATCCCCCGACTGCGGCAGCGTGCCGTGCAACCCTCCCTGCCGACGACCGAGCCGCGTTGGGTGACGGATCCGGACTTTGCCCTTGATCACCACCTTCGTCGAGTCGCCCTGCCCGCCGGCCCCGGTGACGGGGCTTGGCAAGAGTTGCTGGACATGGTCGAGACCATCCTCGAGGCGCCCTTCGACCCTGCTCGACCCCAGTGGTCCCTCACCCTCGTCGAAGGTCTCGACGGCGGCCGCTGCGCCCTCGTGGCTGCGCTGTCACCGGTGATCCGTGAGGCGGGCCACCCCCTCGATCTGCTCGGCCGCATCGCCGACAGCGGAGCGCCATCGGGCCAGGCTCTTCCTCCGGAGCCCATCCCGACCGACCTCGACCCCTTCGACCTGGCGCGCACCGGCCTGCGCGAACTGCCGGAGCGCACCCTCGGTCTGGCGATGGGCGGCGCGCGCGAGGCGCTGGATGCGACGCTCGCGTTGGGCTCGGATCCGCAACGGGCGCTGGGGCACATGCTGGGCGCTGTGCGTGGTGCTGGAGCACGAGTGGGCCGAACCGCAGGCCCCGTCGGGTCGCCGGCACTGGCCGGCCGGGGCGCCAGCCGTCGTATCATCACCCTCGACATCCCCGCAGAGCGTTGGGGTGCGCTCAGCGGGGGACCGATCGGCGGCGTCCATCAGAGCGCGCTGACGGCGGCCCTCGAGCACTATCACGCAGCGGTCGGCATGGCCGGTGTCACCCTCCCGATCGTCACGGCCTCCCATCCCTTCGGCGTGCGCGCGGCCCTCGACCCCAGTGGCCGTGACACCGCGAGTTCGCTCTCCCCGCTGGGGGCCTTCATCCCGCCGCTGGCCCTCGATGCCGTCCGCGGGCCCGTCCGGGTGGACGATGTCGTGGCGGTCACCCTTGGCGAACGGGCCAGCGTCGTCTCCATTGGTGGAGCGCAGATCACTGCGGAGTATGCCGTGGGCTCAGTCCCCGGGAACGCTCTCACGTCCGTCGTGGTCCAGCGCCAAGGGGGTGCGCACATCGCGGTGCGCTTCGACTCTGCGGCGATCCGGGACGACGACGCCCTTCGTGAGTCCCTCGAGGCGGGGTGGGCCAGCGTCGCTCCGGCAGTGAAGCGCTCGGCTGCCGGAGTGACACGGGTGGTTCCCGCCAAGGCGGCCCCCGAGAAGAGGGCGCCCGCCAAGAAGGCGGCAGCGAAGAAGGCCGCGCCCGCCAAGAAGACGGCAGCGAAGAAGGCCGCGTCCGCCAAGAAGGCGGCAGCGAAGAAGGCCGCGTCCACGACCAAGGCTGCCGCCCCCACGCGTAGGGGACGGACGTCATGAACCCCAAGCCGCCCGCTCTGCGCACCCCCGGCTCCGTTGCCGAGGTGCTCGCCTCGCCCAAGGGCCCGCAGGTCGCGGCCTATTTCGACCTCGACGGCACGCTGGTCGCTGGCTTCACCGCGCTCGTGCACTCCAAGGCCCGCCTGCGCTCTCGCGAGGTCAAGGCAGCCGAAGCCCTGCGGCTCGTCGCGATCGCCCTCGACTTCCAACTGGGGCGCGCCGGGTTCGACGAACTCATCATCTCGAGTGCGCGCGCCCTCTCCGGCCAGCACATTGCCGATCTCGACGCCGTGGGGGAGCGCATCTTCCGTGCCGAGATCGCCGACCTGCTCTTCCCGCAGACCCGCGCCCTCGTGCGGGCCCACCAGGCACGTGGCCACACCGTCGTCCTGTGCAGTTCTGCGACCTCCATGCAGGTCGAGCCAGTCGCGGCCTACCTCGGCATCGACAACGTGGTCTGCAACCGCTACGTCACCGATGACGCCGGCGTGCTCAACGGCGAAGTGGTTGCCCCGATCATCTGGGGTGAGGGCAAGGCGACGGCGGCGCAACGCTTCTCGGCCGAGCATGGCCTCGACCTCGGGCTCGCATACTTCTATGCAGATGGCGACGAGGACGTGGCCCTCATGCACATGGTGGGCCACCCCCGCCCCACCAACCCGGGGGCACACCTGACCAAGGTGGCCGAAAAGCGCGGCTGGCCAATCACGCGCTACACCAGCCGCGGGTCGGGTGGGATCGGTGCCACGGTGCGGACCGCGCTCGGTGTCGGATCCCTCGGTCCGGTCAGTGCCCTTGCTCTGGCGCGTGGCGTGCTGACCGGTGACAAGCGCAAGGGCCTCAACGTCATCACGAGCACCTGGCCCCGGCTCTTCCTCGAGGCCAACGGCATCCAGATGCGAGTGGTGGGGGAGGACAACGCTTGGTCACGCCGACCGGCGATCTTCATCTTCAACCACCGCAACCAGGTCGACTTCTTCATCGCGGCGGCGGTCGTCCGCGACAACTTCACGGGGGTCGCCAAGAAGGAACTCAAGACCAATCCCCTCTTCGGCACCATCGGTCGGCTGATGGACATCGCCTTCGTCGACCGAGGCAATTCGGCCGCCGCTCTCGCCGCGATGCACGACGTCGAAAGGCTTGCGGGAGAGGGCCTGTCGATCATCGTGGCCCCCGAAGGAACGCGACTGGACACCCATGAGGTGGGTGGCTTCAAGAAGGGAGCCTTCGCGATGGCGATGTCAGCCGGTCTCCCCGTGGTGCCGATCGTCATCCGCAATGCCGAGGACATCGCCGGACGTGACTCGTTGACCATCCATCCTGCGGTGATCGACGTCGCGGTGCTGCCACCCGTGGACGTCTCGGGCTGGACCCGAGCGGAACTCGCCGATCGCATCGAAGGGGTGCGCACGGCATACCTTGATCTCCTCTCCGACTGGCCCGACGCCGACGACCCGCGCTTGAAGGGAAGGTGACCCGAGCGTGAGTGAGCACAAGGACGTGCTCGTCCTCGCCGCGACCCGCACCGAGGTCGAACTCGACCTCGTCCGCAAGTGGGTTGCGAGCACGGTCGAGGGCGACCCGAAGTATGGCTCCATCGACCTGGTCAGGATCCCTCACCGCTCCGGTGCGGATCACGAATACGCAGCTCTCGCAGAGCGATTGGCCTCACACACCGCAGAGCTGCCCGACCTGCTCGTCATGCCGGCCCACGTCGTCTGGCGGCCGGGTGAAAAGGACGGCCACCGTCGGGTGGCGGTGACGGACCTGGTGCGTGGTCGCAACCCCTACTCGCCGACCAATCGCCAGCAACGCTCGATCGCGACGTCGGACCCGGATCGCGCGCCGGTCATCGCAGGGCGGCCCGGTGGAGTGCACTACCTTCGCGAGCGCTATGCCGAATCCCTTGCCGGGGCCGACGGCACCGATCTCGGTTTCGCCCGCTACATCGCTCGGCGTGCTCGACTCGCTCTGGAGCGTGCCGACCGCACCGTGCTGGGCCCCGAGTTCAGGTCGCCCGGCTTCCTCACCGAGGAGATCCTGCACTCACCGCGCTTCAAGGCCGGCCTGCACGAGGTCGCAGCGCGCATCGGCGCCGACGAGGCGACGGAGGCGAAAGCCGAGGAGATCCTCGACGAACTCGCCACCGGTTGGGGACGGCTCTTCGTCGACCTCATCCCGCGCATCGACCGGATGGTCTTCCAACGCGGTTTCGACCCCAAGGTCGACATCGTGCCCGGAGAGATCGAGCGCCTCCGCTCGACCATGGCGGCGCACCCCGTGATCTTCTTGTGGTCGCACCGCAGCAACCTCGACACCCCGGTGCTCAACGTCGTCCTCCACGAGGAGGGCCTGCCGCTGCCACACCTCTTCGCCGGGATCAACATGGCGTTCGGGCCGATGGGTCCGATCCTGCGTCGGTGCGGCACGATCTTCATCCGCCGCAGCTTCGGGGGGGACGAGCTCTACAAGTACGTGCTCAAGGAGTTCGTCGGCTACCTCACCGAGAAGCGCTTCAACCTCTCGTGGTCGATCGAGGGCGGGCGCTCGCGCACCGGCAAGATGCTGCCGCCCAAGCTCGGCCTGCTCGGCTACACCGCGGAGGCCTATCTGGCCGGTCGCACCGATGACATCTTCCTGCAGCCCGTGGCCATCGGCTTTGACCAACTCCACGAGATCGGGGAGTACGCCGCCTACGCCAAGGGGGGCCGTAAGTCCGCCGAGGGCCTGGGTTGGCTCTTCGGCTTCATCAAGGCCCAGGGCGAGCGCAACTTCGGCAAGATCTATGTCCGCTTCGGTGAGCCGGTGTCGATGCGCGACATGCTCGGCGCCCCCGGCGGCGAGACCACCACCGATGCCGATGTCCGCAAGTTGGCTCTCCAGAAGACGGCCTTCGAGGTGGCTTGGCGGATCAACAAGGCCACGCCCGTCACGCCGGTGGCTCTGGTCACGACGCTGCTCCTCGGCACACGGGGCATGGGCCTCACGACCTCGCAGGTCACCACGGCCCTGGGTGGGGTGCTCGACTTCTTCGAGAGTCGCGGTGTCTCGATCGTGTCGAGCGCCGCCAACCTGCGCACCGAGGAGGGAGTTCGCCAGACCCTTGGCGCGCTGTCGGGGACCGGCGGAATCGTCACCCGGGTCGAGGGTGCCCGCAGCGAGGTCTGGCTCATCGAGCCCAAGAACCAATTGGCCGCGACCTTCTATCGCAACTCGATCATTCACGTCTTCCTCGTCAGTGCGCTCTGCGAGATCGCCCTCGTGCTCGCCCTGCGGACCGCTCAGGGTGACGCTCGGGTCACAGCGTTCTGGACCTGGGCCGAGCGCCTCCGTGACCTGCTCAAGTTCGAGTTCTATTTCAAGGACCGTGCTGATTTCCGGGCGGCAATGGCTCTCGAGGTCGCGCGTGGAGGAGCGGACTGGGAGGCGCAGCTGCGCGCTGCCGATGCCAGCGTTTCGTCCCTGCTTTCGCCGCGCATCCCGCTGACCGCGTCATTCATGATCCGCCCCTTCATCGAGGCCTACCTGATCGTTGCCGATGTCCTGTCCCACACGAGCCTGCCCATCGACAAGGCCTCGGTCGTCCAGGAGTCCTTGGCGCTGGGGGAGCAGTACCTCGCCCAGAGGAGGATCGAGTCGGCCGAGCCGGTGTCCGCACTCCTCTTCGAGACCGGCCTGCGTCTTGCGGACAATCAGAAGTTGCTCGATCCGACGCCCGATCATGACGAGCGCGTGGCTGCTTTCGTCGACGAACTCGAGCAGGTCCAGGCCGCGATCGTCCAGATCGAGCGGCTCACCTTCGACATCTTCCAGGTCATCCGCCGAGAGGCCCGCTCAGCGACGTGATCCCCGGCGGACGGCCGCCCACTGAGCGCCGAGGATGCCGGCGACCGGCGACCACGTGGGCTTCTGGGGCGCGGGTCAGCCCGTAGGGTGAGCGGGTGGTCACCCCCCATTCCGCGTATGCCGTGAGCGACCTGCTCGCCGCCAAGGCTGCCGCTGGGGTCGCCATTTCCATCGTGATCCCCGCGCGGGACGAGGAAGCCACGGTGGGTGCCGTGGTGGAGGTGATCCGGAAGGCGTGGGTCGAGGACGTGCCCTTGGTCGACGAGGTCGTCGTCATCGACTCCGACTCGGTCGACGCCACGGCTGACCGCGCCCGCACCGCCGGCGCGGTGGTCCATGCCGCTGCCTCGATCCGCCCGGATCTGGGACCGGCGCAGGGCAAGGGGGAGGCCCTGTGGAAGTCGCAGTTCGTCACCGCGGGTGACCTCGTGGCCTTCCTCGATGCTGACCTGATCGACTGGGGGCCGCACTTCGTGCCCGGGCTGCTCGGGCCCCTGCTCACCGACCCCGACGTGCACCTCGTCAAGGCCGTCTATCACCGCCCGCTCCTCGACGAGCAGGGTCGAGAGGCCGAGAGCGGCGGACGGGTCACCGAACTCATGGCGCGACCGCTGCTGGCCCTGCACTTCCCCGAGTTGGCCGATGTCATCCAGCCCCTGTCGGGGGAGTGGGCCATCCGTCGGGCCGACTTCGCCGAACTGTCCGTGCCGGTGGGTTACGGCGTCGAGATCGCCGCCCTTGTCGACACGTGCGTGCGATGGGGCGCCGGGGCGATCGCTCAGGTCGATCTGGGGCGACGGGCCCACCGTCACCACCGGCACGACACCCTCGGCCCCATGGCGGTCCAGGTGCTCGCCGCTCTGGAGGCTCGACTCGGGACGCGACCTGCAGAGGGCGTGAGCGCCGGAGCCAAGGTGGCGCTGCGGCAGTTCGATCCCTCGCCCGAGGGCTTCCGTCCGCGTGTGCGCCAGGTCGATGTCGCCGAGCGCCCACCGGCAGCCGAGGTGGGACTGCGATGAACTTCCGGCTCGGCAAGAAGTTGTACGGGCAGGACGCTCGCCTCGTCATGGCGATCGTCAATCGCACGACCGACTCCTTCTACGACAAGGGCGCCACATGGGAGGACGAGCCGGCCTACGCCCGTGTCCGCCAGGTGGTGGCCGATGGTGCGGATCTCGTCGACATCGGCGGGATCAAGGCGGCGCCCGGGGAGGAGGTGCCTGTGGAGGAGGAGCTGCGCCGCGTGCTGCCCTTCGTCCAGGGCATCCGTGACGAGCACCCCGATCTGACGATCTCGGTCGACACCTATCGCGCCGAAGTGGCCGATGCGGTGCTGGCCGCGGGAGCTGATGTCATCAATGACGCGTGGGGTGGATCAGACCCGGAGTTGCCGAATGTCGTTGCGGCACATGGTGCGTCGATGGTGCTCACCCACACCGGTGGCGTCACGGTCCGCACGCGGCCGCACCGGATCGAATACGACGACGTCGTGGCCTCCGTCATCGAGTCCCTCAATTGGCAGGCCGAGCGAGCGCTGGGCGCCGGTGTCGAGCGGGATCGGATCGTCATCGACCCGGCGCACGACTTCGGCAAGAACACGTGGCACTCGCTCGAGTGCACGCGACGCCTCGACGAGTTGGTCGCCCTCGGTTGGCCGGTGCTCGTCTCCTTGTCCAACAAGGACTTTGTCGGTGAGTCTCTGGATCGCCTTGTGGGAGAGCGCCTTTCGGGCACGCTGGCCACGACGGCGATCTCGGCTTGGCAGGGTGCTCACATCTATCGGGTCCACGAGACCCGTGAGACACGAGACGTCCTTGACATGGTCTCGACCATCGCCGGTCTCCGCCCACCCCAGCGGGTCATCCGGGGGCTCGCGTGATGGCTGACGTCGCATGATCACCGGTGTGGCCGTCGTGCCCGGGGCGCTCGCCCTTCTCCCTTCATATGCCGGGGCGGACGACGTGCTCGCCGAGCTGCGGTCGGCGGCGCGTGATGCCGTCGACGACGTGGTCTGCGAAGCCGACCGAGTCGTCCTGGTGACGGCCACGGACCGGGAGCCACGGCATACCGGGCCGTCCATCGGCCGACGAGTCGGGGAGGTGCTGCTCGACGGGCGGGTCTGTTCGGTGATGGAGATCCCTTGGGACGCAACGGTGGACGAGTGCCTGGCCCGGGGTGCGGAGCTCGCGGAGGAGCACGCGGGTCCGACCAGGACAGCCCTCGTCGTGGTCGCCGATGGCTCGGCCTGCCGATCGATCAAGGCGCCGGGTCATTTCGACGAGCGCGCCGCAGGCTTCGATGACGCGCTCGTTGCCGCGTTACGGCAGGCGGATCCGGCTGGACTGACAGCGCTTGACCCCGATCTTGGGACAGCGCTCCTCGCCCAGGGTCGGGCGCCACTCCAGGTCCTCGCCGGGGCCATGGGTGCACATGTGGGTGACGGTGAGCGCGACGAAAACAGTGGCCACTGGCTCTGTGAATCGCTCGAGCAGAGCGATCCCTTCGGCGTGCTCTATGTCGTCGCCCGCCTCACCCGTCGCTGACCCGAGTCGCGCAGCGAAATCTGGATCAGGTCTGACCGTCGAGGGAGTGACCTGACCTCGTCGTGAAGTTCGCCATGGCCGCGAGCAGCAGTGCATGCGTGAGCAGGGCTGTCAGAGTGGCGAATTGGTCGAGGTATGCGCCCGTGGTGTTGACGACCACCATGGTGAGCACGACGCCGGTGACGGTCCGCCGCCAAGCGCGCGGGATGTCGAGCCTCCTCGGTCCGAGGGCACGACAGGCCAGCAGGAAGACCACCCCGACGACGACAGCTGTAGCCGCGCTCACGGCATACAGGATGAAGGACAGTCGGCCCGCGGTGCCGGTGGTGCGCTCGAAGGCGATGGGAATGTCGCTCGGTTCGACGGCGCCGAGGATCGCGAAGGGCAGGGTGATGAGGCTGCCCGTGACGGTGCCCGCGCCGAAGAGGAAGAGCAACGCACGGATGACCCGCCGGTCTCGGGGTGGTGGAAGGAAGCGGTCCTCGAACTGTCGCGTGGCCGCGAGCGCGCGCGCCCACCAGGGACTGCCCTCCGTGTCAGCCCGGCTCTCGCTTGCGTCAGCGACGGCGATCATGGCCGTGGCCATGGCTCGTTGTCTCGGGTCGGTGGCGAGGGCGTGCGCGGAGTGGGCGTGTTCACGGATCGCCCCCAACGTCGACTCGGTGACGGGCCCATCGATCAGGTCGTGAGTCAGGTCCAGGCCAGCGCTCAGGTGCGCCGCCGCGGTGTCGCGTTGTCGGCGACCTGCGGCGTAAGCGGCGTAGACGAGGGCGAGGATGCACAGGTAGACGATGGGCGCGGCGAGCGGGAAGAAGTAGTCGTTCTTGCGGGTGATGAACTTGCCGACCTCATCAACGAAGAGGCCAGCGCCGACCCCGCCCACCACGGCGGACGTGGCGTCCACCCAGCGACCCCGCACGGCGAGGAGCAGCACGCACGCGATCATGAGGAAGAGACCACCCCAGAGCGCGTGTGCCAGGTGATAGACCTTGCCGCCGACGGAGGGATAGCCGGTCAGGTCGAGATAGACGCGCGTGCAGCCGATCGTCAGCGCGGTCGCGACCGCGAAGACCGTGACGAGGGTGCCGGCGTGGACCGACGTGATGACTTGTGGGTGTTTGGGCTGTTGCGCTTGGTCGGTCGGGCTCATGAGGCGTGAGCGGCGGGGTCGGCGACGGCCGCGGCGTCGTGGAGGTCGAGGGCGACGAGTGGGCTGTGCCAATCGGCCTGGTCGCCCGGGAAGACGGCACGGGCGAGGCCGGCTCCGGCGAGCAACTTGGCGCACGTCGGGCAGGGTTGGCAGGTGATGTATGCCGTGCAGCCCCGCAGGTCGCGGCGTGCGTAGAGCAGGGCGTTGGCTTCGGCGTGGACCGAGATGCAGCGGCCCGGACCGGAGTCGTAGGCGCTGAACTCCTTGATCTCGTCATAGCTGAGCAGGCCTCGAGGACAGGCGCCTTCGAGGCAGCCCGGATGTCCGCTGGGTGCTCCGGTGTAGCCGGTGCCCACGATCCGGTGGCCCTCGTCGACGAGGACGGCGCCGACCTTGCGGCGGCGGCAGTCCGAGCGGGCCGCCACGGCGCGGGCGATCTCGACGAAGTAGTCGTCCCAGCCGGGTCGTTCGGTGGTGGTGCCGGAGTGCGGGGTGCCGTCGTCCATGGACGTGATTGTGCCCGGTCGGGTCACCACGCCTGAGGGGCACCCGCGCGCGGGGCGAGCGGACGGCATACCTCTTCGGTTGTGAGGCGCGCTCGTGGTGGGATGTGGCCTGTGAACCTCGTGGAGCGGGCGGACGGATTGCAGCGGCGCCGCCGGGTGCTCGGCTTCCCGATCGCCGTGATCTACAAATACTTCGACGACTTCGGCGGCTATCTCGCGGCGCTCATCACCTACTACGCCTTCGTCTCCCTCGTCCCGCTCCTCCTCCTGGCCACGACCATCCTGAGCATCGTGCTGAGCAGTCGGCCTGACCTCCAGGAGCGGATCATCGACTCGGCTCTCACCCAGATCCCGGTCGTTGGTGCCCAACTCGAGAACCCGAAGGCCCTCAGCGGCGGCCCAGCCGGTGTGGCCATCGGATTGGTCGTGGCCCTCTACGGCGGACTCGGTGTCGGCAATGCCGTGCAGTATGCGATCAACAACATCTGGACCATCCCGCGCAACTCACGACCCAACCCCTTCACCTCGAGGCTGCGCAGCCTGGCCCTCGTCCTGACCGCAGGTGTGGCCATCCTCGCGACGACCACTCTCTCCACCTACGGAGCGATCCAATCCGGTTGGTGGGGGCGGGGATTGCCTGTGGTCATCGCGCTGGTGGCAAACACGCTCATCATCAACGGTGTCTATCGCTTCGGCCTGAGCCGGATGCTGCCGACCGGGCACCACCTCCCGGGTGCCGTGCTGGCCGCCGTCCTCCTGCAAGTGGTGCAGAGCTTCGTGTGGTCTACATCGGTCGGGTCGTCCAGCGCGCGTCGGTGACCAACGGCGTGATCGGCTTCGTCTTGGGGCTCATCGCCTTCCTCTATCTGGTCGCGGTGATCTTTGTCCTGTGTGCCGAGGTCAACGTCGTGCGCGTCCGACGTCTCTTCCCGCGTGCCCTCCTCACCCCCTTCACGGACAACGTCGACCTGACGGATGCGGACCGGGCGGCGTATGCCGCGCAGGCCCGATCGATGCGGACGAAGGGTTTCGAGCGGATCGACGCGCGCTTCGAGCGCGATTCCGGCGGCTGATCGCCACGCTGGCAAATAACTGGTCAGAGAGGACTAGTCTTGCGAGGGCACGCGCCGATAGGGTCGGTGCGTGACCACGACTCGCGTGCCGGCGCTCCCGACACAGCAACGGGCCTGGGAGACCAGGGAGCGGCTGCTCTCAGCGGCCGTGGAGTGTTTGGCCGAGGTGGGATATGCCGGCACCACCACCTCGCGCATCCAACAGCGGTCGGGGGTGTCGCGGGGCAGCCTCCTGCACCAATTCCCTTCGCGCGACGACCTGCTCATCGCTGCGGTCCAGCATCTCGGAGACGAACGGACCGCTCAGGTCAGCCGCGCCACGTCCGGAGGCAGCGCCACGGACCTCGACAACGCCGTCGAGGGATTGTGGTCGACCTTCCACGGAACGCTCTATCGGGCCGCGCTGGAGCTCTGGATCGCGGCCCGCCACAACCCGGAGCTCGCCGCCTCACTGGCGCCCCGGGAGCGCGAACTGGGTCGGCGAATCAAGGCCGCGGCGGCCGAGATCTTCGGCGATCGCAATGCCGCCCATCCACGGTTCGACGAACTCATGGGCCTGCTCCTGTCGAGCATGCGAGGTGTGGCCCTTACCTATGCCTTCGAGACCCGCGATCCCACGACTGACCCCAACCTCCTCACCTGGCGCCGTCTGGCGCGCCAGATGCTCGAGGTCGGCGACCACAGGAAGGCGATGAGATGACGCAGGTCCGCACCGAGAACGGCATGGTCGAGGGGCTCGTCGAGGACGGCCTCCACTTCTTCCGTGCCATTCCGTATGCCGCGCCCCCCTTTGGTGCCCGGCGCTTCCTTCCGCCGCAATCGGCTGAGTCGTGGGACGGCGTGCGTGATGCCACCCGCCAAGGGGTCTCTGCTCCCCAGCCATTGCCCAAGCCGGGCGACGTGTGGGCCGAGGTCACCCATCCGGGACAGATCGGAGAGGACTGCCTGACCCTCGAGATCTGGACGCCAGACCCCGGCGCTGCCGGACTGCCGGTCATGGTGCACATCCACGGCGGTGGCTATGTGACCGGTTCGGGCTCGGCCAAGATGTACAACGGTCGTGCGTTCGCCCGGGATGGCGTGGTGCACGTGGGCATCAACTATCGGCTCGGGATCGACGGATTCGTCTGGTTCGGGGAGGGGCATGACAATCTCGGGCTCCGTGACCAGGTCGCCGCGCTGGAGTGGGTGCAGCGCAACATCCGTGCCTTCGGCGGCGACCCCGACAATGTGACCATCTTCGGGCAGTCTGGCGGTGGCGTCAGCGTCATGTTCCAGACCGTGATCCCTTCTGCGAGAGGGCTGTTCAAGCGGGCGATCGCCCAGAGCGGCTCGTCGGTCGCTTCGACAGATGCCGAGACATCGCGCAAGGTCGGCCTTCAGGCCGCAAAGTTGCTCAAGGTCGAGCCGACCGTCGACGGACTGCGGAACGTCTCCCTGGCAAGGACGGCCAAGGCGAGCGAGGGTCTGGTCCTGCGCTTTGCCCTGAACCTGTTGCGTGGCAACCCCCGTGGCCTGATCATCTCGCCCTTCCAAGCGGTACACGAGACCGAGTTCCTGCCCCTCTCACCATTGGACGCCGCGAAGGCGGGGAAGCCCGCGGTGCCCCTACTCACGGGCACCGCTCGCCACGAAGTCGTGGGCTTCGTCGAGGTTCTCACAGCGGTGCCCGTGATCGGACGGCTGGCCGTGCGCGGTTTGCGCAAGGCACTCGCCCTGCCCGAGGCCATGCAGCAGGCCTATGCAACCGGGCCGCGTCGCCTCACCGGCCGGGCTGCCCTTGTCGAAGCGCAGTGGAGCGACTGGGCCTTCCGCATCCCGACGATCCATCTCATCGAGCACCGCCCTGATCCGTCATGGCTCTACGAATTCCGTTGGCAGGCCGGGGATTTCCGGCTCGGCTCCATGCACGGCATCGAGATCCCCTTCACCCGGGACCTCCTGCCGATGACGCGCACCCTGTCCGGCGACGCCGGTGAACTCTTCCGAGGAGCCCCGCAGGAGTTGGCCGATGCGATGCACTCCGCTTGGGTGCAGTTCGCGACGACCGGAGATCCGGGGTGGGAGACCTACACGCCAGATCGGCGCGCGACGATGGTCTTCGACACCGAGTCGCGAGTGGTCGCGGATGCCGCAGGTGTGGAGCGTGAAGTGTGGGCTGGCCGTTGGTGAAGGCCCAGACCAGCGGCCGCCAGGGCTGAGACAGCACTGCGCAGATCCGCTGTGTCCTTCGGGTCGTGGCTGCGGGCCACTTCGTTGATCGCGCCGATGATGGCCTGCACGAGGACGCGAAGCTCGGCAGGATCGTGCCCACCCCGCTCCGCTCCGGCGGTCGCCGTCCCCAACCGCACCCATTCGCCCAGGTAGTCGCGCTGGGCCTGGATGAGCGGCGCAGCCTCGCTGCCAAGAGTGCGCAACTCGGTGACGAGGGCATCCACCAAACCCGCGTGCCGGAGGGCGAAGTGCGAGTAGACGTCGACCAACTCGCGTAGGGCCACGCCTTCGTCGGTCGCCGCGTCGAGGATGTCGTCGAGGGTGACCTGGAGATAGCCATTGCCCCGATGCATGGCCACCTCGAGGATCTCGGCCTTGCTCGAGAAGTGGTTGTAGAGGCTCGATGTCGACAGGCCCACGGCGGCAGCCACATCCTCCATCCCTGTCCGTGCATAGGTGCGTTCGGTGAAGATCGTGAGGGCCGCTCCGAGGATCTCCTCCCGTTTCGTCCCCCTTCGCAAACGGCGTGGGTATGCCGTGGGTGGGCTTTCGCTCACCGCGTCCACAGTGGCGTCGAGCAGGGCGGCCGCCGCCGCGATGGTGACCCGGACGGTGCGGGCCGGCGTCAGGCTCGGTCGATGGAAGGCGGGATCGATGAGAACGGCGAAGGTCATCCGTGCCGAGAGTTGTTGTGCGGCGCTCATTTCCGTGTCCTCGGGAAGGTCATGGACGAGGTGGCCGAAGCGAACCCGCAGGGTGTCCATCCGGGCCGAGCGCACGGCATACGCATCGGGTTGAAGGTTGCGCGCTTCGCGCGCCCAGAGCACAGGTGCCGTGTGGTGCCTGACCGCGAACTCGGCGACTCCGGAGAGGAGCGCAGCCCGTCCGGTGGCCTCCGCTGCCGCGTCCAACTCCTCGGTCAACAGGTCGAGGGCGAGGTCGACGGCCGCGGCGAGGAGGTCGTCCTTGCCGGGGAAGTGCCGATAGAGGGCTGACGGACCCACATCGACGGCCGCCGCGATCTCGCCCATCGAGACCCCGCTGAAGCCTCGGGCCGTGAAGAGCTGGGCGGCGGCTTCGAGGATCAGGGCGCGCCGATTGGCGGGCCGACGCGGGGGAGGGGCCGTGGTGGTCAGGTCAGCGGGAGCCGAGGTGCGAAGGGTCACCGGCGGTCGCCGAGTTCGAGGGAGCGACCGATGATCTCCTTCATGATCTCGCTGGTCCCTCCATAGATCCGGCTCACCCGAGAGTCGAGGAAGGCTCGGGCGATGGGGTATTCGAGCATGTAACCGTAGCCGCCGTGGAGTTGGACGCATCCGTCGATGACGCGACCCTGGAGTTCGGTGGCCCAGAGCTTTGCTTTGGCCGCGTCAGTCGGGGTCAACCGGCCCGCAACGAGCTCGGTGAGGCAGCGGTCGATGAAGGCTTGGGTGATCTCGACCTCGGTGGTCAGTTCGGCCAACCGGAAGCGGGTGGCTTGGAAGTCCCCGATGACCTGACCGAAGGCTCGGCGCTCGCGGACATGATCGATGGTCCAGGTCAAAGCGGCGGAGGCCGCGCTGATTGCCCCGACGGCGACCGAGAGGCGTTCTTGCGGAAGATTGCTCGAGAGTGAGATGAAGCCGCTGCCCTCCTCGCCGAGCAGGTTCTCGACCGGGACCCGGGCTCCGGTGAAGGAGAGTTCGGCCGTGTCCTGGGCATGCATGCCCACCTTGGCGAGCTTGCGACCGCGCTCGAAGCCGGAAGTGGCCCGCTCGATGACGAGCAGGCTGAGCCCCTTGTGCTTGTGCTCGCCGGTGCGGACGACGGTGATGACGAGGTCGGCGTTGAGGCCGTTGGTGATGAAGGTCTTGGCGCCGTCGACGACGTAGTGGTCGCCGTCGCGGAAGGCCTTGGTGCGGATGCCGGACAGGTCCGACCCGGCGCCCGGCTCCGTCATCGCGATGGCGACGATCGTCTCGCCGGTGGCCACCCCGGGGAGCCAACGGGCCTTCTGCTCCTCGCTCGCCAGGTTGAGCAGGTAGGGCATGCAGACGTCGGACTGGAGCGTGGGCCCGGTGATGGCGGGGGCCACGCCCACGCGGGCGGCCTCCTCGTTGAGAATCGCGTTGTAGCGGAAGTCCTCGACACCGGCGCCGCCGAACTCCTCGGGGACGGCGGCGAAGGCCCCGAGTTCGGCGACCTGGGTGAAGAGCTCGCGCGGCACGATCCCGGCCGCTTCCCACGCGGCATAGTGCGGCGTCACGTGCTTGGCGAGGAAACCACGCACGCTGGTGCGATAGGCGTCGTGCTCGGCCTCGAAGATGTTCCGCTCCATGGGTGGACGTCTCTCTCAGATCATGAATCCGCCGCCACAGACGAGGGTCTGGGCGCTCACGTAGTCGGATTCGGGCAGGCACAGCAAGTAGACCGCACCGGCGGCTTCCCTGGGCGTGCCGGCCCTGCCGAGCGGGATCATGGCCTCCATGGCGCCCAGCAACTGGGGGTTGACCCCGACCTGGATCTCCCGTCCCGCGACGTCGATGGTGCTGCCGCCGTCGGCAGGCGCGTCGGTGAGCCGGGTCTTGATCAGTCCGAAGGCGACCGTGTTGACCGTGACGTTGAGCCGCCCCCACTCCTTGGCCAGCGCCTTGGTCAATCCGGTGACGCCGGCCTTGGCGGCCGCGTAGTTGGCCTGACCTGCGTTGCCCCCGAGCCCGGCGATCGAGGAGATGTTGACGACCTTGCGACAGGACACCGGCTCACCCGCTGCCTTGGCGGCCTTGACCGCTGCCGAGATGACCGGCTGGGCCGCGCGAAGGACCTTGAACGGAGCCGTGAGATGGACGTCGAGGATGGCGGCCCATTGCTCGTCGGTCATCTTCTGGACCACGGAGTCCCAGGTGTAGCCCGCGTTGTTGACGATGATGTCGAGCCCCCCGAAGGTGTCGACCGCCGTCTGCACGAAGCGCTCGGCGAAATCCTCCTCGGTCACCGAACCGACGCAGGCGGTAGCTCGTCCACCAGTGGCCTCGATGTCGGCGACGGTCTGCTGGGCTGGCGCCTCGTCGAGGTCGTTGACGACGACGGCAGCTCCTTCCGCAGCGAGCTTGAGGGCGATCTCGCGGCCGATGCCGCGGCCTGAACCGGTGACGATGGCGACCTTGTGTTCGAGCGTGGACATGGGGGGCTCCTCAGCTGTTCGGGTGCGCAGTGGTGGGGTGGGTGATGACGGCGCGGCCGGCGAGCGTGACAGTGCCGTCGGCGAGGGTCACGGTGAGATCGAGGGTGGCGGTCTGCTCGTCCACGGCGACGACGCTGCCCGTGCAGGTCGGCTGCGCGTGGATCGGGGTGATGGCGACGAAGCGGGTGGCGAAGGAACGCAATTGGGCTTGGGGCACCCAGTCGGTGAGCAATCGCCCGAGGTAGGCCATGCTCAACATGCCTTGCGCGAAGACGTCGT
>DAOLRO010000009.1:28742-29871 GCA_035418665.1 Phycicoccus sp.
GGGTTGCGGATGACGACCACCGAGGTGGCGCGAGCGACCGGCTCATCGTCTCGGCTGATGTCGGTGACCTTGGTGAGGAATTCGAGGGCACCACCGCGCTTGCTCGAGACGTCGACGAATCGCTCGGTGAGGGTGAGGACATCCCCGGCGTGTGCCGTGGTGAAGTAGTCGAAGGACTGCTCGCCGTGGAGCACTCGGCCGAGATCGATGCCCAACTCGTCGAGGTAGCCGAAGGGGTCGGCTCCCTCCAGCCCCAGCGAGAAGAAGAAGGTCGGGGGCACGGGTAGGTCGGGATGACCGGAGGCGCGGGCTGCATCCAGATCGCGGTAGATCGGGTCCGTCTCGCCGATCGCCTCGGCAAAGAAGCGCAACCGCCCCCGCTCCACCTCGACGACCCGAGTCGGCAACTCCAGCGCGAGCGCGCGCTCCACGTCGATGGCCATCAGGCGACCTTCTCGTAGAGGGTGACGACGGCTGCTCCGCCGAGACCGATGTTGTGCTGGAGGGCGATGGTGACGTCCTCGACCTGCCGGGCACCGGCCGCACCGCGCAACTGCCAGGTGAGCTCGGCGCACTGGGCCAGACCGGTGGCCCCGAGGGGGTGGCCCTTGGACAGCAGCCCGCCGGAGGGATTGGTGACCACGCGCCCCCCATAGGTGTTGTCGCCATCGCGGATGAACTTCTCTGCGGTGCCGTCGGGGGTGAGGCGCAGAGCCTCATAACTGAGCAGCTCATTGGCGGTGAAGCAGTCGTGGAGCTCGACGACCCGCAGGTCCTCCGGAGAGACCCCTGATGCCTCATAGACCTGGTCGGCTGCACGCCGGGCCATGTCGAAGCCGACCAGGTCGGTGGGGGAGTCGAAGGTCCCCGGTTGGTCGGTCGTCATGGCCTGCGCCGCGATGGCGACATCGGTCCGCAGGCCGTGGCGACGGGCGAAGTCGGTGCTCGTGATGAGGGCCGCTGCAGCACCGCACGTCGGCGGGCAGCATTGCAGTCGGGTCAGGGGGCCGAAGATGTGCGGTGACCCCAGGACTTCCTCCACGGTCACCTCGTCGCGGAACACGGCATACGGATTGTGTCTCGCGTGGCGACGCGCCTTGACCGAGATCATTGCGAAGGTGGCCGGGTC
>DAOLRO010000010.1:0-28080 GCA_035418665.1 Phycicoccus sp.
CAAGGGATTCCTGCGCGACGCACCCGCGCAGCACGTCGACGCCGCCCTGCCCGGTCCCACCGGGCAGATGCACATCGAGGAGCACGACGTCGGGCTGCTCCGACTTGATCACCGACACTGCGCTCTCGACATCGGGCGCCTCCCCGACGATCTCAATGAGGTCCCCCGCCTGGTCAGCGAGCTCGCTGCGCACGCCGGTCCGGAACATCCGATGGTCGTCGACGAGGACGACCCTGATCGGCGTATGCCGTGCGCCGCCCCCCGCGGACCGGCCAGGCTGGGCGTGGGGCTGGGTCATGGGGACTCTCCTTCGAGTGGGGGAAGCGTGAGCTCGACCTCGGTGCCATCCTCGCGGCGACGGACACGCGCCCGACCACCGTGGCGCTCCATGCGGCCGAGGATCGACTGGCGCACACCGAGGCGGTCCGTGGGCACGTCGTCGAGGTCGAAGCCCTCGCCGCGGTCGCGCACGAACGCCTCGACCCCCGTGGGCCCGATCTCGACATAGGCACTGACCGGCGGGGCACCGTGGCGGGCGGCGTTGAACAGGGCCTCGCGCGCCGCGCTGACGAGGGCCTGGCCATGGGCCTCCATCGGCCGGTCGCCGGTGACGACCAGGTCCACGGCGACACCGGTGAGGTCCTCGACCTCGGCTGCGACCTGGGCCACAGCAGCAGCCAACGTGGCCTCGGGATCGCGCTGCCCGGCATACAACCACGAGCGCAGCTCGCGTTCCTGGGCCCGGGCGAGTTGGTTGACGGCGGCCGGATCGCCCGAGCGGCGCTGGATGAGGGCGAGGGTCTGGAGCACCGAGTCGTGCAGGTGCGCGGCGATGTCAGCGCGCTCGTGCGCCCGCGCCGCGGCCTCCTGCTCCCGGCGCGTGTTGGCCCACAGGCGCAGGGCCCAGGGCGCCGAGATGATCACGACCCCGATGAGGATGGCGATCGAGGCGAGCATCGCATCGAGGGCCACGGACAGCGAGTTGCCGCGCGTCGTGATGACGGTCAGGCCGACAACGACGAGCGTCGCGCCCAGGCCGATACGCAACCAGACCAGCCCTCGGCCACCGGTCTTGTCACCATCGAGCGCCCGAGCCCGACCACTGTCGTCGAGGTCGGTCCAGATGACCACGGCTCCAGCCGCGATGACGAGCAGTGGCACCAGAAGGCCGGCCCGCACGTCGAGCCCAAAGCCCTGGAGGGCAATGAGCAGGCCGACGACGACCACCAGGCCGCCCACAGCCAAGAGGGCACCGTGGCGCGAGCGCTCCAGCCCGGCCAGGGCCCGCCCCACCGACGGGGCCGGGGCCCCACTCGCCGGGTCGACTCCGACCGGCGTGCCACCCACCGGGGTGACCGCCCACAGGAAGAGGTATGCCGGGAGGCCGGGTCCGAGTACGGAGACCGCAGCCACGGCCCACCGGACGGCGCGAGGGTCGAGACCGAGGTGCTCCGCGATGCCGATGCACACGCCACCGAGCCAGCGTCCGGCGAGCGGCCGCTCGAGTCGCGGCCGACTCGCGGCGGGGAGCACAGCCGCGGGCGCGCGGTCATAGGGGGTGGGCACACACCCATCCTGACGCACCGCGGGAGGTGCGCCGAGCCTCTGGGCCTCAGTTCGGGGGTGTCGTCAGGGGAGGCTCAGGGTCGCACCCCATCGCGGACCGGGCCCCATCGCGGCAAACATCATCGGTATGACGACAACACCCCCCTCCGCACCCTCGGGCCAGCCCGGCTTCGAGACCGGCCCGCAGGACCCTGCCGGCCACGGGCAGCAGACCTTCACCGCCCCTCCCCCGCCTCCCCACGCCGGGGCCAGCGCAGCGGCAGGCACGACACCGAGCGTCATGCAGGGCCTCTGGGACCAGCTCCACCGCCTCGGGATCCAACGCGACCGCTCAACCGGTTGGTTCGGCGGGGTCTGCGCCGGGATCGCTCGTCGGGTCGGGGTCGACCCCCTCCTCATCCGCGCACTGGTCATCATCTTGTCCATCGCTGGCGGCTTCGGTCTCGTCGCCTACGTGCTCGCCTGGCTGCTCCTGCCCGACGCGGGCGGCAAGATCCTGCTCCGGGAGGTCGCCCGCGGTGACGTGACCGGCATCGTGCTGCTCGTCGTCCTCTCGATCCTGCTCTTCAGCGGGATCAGCTTCGGCGAAGGCACCTGGCTGGGCGGCTGGTTCATCCCCATTGCCGCGCTCGGGATCATCCTGCTCGTCGTCAACCATCGCAAGGTCGACGGCCGGGCAGCGGTGGCCCCCACGGGCTACGGCCCCAGCGGCTACGCAGCCGCTCCACAGGGCGGCGCCACGGCCGGCGCCCACCCCAGCACCGACACGTCCACCACGACGTCCACTACCGCTGGCACGGCGTCCGACCCCACCTCGACCGGAGGCAACCCCATGGCTCGACTCACCTACCCCGAGACGCCCGCGCCACCGTGGGCCAGCGGCTCGATCGCGACCCACCCGGAAAGTGAAGGCATGGCGTATGCCGCGCCCCCGGCATACGCACCGGCTCACCCCACCGCTGGGTCACCCACCGGTGGCGCGAACTTTGGAGGCCCTTCCGGCCCCGTGCCGCCCGTGCCGACGCCCCCGGTCAACTACGGGCCCCCTGTGCCGCAGCGCCGCCGCGCCCCTCGTGGCTCGGGCGCCATCGTGCTGGGACTGGCCGTCCTCGGTTATGGCCTCGGCTTCCTCCTCGACGGACCGACCCAGTTCAACGGGTCAGGTCACTTCCTCGGCGTCCTCATCGCCCTCGGCATCACCTCGATCGCGGCCCTCATCCTCGGCCTCAGTGGTCGCCGCGGTGGCATGGCGTCGGTCCTCTCGCTGCTGTTGCTCGTCCCCGTGGGGGCCTCAGCGGTCGTCGAGAAGGCCCCCTTCGGGCCGGGTGAAGGCCAGCTCGTGACGTGGTCCCCCACCGGGGATGCCGGCTACAACATCGGCGCCGGCGAGGCCACCCTCGACCTCTCCCAACTCATCGGCACCCACAGCAACCAGACCGCTGAAGTGCCGGTGGTCCCCCAACCCCCCGACTCGGCCTCTTCCGCGGATCCCGCCGAGCCCGCCGCTCCCACGGACCCGGCGACGGTGCCGGACTCTCGCGCCGCGACCCTGCCCACCTCCATCAGTGCCTCGGTCGGAGCCGGCCAACTCGTCGTCCTCGTGCCCAAGGGCGTCGAGGTCACCGTCCACAGCAATGTCGGTCTCGGCAGCCTGGACTTCGGGCCCTTCGCGGATGGCTCCCCCGGTCGCTCCGATGCGATCGGCGTCAACCAGACGACGGTGATCCGCACGGCCGACGCCTCCGAAAACCCCACCCCGATCGACCTGAACGTCAGTGTCGGCCTGGGCGACCTGATCTTCAAGGAGAAGTGACATGAGCACCGACAAGACCACCCCGTTGCCCGTCGACGACACGCGCGAGACCGACCTCTTGGAGGAGGTGTTCCCCACCGAGGACACCCGAGCTGAGGAGCCCCTCGACCACTCCGGTGAGGCACTGGCTGACTCGGCCACCGCGCCCGAGCAGCCGCAGGGCTCACAGGCCACCGCATCCGGCGCATCCCCCGCACCCGCGGAGCCGGTCTACCTCAAGGGCGCAGCGCCGACACCCATCATCATCGGGCTCATCGGGCTGCTGACCCTCGCGGGTTGCGCCGTCTGGTCGCTCACGGACTGGTCGGTCAACTGGGCCGTCGCCGCCCCTGTCGGGATCGTGCTGCTCGGAGTCGTGATCATCGTCCTCGGTGTCGCTGGCCTTCGCCGCCCCCGCTCCTGAGCAGCTCCGGGACCTCGGCGAAGAGCTGGTGGACCCAGGTGGCCAGGACCTGACCGGACGGGAGTCGTCCATGACGATCGGCACGCAGGACCTCAGCCGCCGGCACCCATGCCGCCCTGGCCGTGGACCCGCCGACGTCATGCACGACCGGCACGGTCGGATCCGGGCAACGGGCCACATGGACCAATCGGATGGCGTGGAAGTCCACCAGCCGCCCATCCTGCTCCAGCGAGTCGGGGCGGTGACTGGTCAGCACGTCGACCAGCTCGACCCGGTCGACCACCTGTCCCGTCTCCTCCCACACCTCCCGCACGATCGCGGCGGTGGGCTCCTCCCCCGGATCCACCCCACCACCGGGCAGCAGCCAGAGTCCCGCGCCACCACTCACCTTGTCGCTGAGTTCGGTCAGCAGGACCCCGTCGTCGCCGTCGTCGGCGACAACGACCGCGTATGCCGCGAGCCGCTGCCGTCGTTCGCCTCGACCGGTCTGGGGCTGGGAGGTGTGCCTCACGGGACCGGGCTCCACGGCATACGAAAGGGTCACCCGGGGTGCCCAGCCGGATGCCGACACGGACAGCGGGACCCAGCCCCTGCGACTGAGTTCGAGCGCCGGGTCCGCGCCATGGGCCAGGGGAAAGGCGGCCACCACCGCCCCGGCCGCGTCGGTCGCCACGACCTCGATCACGAACGTCGCCCCTGCTCGATAGCGCGGTGGTATTCGGCGAGAGTGGCCTCGACGATGTCGGGCCAGGCCTGCTCCGGCGGGGTGGTCCGGTTGTGATCGCGGATCCGCGTGCGGAGGTCGGGGTCGGTGGCCAGCCGGGCCAGCGCCCGAGCCACATCCTCGTCATCGGTGGCGAGGAGACCCTCGACCCCGTCGTGGACGAAGTCATCCATGCCGGTCCCGGCGAGGCCCACGATCGGCAATCCGGCAGTGCGCGCCTCGAGCGCCGCGATCCCGAAGGCCTCGAGCCGGGCCATCGACACGAAGGCGTGTGCGTCCCAATGCAATTCGCGCAACGCCGGGCGAGTGAGACGACCCGGCACCGAGATCCATGGGTGCTCAGATGTCGCCTGCCTGATCGCGGCTCGCTGGGGTCCGTCGCCGACGATCGTCGCGGACAGGGCGGTCGACGTGGGCACGAGTTCGCGCGTGCGACGGAGCACGTCGACCAAGGCCTCCGGGCGCTTGCGTCGGACCAGTCGCTGGATGGCCGTGATCCGGAAGGGTTCGGTCTCCGGCCGGTCCGAGGTACGCGCCCAGGTGCCGACATCGATGCCGTTGCCCAGCACCCTGACATCCCCATGTCCGCCGGGGAGAATCGCCCGCACCCGGTCGGCCGCCATGGCCGACACCGCGGAGAGGGCGGCGCCACGCTCGGCCCACCGCCCGGCATACCCAATAGTTCGGTGGATCGCCGCGGACCCGTCGAGGACGCAATGCCACGTGACGGCCGTCGGGAGACCGAGGCCGAGCGCCACCCGGGCCATGTCGACGGCGAACGGGCTCACGACCCCCATGTGCACGTGCGCGACATCGAAGCCTCCGCCGCCCAAGCGCCGGCGGATCTCGGGGACGGCCAGGGGATTGATCGGGATGCCCCCAGGCAGGCCAAGGTCGAAGCGATGGACGCGCACTCCGCCGTCGTCCGCGGTGGGGTGGGTCGATTGTGGGTATGCCGGGTCGCCCGTCGCCGTGAACACCTCCACCGTGTGGCCGGCCCGGGTGAGATGGTGCGCCAAGTCGTGCACCTGCACCTCGATGCCGCCCAGCCTCGGGAGGTAGCAGTCCGACAGCAGGGCGACCTTCACGAGGACCCAGCCTGCCATGAGGGAGGATGGTCGGCGATGAACTCGAGCCCTGCGGCCGCGGCCGCCCCGGTGACCCCGCGGACGGTGGTGGCCTTCCACGCCCACCCCGACGATGAGGCGCTGCTCACGTCGGGGACGATGGCCAAGGCCGCCGCTGCAGGGCATCGCGTCGTGCTCGTGCTGGCGACCGACGGCGGGATGGGCCTGGCCTCGAGTTCTTTTCACGGGACCGACGGCGGATTGGGAGAGGTCCGACTCCGCGAGGCCCGCGAGAGCGCTGCGGCCCTGGGTGTGGCACGGGTCGAATGGCTCGGCTATGCCGACTCGGGTAGCGGGCCCATCCTCGAACCCAACCCGGTGGGGCAGGTGCGGTTTGCGCGCGCTCGTTTGGAGGAGGCCGCCGAGCGACTGGCTGCGATCCTGCGGACCGAGCAGGCCGACGTGTTGCTCTCCTACGACCGAAACGGCGGATACGGGCATCGCGACCACGTGCGGGTCCATGAAGTCGGGCGACGGGCCGCCGAGATCGCGCGGACGCCACGGGTGCTCGAGGCCACGGTGCCGCGCGACACCCTCGTGCGCGGGATCCGGTTGGTCGGGAAGATCTATCGCTTCCCGCCGGAGTTCGATCCGCGCAGTTTCGACCACGCCTACAGTGCGCGCTCCGAGATCACCCATCGCGTGGACGTGCGCGGGCAGTTCAGGGCGAAGCGGGCCTCCATGGAGGCTCATGCCTCGCAGGCGACCGGTGCCGGTGATCGGACGCTGGCGGCCTTCCTGCGCATCCCGAAACCGTTGGCACGTGTGGTGTTCGGGCACGAGTGGTTTCGGGATCCAGAGCACCCGGCTGGCGCCGAGGTGGTCGACGACATCTTCTGGGGGTTGGACTGACATGAACGAGGCAGGGGGCGATGGCGAGGTCGGATCGGAGGTGCCCTTCGAGGACCGCTTCGAGCAGTTCGACGAGCCAGACGAACCATCGGAGGATGGATCAACGGCGGCAGCCGCGGACCCGGAGGATGACGTGTCGGGTTCCCGACCGCACCAGTGGACGGTGCGCCAGGTCGTTCAGTTCGGCCTCGGCATCGGACTGGCCGGGGCGTTGCTCATCTGGGGGTTGCCCTTCTTCGCGAAGACCTCATGGGCTGAGATCTGGGGCACCCTCTCAGCAGTCCCCCTCCCCCACGTCGTGGGATTCCAAGCGCTCATGCTGCTGGGTCTCTACTGCTACACCTTCACGTTGACCGGCGCGCTCCCCGGTCTGAGTCATGCCAAGGCCCTGATCCTCAACCTTTGCGGATCGTCGGTCTCGAACCTGCTCCCCGGTGGCGGCGCAGTGGGCTTGGCCGCCACGTATGCGATGTGTCGCTCGTGGGGCTTCAACAACCGGTCGACGTCGACGATGGCGATCGTCACCGGGATCTGGAACGTCCTGGCGCGCATCGCCTTGCCCGTCATCGCGATCGTCGCCCTCTGGTGGGGCAACCGAGACCTTCCCGAAGCGCTTCGCGACGCGGCCGTGGGCGGCATGGTCACCGGCGCCATCGTCATCGGAGTGCTGGTCGCCACGATCGCCAGTGAGCGGCAGGCCCAGCGCATCGGTCGCTTCTTCGACAGGGTCCTGCGTCCCCTCTTCAAGCGCTCGAAGCGAACCCGCACGATGAGCATCGACCAGCTTGTCCGGGAGATGCGGGCCCGGATCACCGAGACCGTCCGCACCGGCTGGATCCCGATGACGCTCGGCATGGTCGGCTTCTTTGGGGTCTATTTCGTGCTTTTCATCGTCATCATGCGGGACGTGGGCGTGGATCGACCGCTCGGCATCCTCTTCGCGGCCTACGCCATCGGGCGGCTCCTCACCGCTGTCGGGATCACGCCCGGTGGGCTCGGGGTCACCGAGACCGCGACGGCTGCAGCACTCGTCGGCTGGGGCGCCGCCCCTGGTGCCGCGACGGCCGGAGTCGTCCTCTTCTCGGTCATCACCCACCTCATGGAAGTGCCGCTGGGTGGCCTGGGGTGGCTGGCCTGGACCGCGAGCCTCAAGAAGTCGGCCCGGGCCAACGGAGCCGCAGTCTCCTGACGCCCGCTACGCCGCAGTAAGTGCTGCTGCAGCAGCACTTACTGCGCCGTAGCGCGGGTGACGAGCCAGGGTCAGGGCTGGACGAAGACGATTGCCATCGGGGTCTGCTGGCTGCCCTGCCCGAGCGGGTTGTCGGCGAACATCTCGGCGAAGCGCTCGTTGTCCTTCGGCCGCACGTCACTGCCCAGGACATCACGACCGATGTCGTTGGCGTCCATGACGATCGTCCCGCCAAAAGTGTCCTTGTATGCCGTGGGCACCCTTTCGCGGATCGCCGCGGACAGGCGGGCGGCGACTCCGTCGGAGTCCTTCGGGGCAAGCTTGGCGCTCACATTGCTCGGGTAGACCGAGTACTCGGTCGGCCCGTCGATCGCCTTGATGTCATTGCCGACGAGGTCGTAGAAGAGTCCCTTGCGGCCGGTGAGCTTGCCCACGGCACCGCCGACTGCGGCATACACAATCCTCGGGAGGCCGACCTCCTCGATGGCGAGTTGCATCGTGAAGGGTGACCCGAGGCCGATGCCTGCGGGGGTGCGGGTGACGTACTTGGAGAGGACGCGGGCCGGGCGCCCGACCTTGATGTCCCAGATGAACTGGCTGCGGCCCTGGGTGATGGCGACGATCTTCTCGGAGATGACGTAGAACCACTGGCCGGTGGTGGCCTTGAGATGCTCCGGGCCGGCCTCGGGGAGGGCGGCGAAGAAGGCGTCGATGTGGGCCATGACGCGCGGGTCGAGGTCGTCGTCGCGGGTGAAGAGGTCGGTGCGCAGGGGGTAGCGACGCACGGTCTCGCCACGGCTCGTGGTGAGGTCGAGGTTCTTGCCCTCATTGGGTTCGAAGTCGGTCTTGATCCTGGTCTCGCGGGCCTCGGTCTCGGGGTCCTTCTCGTCGAAGTACTCCCGGAGCCAGAGTTCGAGGTTGAGGAAGCGCCAGAAGACCATCGAGTCCACGTCGTTGGCGCCCTTGATCCAGCCCTCGAAGGCCTCGAGGACGGCGCGCTGGTCGACATAGGGACGGGTCGCGAAGGACTCGCTGAGGAAGATGCCGTAGAAGTGGTTCTTGAGGCGCATGAACCATTCGTTCTGGGGCGTCGTGAAGCCGATCTTGTTGCGACGCCGATTGATCTCCTCGGGGAGCAGACCGCGCGTGGCGTCGCGCAGGATGCGCTTGTTCCAGCCGTCCTTGATGATCGCCTCGTCGGTGAGGCTGAAGATGAACTTCATGACCTCCTTGTCCAGGAAGGGCACGCGCCCCTCGAGGCTGAAGCGCATGGTGTTCTTGTCCTCGTAGCGCAACAGGCTCGGCAGGCTGTTGTGGAAGAGGTCCTGGACGAGGCGCTTCTTGAGGTGATGGTTCTCGACGTGGAAGGTCTCGCTGCGGTGTGCCGCAACGAAACTCGCGTCCATCATCGAGGTGACGGGGATGTCCTTCTTGCCCTTGAGCTTGGCCTTGAGCCGGAACCGGCCGAGACGGTAGAGAACGTCGAGGCTCTTGCTCAACTCCTCCGCCATCGCCTTGTTGCCGCGCTTGCGGAGCTGACGCAGATAGACCATGTAATAGGGGATGTAGCCGGCCATCATCTCGTCGGCGCCCTGGCCGTCCAGCAGCACGGTCACGTGCTTGGTCGCCTCGCGCATGACCTGGAACTGCGCATAGGGACCCGAGGAGATGAGCGGCTCCTCCTGGGTGCGGATGAAGTCGAGCAGGTCGACCTTGAACTCGTCCGCGGTGGGCAGGATCTTGTGCGCGGCGACGTGTCCCTTGCAGATGTCGAGGACCGCGTCGACGTACTTCTCCTCGTCGTTGATCGAGTTGGGGAAGACGGCGCTGAAGGTGTTCTGTTGCTGGCCCACCGACTCGGTCGTCTTGTCGCCAGCGTTGATGAGCTGGTTGATGATGACGGCGACGGCCGAGGAGTCGAGCCCGCCGGAGAGTGAAGTGCCGACCGCGACCTCGGACTGCAGGCGCAGGCGGATCGCCTCGACCAGACGCTCCTTGTATTCGGCGGCGGCCGCGTCGTCGTAGGGCCGCTGCAACTCCCCGAGCTCGAGCAACTCCTCCTTGAGCCGGGTGAAGGGACGACGGCGTATGCCGTCCGCATCGGCTTCCAGCATCTCCCCCGGTGCGAGGCGCTCGATGCCGTCGAAGAAGGTCTCGGTGCCGTCCTCGTGGGCGCGGAACTTCAGGTAGCGATAAATCGAGCGGTCATTTGGCTTCTTCTCGTAGAGGCCGGAGGCGAGGATCGGCTTGATCTCGCTGGCGAAGAGCAGGGCCTCTGCTTTGGGCCCGCCATCCCCGTCCACGCCAACCCCCGCCACAGCGTCACCGGAGCCCGCAGCGGGAGCCGGCACCCGGCATACATAGACGGGTTTGATGCCGAAGTGGTCACGCGCCAAGGTGAGCCGCTGCTTCTGGGTGTCCCAGATGGCGAGGCCGAACATGCCGTTGAAGCGGTCGAACGCGTCGGCGCCCCACTCCGCAAAAGCGACGAGGACAACCTCGGTGTCGGAGTCGGTCGTGAAGGTGTGGCCCAGGGTCTCGAGTTCGGCGCGCAGGTCGAGGTAGTTGTAGACCTCACCGTTGTAGGCGATCGTGTAGCGCCCGTCGGCGCTGGCCATCGGCTGCTGGCCGTGCGCAACGTCGATGATCGACAGGCGCCGGTGGGCCAGACCGCACGGGCCCTCGATGAACGTGCCCTCGCCGTCCGGACCGCGATGGGTCTGGCAGTCGTTCATCGCCTGGAGCAGGGCAGGGTCAGAGGTCAGCCCGTAATAGCCGGCGATGCCACACATGCGTCGTTCGTCCTCGCTGTCGTCCCGGCGCGCGAGGGGAGCGCGCCGCCGTCCAAGCCTGCCACGATTCGTGCGCAGAGCCGATTCGCCCCGCGCGAGGCGTTAGGGTCGGGGGCCATGAGTGGGGACATGAACATCCAGCCGGGGCCAGCGCAGGGACAGCCGACTGGGGTCGTGCGGCTGACCATCCAGGGCAGCGAGATGACCTCGAACATGATCGTGCCGAGTTGCACGATCAACGGGCACACCGTGCCGACGCGCTATGGGGTGCAGGATCTCGTGGTGTGGCCCGGGCGCAACCACGTGGCGCTGCAGGCCCAGTGGATGCGGACCTACGGCCAGGCCGCGATCGACGTCGACGTGGCACCGGGGCAGGTGGTCGAGGTGTTCTATGCCGCGCCTCTGCATCAGTTCACCAAGGGCGCGATCGGCTTGACCAAGCAGAGTCGCCCGGGCAAGGCACCTTTGTTCGGGTGCCTGGGACTGATCGCCCTCTTCTTCCTGCTCATCGTCGTCATGGCCATCGTCTCCTGACGCAGATGTCGATTTGAGAGTGCACGACACGCCGAAGAAATCGCTCCGCGACCGGCAAGTCACGCACTTTCAAATGGAAAGGGTCAGGCGGAGGCGCGCTGCTCCGCCCTGGTCCCGGCCCTGGTCTCCGCCTTGGTCTCGGCGTTGATCTCGGCGGCCACGACCGCGGCGTCAAAGGCCGCGACGGCCCGACCGTAGTCGCTGCCCAGCACGTCACGCGTCCCGCGCGGGGGCACGGGCGTGCGCAACCGGTCGCACTCGACCAGGGCCTCCATGGCGCGCCGCGTCACGGGGTCATCCCAGTCCTTCAGCGCCGACCGATGGGCCCCGAAGTCGGTCTCCAGCCCGTTGCCCTGACCGAGGAGGCGCCGAGCCAGGGCACGATCGTGCTCGACGAGCTCACCCCACTGACGCGGGAACTCACCCAGCCCCTCGCGGCGACGCAGCCGTGCGTGCTCGAAGTCGACGCGCCGCGGCACCCGACCGGCCAGAGCCACTGCTCCTGCCTGCACCGGACGGGTCACTCGCTCACTGGTCAGGAAGAGCACCAACGCCCCCAACCCGCACCCGAGGACCACGGCCGCCCGCCAGATGACGGCACCCAAGGCACCCAGCACCGCGGTCGCCTCGTTGTCAGCCGGCCCCGAAGCCACCACGGCCCCGGCCAACACATCCGGGACGAGCAGGAGGACGAAACCCACGGCATACAAAATGACGCCTGATCGGCGACCACGCAGCGAGCGCAGCCGATCGCGCACCGAGAAACGGTGACGCAACGCGCGGGCAAAACCCCACGTGGCCAGCCCCGCGCCCGTCAGGGCGAGCATCGTCGTGAGCAGAGCGTGCATCGGTCCTCCTGTCCTTCAAGGCTCCCCAACGAGCGAGCCGAGGTCAAGGTGCCCGCCGACTTCTCAGGGGCAATTCAGGGGCGATGTATGCCGTGTGCCGACTCTTGTGACCCGCTCACCCAGCCGCGTGGTCGCGATCGCCAGCGTCAGGTCACTCCCACTCGATGGTGCCCGGGGGCTTGCTCGTCACGTCGAGGACCACTCGGTTGATCTCGCGGACCTCGTTGGTGATGCGCGTGGAGATCTTGGCGAGCACGTCATAGGGCACGCGCGTCCAGTCGGCGGTCATCGCATCCTCCGAGGACACAGGCCGCAACACGACCGGGTGCCCGTAAGTGCGGCCGTCACCCTGGACGCCGACCGAGCGGACATCCCCGAGCAGCACGACGGGGCACTGCCAGATGTCGCGGTCGAGCCCGGCCGCGGTCAGCTCCTCGCGGGCGATCTTGTCGGCAGCGCGCAGGATGTCGAGCCGCTCGCGCGTGACCTCGCCGACGATGCGGATGCCGAGCCCCGGCCCTGGGAAGGGCTGGCGCCAGACGATCGCCTCGGGGACCCCCAGCTCGAGCCCGACCTGACGGACCTCGTCCTTGAAGAGCAGCCGGAGCGGCTCGACGAGCTTGAACTGCAGGTCGTCGGGGAGTCCGCCGACGTTGTGGTGGGACTTGATGTTCGCGGTGCCGGTGCCGCCTCCGGACTCGACGACATCGGGATAGAGGGTGCCCTGGACGAGGAACTCGACCGGGTGGTCCCCATGGTCGCCATCGGCCCCGCCACCGGAGTGCTGCGCGACGATGTCGCGTGCCGCCTGCTCGAAGACCCGGATGAACTCACGCCCGATGATCTTGCGCTTCTCCTCGGGATCGGAGACCCCGGCGAGCGCGGACAGGAAACGTTCCTGGGCATCCACGACGACGAGGTCGACCCCGGTCGCCTCGACGAACTCCTTCTCGACCTGCTCGGCCTCCCCCGCGCGCAGCAGCCCGTGGTCGACGAAGACACAGGTCAATTGGTCCCCGACCGCCCGCTGGACCAGAGCAGCCGCGACCGAGGAGTCGACACCGCCGGACAGCCCGCAGATCACCCGAGCCGAGCCGATGGTCGAGCGCGCCGACTCGACCAACTCCTCCACCACATTTGCCGCTGTCCAGTCTCCTGCGAGACCGGCGCCGCGGCGCAGGAAGTTCTCGAGCACCTGCTGCCCGAAGGTCGAGTGCATGACCTCCGGGTGCCACTGCACGCCATAGAGCCGGCGCTCGTCGTCCTCGAAGGCCGCGACCGGAGCACCGGCTGTGGTCGCCGTGACTCGCATCCCCTCCGGCGCGACCGATACCGAGTCACCGTGGCTCATCCAGACCGACTGCTCGCCGGGCTGGCCGTTGAAGAGGGTCGACGCCGTGTCCGACACCTGCGCCTGGGTCGCCCCGAACTCCGACAGTCCGGTCTTCTCGACCACGCCCCCGAGCGCCTGGGCCATCGCCTGGAAGCCGTAACACATGCCGAAGACCGGCACCCCCGCCTCGAGGACGGCAGCGTCCAGCGTCGGCGCCCCCTCGGCATACACGCTCGACGGCCCACCCGAGAGGATGATCGCCGCCGGGTCCTTGGCGAGGATGTCCGCGGCCGACATCGTGCTCGGCACGACCTCGCTGAAGCAGTCGGCCTCGCGCACCCGACGGGCGATGAGCTGGGCATATTGGGCGCCGAAGTCGACGACGACGACGGGCTTGGACTGGAGGTTGTCCTGGGTCACGAGGTCACGCTACCGGCGGCCGCCGACGCCAACTGTGCCTCGACCTCACGCGCCACCTTGCGCTCCACCCAGAAGCTCAGGAAGGGCACGCACCCAGCCAGCATCACCCCGACCATCTTGGGCAGAGTCCAACCCACCTTGAAGCCGAGGAGCGCGGTCGCCACGAGATAGACCATGTAGATGAAGCCGTGTGGTTGCGGCCACCAGTGGAGCGGGTTGTCGTCGCCCTTCATCCCGAAGCCGTAGGACAGCACCATCTCCACGACGAGCACGAGCAGCCCGATGCCGACGATGAAGGCCATGACCTTGAAGAAGGTCAGGCGCGTGCGGGTGCCGGGGACGTCAGTGATCTCCGGTTGGTTGGCCGTCATGCCCTCATTCTCGCCCGGCATCGCGTATGCCGTGCGCCGGGGTCGCGTCGTCGGCTTCCGTTTCGCGGGACTTGCGGTGGTCGTCGCGCACCATCCGCCACCACATCCAGAGGGCGAAGAGCGCGAAGACCCACCACTGCGCGGCATACGCGGCATTGCGCCAGTTCAGCCCGACCTCACCGGTGGGCGTGGGCACCCGCTGGAGTCCGTGGAGGTCGGGGAGTTCGATGAGATTCACCGCGTCCTGGCCGGTCACGGCCTCCTCGGACTGAGCGAAGACGAAGGCGTTGTAGAGGTCGCCGTCCCATCGGTTGACGAGGACGGCGAGGTCGACCGATCGGAGTTGCCCGTCGGGGAGTGCAGCCCCCGAAACCGGCGACTCCCCCGGTGCCAGCCCACCGACGACCATGAGTCGACCATCGGGTGGGGCGGGCGCCAGGGCCGCATCGGTGACAAAGCCGCGAAGGACCGGGAGCACGGGGCCCTCGTCGGTGTGGAGCGCGGTGACGACCCAATAACCGGCGGCCCCGTCGAGTCGACGGTCCGGCACGGTCACCTGCTCGGTGGGCTCATAGTGGCCGGTCGCGGACACCGCGCGAGCGGAGAGTTCATTGGGGAAGGCCTGGTGGGGTTTCAACACCGATTCCACGGTGACCACGGCCTGCGCCTTGGCCTGCGCCAACTGCTCCTTCAACGCGGAGTCACGGGCGACCTCGAGTTGCCAACGCCCGAGCAGGAAGAAGCCGTAACAGAGGGCAAGCACGAGGACCAGCAACCCCAACCACTTGGGCTTGAGGGCGGTCCGCAACACCCGATCAGGCTACGTGATCCGCCGGCCCGACCCGCGCCCGCGAAAACCCGGTGCCCCGCACACCCCGCAGGCCCTAGCGTGGACCGGTCATGCTCACGCCACCCTTCCGCTACGACCTCCCGGTCAGCGACCTCGAGACCGCCCCCGCGGACGGCGACCGCCTCCTGTGGTGGCTGGCCGGGCGGCAGTGGCTGACCCTCCTAGGAGGCGTCCTCTTCGGGGTGCCGTGGATGGTCGCCATCGCCCTGCAGCCCGCCGCGATCGGCCGCGCCATCGACGCCGGGATCGTCGCTCGGGACCTGCGTGGGCTCCTGCTGTGGTCGGCGGCGATCGCCGGGTTGGGCCTGGCCATCGGCCTGCTCGCGGCGGCCCGTCACTTCTTCGCCGTCCGGAACTGGCTCCACGCGTCCTTCCGCTCAAGCCTCGTTGCGGACCACGGCACTCGACGTGCTGGCCCTGCTCTGACGCGCGAGGTGCCGGCGGGTGAGGCACTGACCGTCTTCACCACCGACTTCGGTCGCATGGGTTCAGCCTTCGACGTCACCGCGCGCTTCTCCGGCGCCCTCGTCGCCTTCGTCGTCGTGGCCGTCATCCTGCTCAGGGCATCGACGACCTTGGGGCTCGTCCTGCTTGTGGGAGGCCCGCTTCTCATCTCCTCGTTGACTCTCGTCATGCAGGCGCTCAGCCGCCGGCAGGAGGCCCTGCGCGCCGAGTTCGGCATCCTCTCCTCCCTCGGCGCCGACACGGTGGCCGGGTTGCGCGTCCTTCGCGGCATCGGCGGTGAGGAGGAGTTCGTCCGCCGGTATGCCGTGCAGTCCGGTCGCGTCCGCGCCGCCGGTGTGCGTCTGGCAGGGGTGCAGGCGACGCTCGAAGCTGCTCAGGTGTTGTTGCCCGGCGTCTTCGTCCTCGTCGTCGTGGGCATGGGGGCACACCTGGCCCTTCGTGGCGACATCAGCCCTGGCCAACTGGTCGCCTTCTTCGGCTACACGACCTTCCTCACGATGCCGCTGCGCACGGCGGTCGAGTTCGTCGACCGGCTCACGTCGACTCGTGTATCGGCCCGACGCCTGGCCAAGATCCTCGCCGTCACACCCGACCACCCCGACCGCCCCGCCCACCGAAGACAGTCGAGTGTCACCAAAGTGTCGAGTGCACCCGGTCCGAGGAGCAGTTTGGTGACACTCGACGGTCTGGGAACCGGTGAGGGCGGCGCGCTGATCGATCCGGTCAGTGGGGTTCGGATCGAGCCGGGACTCCTCACTGCGCTCGTCAGCGCACGACCCGAGGACGGCGCCGAGGTGCTGGCTCGACTCGGTCGCACCAGCCCGGGGCGTCACGGCGTGACGTGGGGTGACGTCGTCATCGACGACCTGCCGATCAGGGTCGTGCGCTCTCATGCCCTCGTGGCCGAGGCCCACCCCGAACTGTTCTCCGGACCACTCCGTGACGAGTTGGCGCCCAGCGACGAGCCGCTTGACGATCAGGCCCTCCTCAAGGCGATCCATGTGGTGGCGGGCGAGGACATCCTCGATGCGCTCCCCGACGGCTTGGACACCGAGGTCGAGGAGCGGGGTCGTTCGTTGTCCGGGGGCCAGAGGCAACGGTTGGTCCTCGCCCGTGCCCTGCTCGTCGACCCGGAGATCCTGCTCCTCGTCGAACCCACGAGCGCGGTCGATGCCCACACCGAGGCCCGCATCATCGACCGACTCCGTGCGGCTCGCACCCACCGGACCACGGTCCTGACGACCGCGAGCCCGCTCGTCCTCGACGCAGCGGACGAGGTCATCCACATCGAGGGTGGCCAGGCGACCGCCCGCGGGACGCACGCCGACCTCCTGGCCAGCCACCCGGCATACCGAGAGATCGTCACCCGAGGCGAGGACCAGTGAAGGCGCCGCTCGAATTGCACACCGACCACACGCGTCGGCGCCTCCCCATCGCGACGTGGCCAACGGTGCGGCGCAACGCTATTGGCGTGATGCGAGCCCATCGGCGCGAGTTCACCGGCGTGCTCCTGTGGCATGGCGCCGCCGCCCTCGTCGCCCTCGTCGCGCCGTGGGTCGTGGGCCATCTCGTCGACGAGGTGACCGGCGCGCGACGCCTCGATCGGGTCAACCAACTGCTCGTCGTCCTCGTGGTCGGCATCCTCATCGAGACCGTACTGACCTGGTTTGCCAGGCGCTCGGCCTTCGTGCTCGCCGAGGCGATCTTCGCGAAGGTCCGGGAGGACTTCGTCGCGAGCACGGTGCGCTTGCCCCTGTCTGTCGTGGAGCGGGCCGGCACGGGTGACCTCGTCGCTCGGACGACCGGTGATGTCGATGCACTGTCCCACGTTGTGCGGCAAGGGATCCCGAGCCTCCTCGTCGCGTCGACGAGCATCGTCGCGATCGTCGTGGCCTCCTTGGTCACAGCCCCACTGGCCGTCGTCGCCTTCCTCGTGGCCCCACTCCTGCTCTGGAACCCGGTGCGCGTCTATCTCCGCCGCGCCCTCCCCGGCTATCGCTGGGAACGTGCGACGTATGCCGGGATCGCCGGTGCCGCTTCGGAGACGATCCACGGGCTGGCGACGATGGATGCGCTGGGTCGCTCCGAGCGGCGCCGTGCCGCCCATCGTCGGGCGCTCAGGCAGTCCGAAGCCTCCGAGCATTGGACCTTGCGCTTCCGGCTCCGCTTCTTCCCATGGGTGGACATCGCGTTTGGCTCGCTTGTCGCGGTCACCGCGCTCTGGGCCGGCTGGCTCTCCCTCGCGGGGACCCTCACCATCGGCGCCGCTGTCGCGGTGACCCTCTATGCACAGCGACTCATCGAGCCGATCGGTGAAGTCGTCGGCTGGCTCGATGAGATCCAGGTTGCCGCGACGGGCTATTCGCGACTCCTGGGAGTCGCGGAGGTGCCACCCGACCGGACCCCCACGGGAGCCACACCCGATGGGCCCACCCTGTCGGTGGACCGGGTTTCCTATGCCTATCGCGAGGGTCACGACGTCCTCCACGACGTCTCGCTGGACCTGCGTCCCGGCGAACGACTCGCCATCGTCGGGCCCTCAGGAGCCGGGAAGTCGACGCTGGGCCGACTCATGGCGGGGGTCGACGCACCGCGGACCGGTCGGATCGCGGTCGGCGGCGTGCCCCTCGTCGACCTCGACCTGCCCACCCTGCGTGGCGAAGTCGCCCTGGTCACGCAGGAGCATCACGTCTTCGTCGGCACCCTGGCGGACAACCTGCGACTGCCTCGACCGGAGGCGTCCGATGCCGAGCTCGTCGAGGCACTCACTGCGGTCGATGCCGCCGATTGGGCCCGCGCACTGCCTGAAGGGCTGGCGACACCCGTGGGGTCCGGCGGCCATCCGCTGACCGAGGCGCAAGGGCAACAACTCGCCCTCGCTCGGCTCGTCCTCGCAGACCCACACACCCTCGTGCTGGACGAGGCGACCTCGTTGCTCGACCCCAGGGCTGCCCGGCACCTCGAGCGGTCGCTTGCCGCAGTCGTCGCCGGACGCACCGTCGTCGCGATCGCGCACCGCCTGCACACTGCCCACGACGCCGACCGGGTCTGCGTCATGGAGGACGGGCGCATCAGCGAGTTGGGTTCACACGACGAGTTGATCGCCGCCGATGGGTCCTATGCCGCCCTGTGGCGGACCTGGCACGGCACTCGCAGTCACTGAGGAACGCCGCGCTGCAACGTGTTTCGCCGCTGCCATGAGTGCCTCAACGGTGCACGTGCACCCGACCGTGCACATGCCGCAGTCCGGTGAGGACGAACGATGGCACACTCGCCTTGTGGCTCTGGTCCGGGACCACATGGGTGGTCAGCGACAGCCCTGGGTAGTCATGCGACCGCAAACGCTGCGCCACGGCATACATGTCCGACAGCATGAAATCCGGTTCGCCCCCACCCACCGCGAGGAAGACGTTGGCGGGCAGGTCCTCACGAGCGACCGCCGACTCCTCCTCGTGTCGGAGGATCACCTGGCCGTCCCACCACACCGAGGGCGAGCCAATCAGATAGTGGGAGAACGATTCTGGTCGCGTGAAGAGAGTCTCGAGCCCGAAGAGCCCGCCGAAGGAGTGGCCCAGCAGGGTGACCCGCGTGGGATCAGTGGGATAGCGCTCGTGCACCGCCGGGAGCACCTCCTGGGTGATGCAGTCGAGGAAACGACGACCACCCCCCGAGCCGAGGTAGTCCGGCAGAGGCGCCTCGGGTGTCGCGTGGTGGATGAAGACGTCGTCCCACCAACTCGTCTCGGTCGGCGTGAGGTCGCGGGTGCGCACCGCCATCGCGTCGCGCATGCCCTTGATGCCGGGATAACTCATCCCGACGATGAGCACCTCCTCGGCCTCGCCGTGCATCGTGAGCATCCGCATCGTCGCGTAGACGAGAGGGAAGGTCACGTTGCCGTCGAGGACAACCACGACAGGGTATGCCGGGGAGCCGGATTCGCTCCCCGCTCGGCTGAGGCGGTGGTCGAGATCGGTCGGGAGGGCGATGTCGATGCGGTGCTCGACTCCGGTGTGCGCGGAGGTGAAGGTCCAGGAGTCGGTGTCGGGGATCTCGACGAGGCTCACAGCGTGACCTCTCCGCGAGGGGTGGTGAAGGTGGCCTGGAGTTCACGCCGGTCGCCCTCGCGGACCTGGATGCGGGGGTCGAGGAGGTGATCCGCGAGTCGGGAGGTGAGGTCATCGGGCTCGGGGGTCACGAGAGTGAGCTCGGTGAGTCGCACGCCGCTGTCAGGGAGGAGAGTCGCGGGCGGCGGCGTGAGCCACTCGATCTGGCTCGGGACGATCCCATCCTCGATGAGGTGTCCATCGGTGGGCATTCTTGCGCGCCAACGGTTCTGGCCGCGGCTGAACTCCTCGACCCCTTCACCCTGGAAGCCCTCGACCCGGGCGAACCAGTGCAGCACCTGCGGCGAGAGACGGAGTTGGCGCTGCACCTCGGGCACCCCAAGACCCAAGGGATAGAACGGACCCGGTTGCGGCACAGCAGAATTGATCGCCAGCACCTCGAGATAGGTGCCCCCGCCGAGGCCGAGCAGGACGTTGTGGGTGCCCCACATCTGGTGCTCGCCACCCGGCTGCATCGGCACGCCGAGCATCTCCTCGACCCACTTGCGGCCACGGACGAGGTCCTCGGCGGCGATGACGAGATGGTCGATCCGGTTCTCCGACACCCCTCTTGTCCTCTCGGTTGTCTCGGCTGTCTGGGTCATCTGCGCTGTCTGGGTCATCTCGGCGGTAGTCGACATCAGTGCAGGTCAGCGTGCGCGGCCAGTGTCTCGGGTTCGACCTGGAAGGTCGAGTGCTCGACGTCGAAATGCCCGCGCAGGCACTCCTGGACGCTGCGCAACACCTCGGTGGCGTGGCCGTCGGTGAAGCAGTGGTCGGACACGGTCACGTGAGCCGACGCCAGCGGCAACGAGTCACTCACTGTCCAGACGTGGAGGTCGTGGACGTCGACGACACCGTCGATGGCCATCAGATGGTCACGGATCTCGGCGAGGTCGTAGTCCTTCGGAGTTGCCTCGAGCAGGATCCACCCGGCTGCCCGGACCAGGTGCCAGCCGGAGCGGAGCATGAGGGCACACACGAAGAGGCTGGCCACTGAGTCCGCCCGGGCCCAACCGGTCGTGATCATGACGACGCCGGCGATCACGGTGCCGATGAAGGCATAGAGGTCGGTGAGGACGTGCTGGTAGGCACCTTCGACGTTGAGGCTCGCTCGGTTGGCCTTGGCGAGCAGCCAGGTCGCCACGAGGTTGACGGCCACCCCGACGAGGGCGGTGATGAGGACAGCTGAGCCCGAGATCTCCGGTGGGTCGAAGAGTCGGCGGATCGCCTCGTAACCCAGGAAGCCGCCCACGATGATGAGCGTCGCGCCGTTGAGCAGAGCGGACAGGATCTCCGCGCGACGCCAACCGAAGGTCAGTCGCGCGGTGGCGGGGCGAGCGGCGATCCGCAGCGCCCAGATCGCCGCGGCGATTGCGGCAATGTCGGAGAGCATGTGGAAGGCGTCGGTGAGGAGGGCCAGAGAGTTGGTGACCAGTGCGACGACGGCTTCACCGACAGCGAAGACCGCGAGGACGATGAGCGCCCCCCAGAGATAGCGACGATCGGTGTCGGCCGTCACCGTGACGTGCTGGTGTCCACCGTGATCGTGGCCGTGATCATGACCGTCACCGTCGTGGCCATGGCCTCCATGGGCAGCGTCGTCACCATGCCCATCACCACCGTGGTCGAGTCCACCGAACCTCGGTAGTCCGGGACGACGCCGCGGCGGGTGCGCCACCCTCGCCCGACCCGACTCATCGACCGCGCACGGCGTCGAGCCAGGGGCACCCGAACCGCCGCTCGGGTCATGAGTGGCGATGGCCTCCTCAGGCATCCGCGGGCCCGGGGATGTGACGGTGCGGTGCGTACGTGGCCTCGGGGTCGTCGACGTGGTCCTCGTGGGTCGGGCACAGGGTCACGGAGTCCCCGGTGACCTCGAGCAGCACCTCTGCGGCGCGCAGCAGATCCAACAACTCCGGCACGGCCAGAGACCACATCGAGGCACGACCCTTCGGGCGTGACACCACGAGCCCACAGTCACGCAGGCAGGCCAAGTGCGCCGAGACCGTGGACTGGGCCAGGCCGAGGTGTTCGGTGAGGTCGACGACCCGGTGTTCGCCCAGCGTGAGGTGCTGGATGATCGTCAGTCGCGTCGGGTCACCCAGGCTCTTGAAGAGACACGACGCGGGCTCGAGAGCGTGATTCTCTAGCGCGCCGTCGATTTCATCGCTACTCTTCGTTTCCATCGTCATACGGCGATGTTAGCGACACTGGACAACGTTGTCCAAGGGAGGCACCTCATGACCGCTCAACTCTCCCCCGAGCCGGTGACCGAGCAGCCAGAGCGCCCAGCGGGCGGCATGTTCGGCGGCCACCCTCGGGCCCTGCTCCCCATCTGGGGCGTGGCGATGTGGGACTTCGTCAGCTTCTGGGGCATGCAAGCCATCCTCATGATGTACATGATCATGGGCCTGGGGATCGCGAAGCCCACAGCCATGGGCGTCATGGGCGCCTACATGGGCCTGGGCTTCCTCGTGACCGTCCTGGCGGGTCTGGTCTCCGACCGACTGCTGGGACAGGAGCGCACCCTCTTGTGGTCCGCCATCCTCGTCATGCTCGGGCACATCTGCCTCAGCCTGATCCCCGGCATCCCCGGCCTCGTCGCCGGTCTCGTCGGCGTCGGTCTGGGCAGCGGTGGCATCAAGGCGGCCGGTGTCAGCACGCTCGGCACCTTCTATGCCGAGGGTGACGAGCGTCGTTACGCCGGCTTCTCGCTCTTCTACTTCGGCCTCAACCTCGGCGCCTTCGCCGGCCCGATCGTCACCGGCCTGGTGCAGGGCAAGTGGGGCTTCCACGCCGGCTTCATGACCGCCGGTGTCGGCATGGCTCTCGGCCTCGTCATGTACTTCGCCCTCCGCAAGGACGTGCGCACCCCCGAGACGATGACGGTCAAGAACCCCCTCGGCCCCAACGAGACGTGGAAGCCCGTCGCCGTCCTCGTCGGCATCGTCGCGGTCGCCTCCGTCCTCTGGATGACCGGCCTGCTCAACCCCGGCAACCTCTCGACCTGGGTCGCGATCACCGCGGCAACCCTGGCTGTTGCCTACTTCTCCCGGATCCTCACCAGCGCCCGCACGAGCGACGTCGAGAAGAGCCGCCTCAAGGCCTACATCCCGCTCTGGGTGAGCAGCGTCCTCTTCTGGTCGCTCTTCATGCAGATCTTCACGGTGCTCCCGGTCTATGCCGAGGGTCGCGTCGACTTCGACATCTTCGGCTGGACGATGCCGCTGGCCTGGATCTTCTCGATCAACCCGGTCTGGGTCATCATCATGGCCACCGTCTTCGCCTGGCTCTGGGCCCGTCTCGACGACCGCGCTCCGGTCGCCGCACTGAAGTTCGCGATCGCGTTGGTCGTGCTCGGTGTCGCCTATCTCTGCTTCATCCCGTTCGCGGGTGGCGGCAAGGGCACCGTGCCTCTGCTGGCCATCGTCGGCATCCTCTTCCTCTTCAGCGTCGGCGAGCTGCTCATCTCCCCCGTGGGCATGGCCCTGGTGACCAAGCTCGCCCCGCAGAACTGGAAGACCCAGACCGTCGGCGTCTTCTTCCTCTCCCCCGCCATCGGCAGCGCGCTCGCCGGCGTCATCGGCCAGCGCTACAACCCTGACAACGAGGTCGTCTACTTCGGCTTCCTCGGCGTCGCGGCGATCGTCGTCGGCCTGCTCATCGCAGGGGCGGCCAAGACGCTCACCCGGCTCATGGGCGGCGTCCGCTGACGCCCGCTACGGCGCAGTAGGTGTTGCGGAGGCAGCACTTACTGCGCCGTAGGTCGCATCAAGGCACGTTGGGCCCCTCACGACACGTGGGGGGCCCAACGGCTTGCGGTGTCTAGGGTGTCAACCATGCCCACGTCGACCGCCCTGGCTCGGTTGCACCACGGGCTCTTTCTGGTCCTCGTGGTCGTCGGCGTGGCGCGCAGCCTGCGGACCGGCGCCTCTCCGGGATGGCTCGCCCTCTCGGTGGGGATCCTTCTTGCTTGGTATGCCGTGGGGCTGGCTCTCGCCCGTCACCCCCGCCATCGTTGGGCCACCTGGTGGCTCGTCGGGCTGACCCTGGCGTGGCTGGGCACAGTGCTCGTCTCGAGTGAGAACGTCTGGGTTGCCGTGTCCCTCTGGCTGCTCGCCGGACATTTCCTGCGGCTCGGTTGGGCCGTGTTCTACACCGCGGTCATCCTCGCGGTGCTCCTCGCCTTCCAAATGCGCGGGGCCTCCCCCGTGACGTCGGCGGCCATGATCGGGCCGACGATCGGAGCGGTCTTCTCGCTCGCCGTGTCCATCGGCCAGCATCGCCTGGTCCGCGACGGCATCGAGCGGCAACACCTCGTCGACTCCCTCGTGAGAGCGCAGGCTGAGACCGAGGAACTCCACGCCGAACTCGTTGCGGCACAACGTGAATCAGGAGTCCTCGCCGAGCGCACTCGACTGGCCGGGGACATACACGACGGGCTGGCGCAGACCTTCTCCTCGATCCTTCTCACGGCCCGATCTGCAACAGGATCATCCCCTGACGCTCAGGCCGAGGCCCTCGCCCGGGTGGAGTCCTCCGCGCGCGAGGGACTCGACGAGTCGCGGCGCGTCGTCGCAGCCCTCGCGCCACATGGCCTTGCCGACACGGGTCTCACCGCTGCGCTCCGCCGCACCCTCGACTCCCTGGCCGAGCAAATCGGCCTGAGCACCGATCTCCATGTCGACGGCGAATTGTCTTCCCTGCCAACGACGGTCGAGGTAGCCCTGCTTCGCGTGGCCCAAGGCGCGCTCGCCAACGTCCGCCAACATGCCGGGGCGTCCAAGGTCGTCGTCAGCCTCACCGACGCCGGGGACTCGGTCCGGCTCGACATCGTCGACGACGGCCGCGGCTTCGACCCGGCCACGTTGCCCTCGGCCCAGCAGGAATCCCCCGGAGCATCGGGCGGCGGCTACGGGCTGCGGTCCAGCCGGGACCGGCTCCGCGCCCTGGGTGGAGGTCTCGACATCGAGAGCCGACCCGGCGACGGGACGGCGCTCACGGCATACCTGCCCCTGCGGCCGACGGAGGGTGAGCCGACATGATCCGCGTCCTCGTCGTCGACGACCACCCAATCGTGCGCGGTGGCGTCGTGGCCCTGCTCCGCGGGCAGGACGATGTCGATGTCGTGGGTGAAGCCGCGACAGCCGACGAGGCGATCTCCTCAGCACAGTCGTTGAACGTCGACGTGGTGCTCTGCGACCTGCGCCTCGGAGCCGGTGGTGACGGCGTCGATGTCACGAAGTCGTTGCGCACCAACGATTCTGGACCATCGGTGGTGATCCTCACCACGTATGACCACGATGTCGACATCGTCCGGGCCGTGGAGGCTGGGGCCGCGGGATATCTGCTCAAGGATGCCGACCCCGCGGCCATCGTCGAGGCCGTCAGAGCCGCGGCCCGGGGCGAGACCATCCTCGATGACCACCTGGAGGCCAGGGTGGTGGCCACGATGCGCACTCGGCGGGCGGAGTTGTCGCCACGGGAACGCGAGGTCCTCGTGCATCTCGCCGCCGGGCGCTCCAATCGTGAGATCGCGCGCCAACTCTTCCTCAGCGAGGCGACGGTCAAGACCCACCTCAACCATCTCTACGAGAAGTTGGGCGTGGAGTCCCGCACTGCGGCGGTCGCGGCAGCTCGCCAGACCGGACTGATCTGAACTCAGCCCGTGGGTTCAGGCGGCCTTGCGCGAGTCGTCGAAGACCAGGATCGTCCCGCCGTAGCAGGCCACCCAGACCGCCTTCTTCGTCGGCTCGTAGGTGATGCCGATCGGGTTGCCATCCGTTGGCAGAGTGGCCACGACCGTGAAGTCAGAGATGCGGATCTTGCTCATCGTCGCCGCGTCATAGTTGACGACGTAGAGGGCGCCCCCATCGGCGCTCACGGTCATCGAGCGCGGCTCCGCCCCCACCGTCACCTTGCGGAGGATGGCACCGGTCGCGGCGTCGAGCTCGACGACATTGTTGTCACCGGAGTTGGTGGCATAGACCTTGGTCCCGTCGGGTGACATGGTCAGGTGGCGCGTGCGCGAGCCCGGGGTGGCGAAGTCGCGGACGGCCATGGTCGTGAGGTCCAGGGCGATCACCTTGCTCGACCCCATGAGGGCGACGTATGCCGTGCGGCTGTCCTTCGCGACAGCGATCCCGCGGGGGTAGCGTCCGCCGCTGGGCACGGTCGCGACGACTGTGTCGGTCGCGGTGTCGATGACGTTGATGTCCATGGAGCACCAGTTGGTGACGAGCACGCGCTTGCCGTCCGGGGTCACCGCGACGTATTTCGGGACCACCCCGACCTCGACGACCTTGACGATCTCGAGACTGCTGGTGTCGACCTTGTAGAGGAAGGAGTTGGTCGCGCCGTCGCCGCTGGAGCAGGTGTCCTTGGGTTCGGCACTGAAGCCCTCGCCATACATGTGGTAGTTCGAGACCCAGGCGGTGCGACCGTCAGGGCTGAAGGCCATTTCGACCGGTGCACCCTTGCTCAGGCCCGGGTGCCCGGCGATGCCGAACCGCGAGAGGTCGACGGTGTCAGGGATGGTCTTGAGGAGGGCGCCATCGGCGCCGAAGACCGAGATCGAGTGCTGATACATCATGTTCTGGGCGAAGACGAGGCCGTTGACCGATGCGTCGACCGACTTGCTCGCGAGGTTGCCGGAGAGTCGCTGGATCCGCACGGGCGTGGTCTCCCCCGATGGTGCGAGGTCGCCCTGCTTCACGCTGGCCGACGGCTTCGGCGCCGCCACGCTCGGGGGCGCCGAGGGACTCGCGGTGCTGGACTGAGTTGCCGGCTCGGATGCAGCGGCCGCAAGGGGCTGGGCGGCGGCGGACCCAGAGGTGGCGGTCGCCGGATCGCCATCCGGGGCAGTTGCGGCAGCCCAGACCCAGCGCGTCGAGATGATCAGCGCGAGCATGAGCGTGAGGGCCACAAGGAGCGCCACTCGACGCCGTCGCACGAACACGGGGTCATGGCTCACCTGCATGATCAGCCCTCCTCACGCTCGCACCCTAGGCCGGGGCGCCCCGGTCTTCAGGGACCCACGCTGCGGAGCAAGGCCAGGAGTCGGGGTGACGCGATCAGTGCACCGGCGCAGGGCGAGGATCGGCTTCGCCCTTGGCCGGCCAGAAGGACATCGCGCGCTCAGCCTGAGCCGTGATCGTCAGGCTCGGGTTGACACCGAGGTTGGCCGAGATCGTCGAGCCATCGACGACCGAGATGCCGGGGTGCCCGAAGAGCCGGTGCCACTGGTCGACCACACCCGTCTCGGGGCTGCCACCGATGGCCACCCCACCCAAGAAGTGGGCCGTCAGAGGCACGTCGAAGACCTCGCTCCAACTCCCCCCGGCCACGGTGTATTGCCCCGTCGCCTCCGCGAGCCGCTTGGCCACGACCTCCATCGAGCGATGTCCCGCCTCGATATAGGTGGGGTTGGGCTCACCGTGGCCCTGCGTTGAGGTCAGGTGCGTACGCCGACCGAACCGCCCCTTGGTGCGCCACACGCGCAGCGAGTTGTCCCGGGACTGCATGACCAGCCCGATGATCAGTCGCTCGCTCCACCGATGCGCCATCGGGAAGGTCTTGAGCATTGGCTTGGGGTCCCGGATGAGCTGGACGAGGAACTCCAGCGGCCGCGGTCGCCCCGTGTCACCGGGAACCATGATCGTCGACAGCAGTCCCATGGCGTTGGAGCCCTTGCCATAGCGGACGTTCTCGACGTGGGTGTCGGCATCGGGGTGAAACGACGCCGTGATCGCGACGCCACGGGTGAGGTCGACGTCGGCCGGCGGATCCTCGGTCTGCGCACCGAGCAGGGCCTCGGAGTTGGTCCGCGTGAGGTGCCCGAGACGCACTGAGATCCGCGGCAAGTGACCCTCGTCGCGCATCTCGTGCAGGAGCGACTGGGTCCCCCACGTACCCGCGGCGACCACGACATGGCGGGCACGGGTCACCTTGGCGTCCCTGTCACCTCGCGCGTCGGTCGCCTCGTGACGAATCCGGTATGCCGCGCGGCCGTCACTCCCACGGGTGCCCGGGATCTCGGCGAGATGCGTGACGGTGCGCATGGCTTCGATCCGCACGCCCCGCCGCTCGGCCAGCGCAAGGTAGTTCTTCATCAAGGTGTTCTTGGCACCCACTCGGCAGCCCACCATGCAGTTGCCGCACATCGTGCAGCCTGTGCGCGCCGGTCCCTCACCGCCGAAGAAGGGGTCGGGCACCGTCACACCAGGGGCGCCGAAGAAGACTCCCACGGGGGTCTTGCGGAAGGTCTCCGCGACGCCCAGGTCGGCCGCCGCCTGACGCATGACCTCCTCGACCGGGCCCTCGCAGGGGTTCTCCTCGACGACGCCGAGCATGCGCGACGCGGTGTCATAGTGCGGGGCGAGCTCGGTCTCCCAGTCGGCGAGGTCGCGCCATTGGGGGTCGTCATAGAAGGGCCGGGGCGGGCGATAGAGGGTGTTGGCGTAGTTGAGTGACCCGCCGCCGACGCCGGCTCCAGCAAGGATCATCACGTCAGGCAGTTTGTGGATCCGTTGGATGCCGTAGCACCCCAGTGCCGGCGCCCAGAGGTAGTTCTTGGCGTCCCATGAGGTCTCGGCAAAGTCCTCGTCCTCGAAGCGGCGGCCGGCCTCCAGGGCCAGCACGGCATACCCCTTCTCGGCGAGCCGCAGGGCGGCGACGGACCCACCGAA
>DAOLRO010000011.1:0-27447 GCA_035418665.1 Phycicoccus sp.
TCCTTCATCGCCAAGGACAACAAACGTCCGCCGATGACGGTCACCGAGGCGGTGGAGAATCCCGTGCGCGACCTCTCCCGGATCGTGCTGCCGCCCGCGAGCTTCCAGCACGAGCAGGAGAAGATCACCGAGCGCTGGCCGGCCGCCGTCCGCTTCATCAAGGAGCGCGGCCTCAACGAGGTCTTCGACGGCAGCGCCGACGACATCGGCATCATCACCCAAGGGGGTTGCTACAACACCCTGAACCGAGCCATGGAGCTCCTCGGCTGCGCAGATGCGTTGGGAGAGAGCGACATTCCCCGTTACGTCATGAATGTCACCTATCCCGTCGTCGATGACGAGATCGTCGACTTCTGTCAGGGAAAGCGGGCCGTCCTGCTCATCGAGGAGGGGCAGCCCGACTACATCGAGCAGAACCTCCACGCCATCCTGCGCCGCCGGGGGCTCGACACGGCGTTGCACGGCAAGGACATGCTGCCGATGGCAGGGGAATACACGACGGCGGCCGTGACCCGCGGGTTGACGACCTTCCTCGACCGCTACCGTCCCGATCTGGTCGGCGCCCGCCCCAGCCTCCTGCTGCCCGCCGGAGACCCCGCCTCACCCTTCGCCACCCGCGTCGACGGGCGCGCCATCCAGGCTCGTCCGCCAGGGCTGTGCACCGGGTGCCCGGAGCGTCCGATCTTCGCCGCCCTCAAGCTCGCCGAGCGCCAGACCGGCCAACACCATGTGAGCGCCGACATCGGCTGCCACCTCTTCTCGATCAATGCGCCCTTCGACCTCGGCGCGACGACCATGGGCTATGGCCTGGGGTCGGCGGCTGCGGCGGCCCTGAACTCCAAGAAGGCCAACCGGCGCACCATCGCCTTCATGGGCGATGGTGGCTTCTGGCACAACGGACTCACCTCCGGCGTCGGCAACGCGGTCTTCAACAACACCGACCAGTTGCTCGTCATCGTCGACAACGCCTACAGCGCGGCCACCGGAGGTCAGGACCTGCTCTCCTCCCGCGCCGACAATCCGATCCGCAGCACGCAGCACCCCATCGAGAAGGCCGTGCGGGGCGTGGGTGTCGAGTGGGCCAAGACCGTCGACAACACCTACGACATCGCTCACATGCGCGATGTCTTCCTCGAGGCCCTCACCGAGCCCATCCGCGGACCCAAGGTGCTCGTTGCCCAGAGCGAGTGCCAACTCAACCGTCAGCGCCGAGTCAAGCCCGCGATGGCCGCCGCCGTCGCCAAGGGCGAGCGGGTGGTCCGCGAGCGCTTCGGGGTGGACCCGGACACCTGCACCGGAGACCACGCCTGCATCCGGGTCTCCGGCTGTCCCTCCCTCAACATCGCCCCCAACCCGGACCCCATGCGCATCGACCCGATCGCGACCGTGCTCGACTCGTGCGTCGGGTGTGGCGTGTGCGGCGCCAATGCCCACGCGGCGTCCTTGTGCCCGTCCTTCTATCGCACCGACGTCATCGTCAACCCGAACGGCTGGGATCGTTTCATCGGACGGATCCGCACCTGGTGGATCGGTGTGCTCGCCCGCGGACCCGAGCGTCGCATCGCCCGATTCGAGGCCAGCTGATGGGTTCCTGGCAGGACGGGCGACGACCCCTCACCCTGGCGATCCTCGCGATGGGTGGCGAGGGCGGGGGCGTGCTCTCCGACTGGATCGTGGAGCTCGCGCGATCCAAGGGCTGGCTCGCCCAGAACACCTCCGTGGCCGGAGTGGCCCAGCGCACCGGCGCCACCGTCTACTACGTGGAACTCTTCCCTCCCCACCTGCTGCCGACGGCGAACGCCGAATCCACACCCGACGGCACGCACCTCGTCCGACGCGACGAGCCCGTGATGAGCCTCTTCCCGACCCCCGGTGAGGTCGACGTGGTCATCGCGAGCGAGCTCATGGAGGCCGGCCGCTCGATCCAGCGCGGCTTCGTCACCCCCGATCGGACCACCCTCATCGCCTCGACCAACCGGGTCTACTCGATGACCGAGCGCATCACCCCCGGTGACGGACGGGTCGACTCGGCCCTGATCCTCGACGGGGCGCAGGCGGCCAGCAAGGTCTTCGTCGGCGCCGACTTCATGGAGATCGCCGTCGCCGAGCGCAGCGTCATCTCCTCAGCCCTCTTCGGGGCCCTGTGCGCCACGGGAGCCCTGCCATTCGATCGCTCGGACTTCGAGGAGCAGATCCGGGCCTTCGGCAAGGGCGTCGAGCACGGCCTGCGCACCTTCGCCCGCGCCTTCGACGTTGCCAAGGCGGCCATCGACGGTCCGGCCGCCACGGCATACACCGAGGAAGGTTCGGGACGCGCCCCGGTGCCGGTGAGCATCGGTCGCCGCCCGGAGACGCCCGAGGAGGCGCGCAGCCGCAAGGACGCCGAACTCGTCGCCCGGGCCATCGCCGAGCCCACCTCCCTCGTCGGCCCGGCCCTTTCCTCGTATGCCGGGCAGGTCACCGACACCGTGCCGGCACCCGCCCGAGCCATGGCCCTGCTCGGGGTGCAGCGCACCGCGATCTACCAGAGCACGTCGTATGCCGACCTCTACCTGCAGCGCGTGGCCCGGGTGGTCGCCGTGGATCCCGATCGGGACGGCGCCGCTGCCCTGTCGACCGAGGCAGCCCGCGGGATCGCCCTCTGGATGTGTTACCAGGACACCATCCACGTGGCCCTCCAGAAGACGCGGCTCGGCCGGCTGGAGCGCACCCGAGCCGAGGCCCGCGCCGAGCAGGGCCAACTCACCAGCGTGCGCGAATATCTGCACCCGCAGCTCGAGGAGGTCACCGACACCATGCCGGCCGGCCTGGGTCGCGTGCTGCGCCGCTCCCGGTTGTTCGGCGCGCTCGTCGATCGCATCGCCGGTCGCGGGATGGTCGTCAACACCACCTCCTTCTGGGGCTACACCACCCTGTCGCTGCTCGCGCGTCTGCGGCCCATGCGTCCTCGGACCCTGCGCTTCCGGCACGAACAGGCCCTCATCGACGCCTGGCTGGATCGGATCGTCGCGACGGTCCCCGTGGACGCCGATCTGGCCACCGAGATGGCCCGAGCCCAGCGCGTCATCAAGGGTTATGGGGAGACCCACGCCCATGGGATGGAGAGTTTCCGCGCGATCATCGGTGCGGCCCAACGGCTCGCCGGTCAACCGGACGCAGCACCCACCGTGGCGCGACTCATCGAGGCGGCCCTGGCCGACGAACACTGGACCGCCTTCGACGCGGCGCTGTTGTCGAAGGGTCTGCCCGACCGACTGGCGCTCCAGGCCACCGAGGTGCTCCAGCCGACGACGGTCACCTGACCAGTCCCGGGCTCTCGCCCCAATCGCAAGGTCCCCGGTCACTGCGAGCGCAGCGACCGGGGACCTCGTGGGTTGATCAGCGAGCGACCAGGGCGAGCACGCGGCAGGGAGACCCGGAACCCTTGACGATCGGCAGCGGGGCGGCGATGACGATCGCACCGGTGACCGGCAGCTTGTCGAGGTTGCGCAACTGGGTGATGCCGTACTTGTTGGCGCCCAGGGTCATCGTGTGGCACGGGAAGGCCGGCTCGAAGCCGAAGGCCTGTCCGGCGTCGGTGCCGACGGTCTCGACACCCCAGCCGAGGATGTCCGAGGCGGCGAGGTATTCGGCGGCAGCAGCCGTCGCGCCCGGGGTGTGGGGGCCCATGTCGTCAGCATTGGCAAAGGCTGCGGCGTCGTCCCCACGCGAGGACCACCCGGTGCGGAAGAGGACCCAGGCGTTCTTGGGAAGCGGACCGTGCTCGGCCTCCCAGCCCTTGATGTCGTCCACGTCGAGGAGGTAGTCGGCATTGGCCTCGACCTCGGCGGTCTTGTCGATGACGACGGCCGGTCCGACGAGGCGCTGGGCCGGCACCTGCGAGACGTCGTCCAGGTCGCGTCCGGTGATCCAGTGGATGGGGGCGTCGAAGTGGGTGCCGGTGTGCTCGCCGGTGTGGAAGTTGTTCCAATACCAGGCGGGGCCGTTGTCGTCGTATTCACTGATCAGCTCGAGGGTGAAGGGCTGGGTCTGGCCCATCTCCGGCGGCAACGAGAGGATCGGCGTCCCGGAGTGCAGCGGCGAGGTGAGGTCGACGACCTCGACGCCACCGTCGACGATGGCCGCGGCGAGCGCAGTCAGATCGGTCATGAGGGTTTCCTTTCGAGGAGTTCCCGGCCGGGCCGGTCGGCTCGGCGGTGCAGCGTGGATGAACAGGTGGATGAAACGGGTGGATGGACTCTTGGGGGTGTCGGGTCAGGACGGGTCCGACCCAGCACTCACCGGACGCCACCGGCTCGGGCGCGAGGCGGAAACGGACTCGGCCGGCTTGAGCTCCAGACGAGGCTTGGGTTCCTCCGATCGGCCGGCGGGCGGTTTGCGTGAGCCGGCGAGATATTGATCCGGCCACCGCAACCAGGGCATGGACACACCTTGTTCTGCGGCGGCGTGAAGTGTCCAGTGCGGGTCATAGAGATGCGGCCGCCCGAGGGCGGTGAGGTCGGCTCGACCCGCGGCCACGGTGGTGTTCGCGTCGTCCCAGCTGCTGATCGACCCAACCGCCATGGTGGCGACGCCAGTGACGTTACGGATGCGGTCGGCATACGGAGTCTGATAGGAGCGCCCGAAGGCAGGCTTGGCCTCGGAGGTCGTCTGGCCCGTGGAGACGTCAATGACGTCGGCACCGTGCTCGGCGAAGGCCGCGGCGATGGCGATGGAGTCCTCCTGACTGAGCCCGTCCGGGACCCAGTCGGTTGCCGAGACACGCACGAAGAGAGGGCGGTCCTCGGGCCACACCGCCTTGACGGCGTCGAACACCTCGAGCGGGTAGCGCAACCGGTTCTCCAACGACCCGCCATATTCGTCGGTGCGCTGGTTGCTCACGGGCGTGAGGAAGCCGGACAGCAGGTAGCCGTGGGCGCAGTGCAACTCGAGGACGTCGAAATCGGCCGCGGCGGCCCGCCGCGCCGCCGCGACGAAGTCGTCGCGCACGGAGTCCATGTCCTCGCGCGTCATCTCTCGCGGCACCTGGGAGATGCCATCGAGGTAGGGGATCGGCGACGGCGCGATGAGCGGCCAGTTGCCCTCGGTGAGAGGCTGGTCGATCCCTTCCCACATGAGCCTCGTCGAGCCCTTGCGACCCGAGTGGCCGAGCTGACATCCCATGAGGGCGCCGAAGTCGTGGCCGTAGGCGACGATGCGCGACCAGGCCTCCTGCTGCTCATCGGTCCACAGCCCGCCACATCCCGGCGTGATCCGCCCTTCGGGCGAGACACACACCATCTCGGTCATGACGAGAGCGGCGCCGCCCATGGCCCGAGAGCCCAGGTGCACGAGGTGGAAATCTCCGGGCACCCCATCGACGGAGGAGTACATGTCCATGGCCGAGACGACGACCCGGTTGCGTAGGGTGCGGCCCTTGATGGTGAACGGCAGGAACATCGGCGGCACGCTCTGGCCCGCGGGGACAGCGAAGTCGCCTTCGGTGGGGACGCGGCCCGAGTCCTGCTGGTCACGCAGCAGCCACTCGTCGACCCTGGCCATGAACTTCGGGTCGCGCTCCTCCAGGTTGCCGTAGGTGATGCGGCGGCTGCGGGTCATGAGGTTGAAGACGAATTGTTCGTTGTCCTGACCGACGTACTGCGCCAACTCCTCGAACCACTCGAGGCTGGCCTGGGCGCTGCGTTGGGTGGACTTGACGATGGTCTGCCGCTCGTCGTCGAAGGCCTTGAGCGCCGACTCGATCGTCGGCTGCTCACCCAGACAGGCGGCGAGAGCCAGGGCGTCCTCCATGGCCAACTTGGTCCCCGAGCCGATCGAGAAGTGGGCCGAGTGGGCCGCATCGCCGACGAGGACGAGGTTGTCCTTGACCGCGGTCTCGACGCGCACGGTCCGGAACGAGATCCACTTGCTGTTGTTGGCGAGCAGGTCACCCCCCTCGAGCACGTCGGCCCACAGGCCGCGCAGTCGCTCGATCGACTCCTCGTCGCTCACGCCGGGAGGAAGCGATGCGGCGTCGACCTTGTCGAATCCCGCTCGGCGCCAGACGTCCTCGTCCATCTCGACGATGAAGGTGCTGCTCTGATCGTCCATCGGATAGGCGTGGACCTGCATCACCCCCCATTCGCTCTCCTTGATGAAGAACTTGAAGGCGTCGTAGACGGTGTCCGTGCCGAGCCAGATGTACTTCATCGAACGCCAGTCCTCGGTGGCGCCGAAATGGGCAAGGTCGAGTCCGCGGATGGCCGAGTTGATGCCATCGGAGGCAACGACGAGGTCGTACTCGGCCATGAGTTCCTCGACCGGTGGAGCATCGGTCGAGAAGTGGATCGTGACACCCTTGTCGACGGCCCGTCGCTGGAGGACCTTGAGCAGGTCCTTGCGGCTCATCGCCGCAAAACCGTTGCCACCAATGGAGAAGCGCTCGCCCCTGATCTCGACGTCGACGTCATCCCAGTAGGCGAAGACATCACCCATGTCCTCGAAGACGTCGCGGTCGGAGGCGACGATGCCCGACAGGGTCTGGTCGGAGAAGACGACGCCGAAGCCGAAGGTGTCCTCCGGCGCATTGCGCTCCCAGACGGTGATCTCGTGGGAGGGGTCGAGTTGCTTCATGAGGGCGCTGAAGTAGAGCCCGCCCGGTCCGCCGCCGATGACTGCGATCTTCATCGTTCGCTCTCCTTCTCGCACCGGCCCTGCGGCCGTTCCCTTGATGATGTCGTATGCCGTGAGCCCTGGGTTGTCATGGGGTGGCCCCTGCGTCTGTCGTCATCGCGAAGGTGGGCACCTGCGGCATGACCTGGGGGCCGGGCCCGATCGCGGCGCTCAAGCGGGTGTCCTTCCGTGACTGTCAACCCGCAGGGAGGGCGTCCCCTCGGTGGGTCAGTGTGAGAGGGAACACTGACAGGTCTGATATGTCGTGTCAATGACTACCGTCGAAAAAGGCGTATTTCGTCATGATTACGATCGTCTCGACGGCACGATGAGTGACGTACGCTCTGCGCATGGCCAATCGCGAGGAGATCACCGGCGCCAAGATCGTGCAACACCGCACCTTGGCGTGGGCCGAGACCGATGCCGCCGGACACAACCACTTCTCGGCGGCGTTGCGTTGGCTCGAGGAGGCCGAACACCTGCTGTGGGCCCGCCTGGGCCTCGCCGACGTCACCCCTGCGACGCCGCGGGTGCACGTGGATCTGGACTTCCGGGGACGGATCTACTTCGGCGACCCGTTCATCGTGACCCTGGGCGTGGCCCGCGTCGGGCGGACCTCGGCCACCTTCGCCTGGTCAGCCACCGGCCCCGACGACGCCCTCCTCGTCGAAGGCCACCATGTCGTGGCGCACGCACCCCTGGGCGGTCGGGCCACGCCGTGGAGCGAGCACGAGCGACTCACGCTCCTCAGCGAGGTCGAGTTCGTCGCCGGAGCGTGAGGGCACCCGAACCTCACAGCGGCATGTATCGACCACCGTTGACGTCCAGCGTGACGCCGGTGATGTAGGACGACGCCGACGAGCACAGGAAGAGGATCGGCTCGACGAGTTCGGCCAATTCGGGGAAGCGCGCGAGAGCAATGGCGCCGAGCACCTCGGCACGCTCCTCCTCAGGCATGGCCGCATAACGCGCGGTCAGCCGGTCCGTGAGGAAGAGCCCCGGGGCGACCGAGTTGACTCGGATGCCGCGTCCCCCGACCTCCTTGGCCAGCTTGCGGGTCAACCCGGAGACGGCCGCCTTGGCCGCCGCATAGGGCACTCCGGTGACAGGCGACGGTTGACGTCCTCCGATTGAGGAGACGGTGACGATGCTCCCCCCCGGCGTCATGTGGTTGAGCGCGGCCTTGGCGCAATGGAAGGTCCCCTTCACATTGACATCGAGGACGAGCGAGAGGTCCGCTTCCGTGATGTCCTCCAGCGTGGGCGGAGTGCCGAGGGAGCCACCCGCGAGGGTCACGAGGTGATCGATCCGACCGTGCTCGGCGGCGATCTCCTCGAAAGTCCGATCCACGGCTGCCCCGTCCGCCACGTCACACGCGTGCCCGGTGGCCCTCCCGCCGGCGAGCCCCTCGGCCGCCGAACGTGCAGCCGCCAGGTCGACGTCGACGAGGGCCACCGAGGCACCCGCAGCGGCAAATCCGGCACCCAGCGAACGGCCGATCCCGCCGGCGCCGCCGGTGATGACGACGACCTGTCCTGCAAATCGTGAGTCCATCAAATCCAACCTTCCGTTGCGCTGACGACCGTCGAGAAGGCAACATACTCCACATGCCCTCCCCCAACACCCTCTCCGCGCTGTGGGACGCCCAGTCCGTCGCCGTCGTCGGCGCCAGCGACCGGGAGGGCTCGTTGGGGCGGCTCCCCATCGACTTCCTCACCCGCTTCGGGTATGCCGGTCGCATCCTTCCCATCCGACCCGACGGTGAGCCTGTGGCCGGGTTGCCGTCACACCTCAGTCTCGCAGCCGCCGGCGAGGCCACCGGGCCGGTCGACCTGGCGATGATCATGGTGGCGGCGCAGCGCGTGCCGGCCGCGGTCGCCGACTGCATCGCGGCGCAGGTCCCCGTGGCCATCATCTGCACGAGTGGGTTCGCGGAGACCGGCGAGGAGGGGCACCGACTGCAGGACGAGGTGGTCGCCCTGGCGCGCGAGGGAGGTCTCCGCATCGTCGGCCCCAACTGCATCGGGTCGGTGGGAGCCGCCCGAGGTCAGGTGAGCTCGTTCTCGCCCCTCTTCAGCGGCTCCCAGACCACGCTCGTGGCCGGCCCGCTCGGCTTCGTCTCCCAGAGTGGGGCCCTGGGCTACGGCGCGGTCTCACTCGCCTGGGAGCGTGGCCTGGGACTGGGCTGGGTCGTCAACACCGGCAACGAGGCCGATGTCACCTCCGCCGAGGTCATCTCCGCAATCGCGGCCGAGCCGGATTGCCGCGGGATTCTGGCGTATGCCGAGTCCCTCACCGATCTGGCCAGCCTGCGCGAGGTGGTGGCCCGCGGCATTCCGGTCGCCCTGCTCAAGGCGGGCCGGTCGGCAGCCGGGGCCGCGGCCGCGGCCAGCCACACCGGCGCCCTCGCCACCGGCGACCGCCTCATCGATGCCGCGCTGGCGCAGATCGGCGTGCACCGTGCCGATGACGTCGAGGACCTGCTCGATGCCGGAGAAGTGATGGGACTGCCCCCGATGACCGGAGGCCGAGTGGCCGTGGTCACCACCTCGGGCGGCTCCGGGATCCTGGCCGCTGACGCCCTGGAGGCGAGGGGGCTCGAACTCGCCGCACTGGCTCCGGGCACGACGGCGACCCTCGACGCGATCGTCCCCGCGTATGGATCGACGGCCAACCCGGTCGACGTGACCGCCACCGTGATGAGCGATCGCACGCTCTTCGACCGCGCCCTCACCGCCATCGCCGACGACCCCGAGGTCGATGCGATCCTGGCCTGCTTCTGCGTCCTCACGGGCGGAGATGTCGACGCCGTGGTCGACGCTCTGTCCCGCGTCCGCGAGTCCTCGGGCAAGCCCGTCGTCGCCGTGCGGACCGGGGCCGACCACCTCGCTCCTCTGGCGCGGGAGCGCATGCGGTCGGCCGGCATACCCTGCCTTCCCACGCCAGCCCGCGCGGTCGCTGCCCTCGCCGCGCTGCGCACCTTCTCTCGATCCTCGATGACCCCGCTCTCCGATGTGGTGCCCACATCGGAGCCGTCCGAGTTGCCCGCGCCTGGGGATGGCGAGGACCGCATCAAGGCCCTCCTGGCCGCTGGCGGTCTGCCCATTCCGGTCGGTCGGATGGCCTCGTCAGCCGACGACGCCGTGGCGGCCGTGGAGGAGTGCGGGGGCCGTGCCGTCCTCAAGGCGGTGGTCCCGGGGTTGCTGCACAAGTCCGATGCGGGTGGTGTCATCCTCGGCGTCACCTCCGAGGACGCAGCCTCCGCCTTCGCGCAGGTGGCCGCGCTCGGTGGCGAGGTCTGGTGCGAGGAGATGGTGCCCGGCGGAGTTGAGGCGCTCGTGGGCATCGCCCCGAGCCCGCTAGGGACCGTCCTGACGATCGGGCTCGGCGGCGTGCTCACCGAAGTGCTCGCCGATGTCTCGCTGCGCGTGCTCCCTGTGGGCCGCGCCGAGATCGAGGAGATGATCGATGAGACCCGGCTCGGCACTCTGCTCGCCGGGGTGCGTGGCGCGCCGCCCGCCGACCGGGAGGCCTTCGTGCTGGCCGTGCTGCGCCTCGTGGACCTGATCGGCCACTGGCCGGTCGGTGAACTCGACCTCAATCCCGTCACCGTCCTGCCGGCCGGACAACGCGCACGCGTCCTCGATGCCGCCTGGTCCGCCCACTGAGCCTGCCCCGACCGAGGAGAACACCCATGGACATCGGCACACTCGTCACGCGCGCCGGCGATCGCTTCGGCGATCGCGTCGCCGTCGAGGGACCGGACGCGACCCGCACCTTCGCCGAGTTGGCCTCGCGCGTGCGCCGGATCGCTCATGCCCTGACTGCCTTGGGCCTTCGCCCCGGCGACCGGGTGCTCGACCTGCAGTCGAATTCCACGACCTTCCTCGAAACCGACCTGGCCATTCGCGCCGGTGGCTTCGTGCGGGCCGCCCTCAACTATCGCCTGCACCCGAGTGACTGGGAGCGCATCGCCCGTGACAGCGGCGCCCGCGCCCTCATCGTGGCCGACCACCTCGCGGAGGCGGCTGCCGGGGTGTCCGACATCGTCGGGCTGACCGTGCGCACCGGTGAGCTGCCGGCCCTCATCGAAGCCGCGGTCGATGCCCCGCTTCGACCACTCGACCCCGATGCCCTCTGCGGCCTCCACTACTCCTCCGGCACAACCGGCGCCCCCAAGGGCGCCCAGCGCACCCACCGCAACTGGCTGGCCTCGGTCACCAACATGACCCAGGACGTCCTCGGCGGCCCACCGGACCCGGACACCGACTGCTATGTCCACGCCGGCCCGGTCACCCACACGAGTGGACTGTTCGTCCTCCCCTTCCTCGTCGCCGGGGCCCGGCAGATCATCCTGCCCAGCTTCGACCCGGACACCTTCATCCACGCGGTCCGGGAGCGGGGCGCCACCCACACGGCGATGGTGCCCACGATGGTGGCCCGACTGATCGCCACGCCGGGGATCAATCGGGACGTCCTCGCCGACCTCAAACTGCTCGCCTATGCCGGGGCCCCCATGCCGCCCGAGCAGATGCGGGCGGCCCACGAGCGACTGACTCCCCACTTGGTCCAGTACTACGGGTTGGTCGAGGCGATCCCCCCGGTCTCGGTGCTCGACGCAGACCTTCACGCCCGCGGGCTGGCCGGCGAAACCGCGTTGCTGTCCTCCGCGGGGCGTCCCGCACTGGGCGTGGAGATTGCGGTCGTGGACGACGACGGCGCACCCGTGGCAGCGGGTGAGCAGGGCGAGGTCATCACGCGTGGCGACCACGTCATGGCCGGCTACTTCAATGCCGCAGAGCGCACCGACCTCTCCAAGGCGGTCGTCGACGGCTGGTTGCACACCGGCGACCTCGGGCGTCTCGACGCCGAGGGCAACCTCTGGCTCGTCGACCGCAAGGGCGACATGATCATCAGCGGCGGCTACAACATCTATCCGCGCGAGGTGGAGGACGTCGTCGCCGAGGTGGACGGAGTCCACGAAGTCGCAGTCGTGGGCGTCGACGACGCCGATTGGGGTCAACGAGTCGTCGCCCTGGTCACCGTCGAGCCCGGCACCGATCCGACGACGATCCCGGACCGGGTCATCGAGCACACCCGTGCTCGTCTGGCGTCCTACAAGAAGCCCAAGGAGGTGCGCGTGGTCGACGCCTTCCCGCTCAATTCGACCGGCAAGATCGCCAAGAAGGACCTCAAGGCCACCCTCAACGCCGAGGCGGCCCGGTCATGAGGGAGGGCACCGACCCACAGGTCGAGGTCGACTACGCACCGACCGAGGCCGAGCACCCGGGAACCTTCCCCTACACCCGCGGCATCGCGCCCGAACCCAAGGTGTGGGTCATGGGCCAATACGCCGGCTTCGGCACGCCCGCCGAGTCCAACGAACGCTTCCGGACCCTCCTCGACGCGGGCGTGACCGGATTCTCGGTCGCCCTCGATCTGCCGACCCAGCTCGGCCTCGACTCCGATGACCCGCGCGCCGTCGGTGAGGTGGGCCGCGTCGGCGTGGCCATCGACTCCCTCGCCGACATCGAGATCCTCATGGACGGCATCCCCCTCGAGGCCATCAGTCAGGTGCGCACGACGGCCAATTCGATCGGCTACGTGTGGGCGGCCCTCTTCGATGCCCTCGCGGAGAAGCGTGGCGTGGACCCCAACGAGTTCGGACTGTTCATCCAGAACGACGTCCTCAAGGAGTTCATCGCTCGCGGCACGCAGATCTTCCCGCCCGAGCCCTCGCTCCGCCTCGCTGCCGACTGCATCGCCTGGTGCGCCGAGCACGTCCCCAACTGGACCCCGCTGGCGATGAGTGGCTATCACATCCGCGAGTCGGGGTCGTCGGCCGTGCAGGAGATCGCCTTCACCTTCGCCAACGCCCGGGCCTACCTCGACGAGTGCCTCCGCCGTGGCGTCTCGGTCGATGCCATCGCTCCAACCCTCTTCACCTTCCTCGCGATCCAGACCGATGTCCTCGGCGAGGTGGCCAAGTTCCGGGCGGCTCGACGGGTCTGGGCGCGCCTCATGCGCGAGCGCTATGCGGCCCAGGACCCGCGCAGCGAGCAACTGCGCATCTTCGCCTTCACGGCCGGCTCCTCACTCACCGCCCAGCAGCCGCTCCTCAATCTCACCCGCACGGCGATCGAGGCGACCATCGCAGCGCTCGCCGGCGTCCAGACGATGCACGTCTCCGCCTATGACGAGGCACTCGGCGTCCCCACCGAGACCGCCGCCATGCTCGCCCTGCGCACGCAGCAGGTGGTCGCCTTCGAGACCGGCCTCACCTCCACCCTCGACCCCTTCGGGGGTTCGTATGCCGTGGAGGCACTCACCGATGACCTCGCCACCCGCATCTGGGAGCTCATGGAGTCGATCGAGGAGGACGGGGGCGCGTTGGCCGCCATCGAGGACGGGACCTTCGCGAGCGCACTGGCCGACGCGGCATACCGGCAATCGTTGGCGGTGGAGGCCGGCGAGAAGGTCGTCGTCGGCGTCAACCGCTTCCCGGCCGAGACCGAGCCACTCGAGGTCTTCCGGGTCAGTCCGGACGTCGAGGCCTCACAGGTGGCGGCCGTGCGTGCGGTCCGGGAGCGTCGGGACGGCGCGGCGGTCTCCGCGGCTCTGGCGCGATTGCGCGACGACGCGGACAATGGGCGTTCGGTCATGCCGTCGACGATCGATGCGGTGAAGGCCTATGCGACGATCGGCGAGATCGTCGCAGTGCTCAAGGAGGTGCATGGCGCATGGCAACCGAGCGCGAATTTCTGAGCGGCTCCGCGGGGAGCCGACGCCCTCGCGTCCTTGTCGCCAAGCCCGGCCTCGACGGCCACGACCGCGGAGCGAAGGTCATCGCCCGGGCCCTGCGGGACGCCGGCTACGAAGTCATCTACACCGGCCTGCAGCAATCTCCGGAACAGGTCGTGGCGGGAGCCATCGCCGAGGATGTCGCCGCGATCGGCCTCTCGGTCCTCAGCGGCGCACATGTCCCGCTCAGCGCTCGAGTGCTCGACCTCTTGGATTCAGAAGGCGCAGGACGCACTGCCTCACCCGAAGACCGGATCCCCGTGGTCGTCGGCGGGATTATCCCCGATGAGGACCGTCGAGCCCTCCTCGACCTAGGGGTGGCGGCGGTCTTCACTCCTGGGGCGTCCCTGGGCGAGATCGTGGCCGGCTTCGACACCCTCTGTCGCGCGAGCACCCAGGAGGCGGTCGACGTCGGCGCGGCTGGCGGAACTGACCTCCCGTGACCGTGCTGGCGGCGGAGCGACCGGCGGTGGCCCTGGGCGGGGTGCCGCTCGACCTCGCTCCGCTCTATCAACGTCAGCTCCTCGTCAGCCAGGACCGACGGGCGTCCTACGACGCAGTGACCAACGAACTCTGTGGCTACGACATGCGCTGGGGCGGCGGCGAAGTCGACGCCCAGGTTTACGGCCTGCGGACCAACGGGGTGTCGATCTACAGCGTGGGCTACGGGGACGAGGTCCTCATCACGCCCGACGTCTACGCTGATTTCATCCTGCTGCGGGCGAGCCTGCGCGCCGGAATGGACGTCGAGGCCGACGGCACCACGCTCTCTGTGCCCGAGGGTGCGGTGTGCATCAACTCACCACGACGACGGATCCGGCTGCGTTGGCAGCAGGGGACCGAGCAACTCATCGTGCGGATCCCCATGGCCCTGCTGGGGCCCAACCGGCGCCTGAACGGATCAGCCGCGCTGCTCCCCCAATCTCTCACCGGCATCTTCGCCCACCAGCTGAACACCCTTCTCGCGCTGGCCAACTCGCCGCTCCCGCACCCCAAGGACAGGCTGTGGCAGGCCCACCTCAGTGCCGGCTTGGCGCACTTCGTCGCGGCCCAGTTGATGGGCGGCCGGGAGCAGGAGCCATCGCACGAGACCGACGCCCCCTGCTTCGCATGGGAGGGCGGCGAACACGCCGAGCATCTCGATGCCTACATTGCGGACCACCTCGACGAGCCGATCCGCTTGCTCGACCTCATGCGCGCCACCGGGATCAGCCGGAGTCGCCTGAGCGAGATCGCGCACGACCGCTTCGGCTGCTCGCCGATGGCGTTGGTGCGCCGACGCCGGCTCCAGGCCGCTCGTCGCGAACTCGAGGCCGATCCGACGCAGGGACTCACGTCCGTCTGCACCCGATTCGGTTTCGAGCACCAGAGCCGCTTCGCGCAGTACTACCGCGCCGAATTCGGCGAGTTGCCCCGCGAGACCCGGGCCCGCCTCCGCATCGCCGCTCGATAGCGGCGGAAGATCCGGATACTCCGGTCAGGAGCGGCCGAACCGGATAGTCCCGCACCTTCGCGTCGGACAGCCTCGTCACACGAGCCCGACACCTGCGAGGGAGCATGACGATGAACTGGTCAGACCTGCCGATCGACACGCGTTCAGACCTGCACGACAAGCTGGACGGCTCCCTGACCAAGGGGCTCGTCAATCGCCGCGAATACCTGCAGTTCTCGCTGGCCCTCGGGGTGGGCCTGGTTGGTGCCACTGCTGTCGCGGACAAGCTGGCCGCTGGCCAGCAGAACCAAGCCGGGAACGCGGCGGCCGCGAAGAACCACGCGTCCTATGACGTCATCATCTGTGGCGCGGGCACGTCCGGTTGCACCCTCGCGGGACGTCTCGTCGCCGCGGGTTTGAAGGTGCTGCAGATCGAGGCCGGCAATTGGGACGACGTCGAGTCGGTCCGCAAGCCCGGTCTGTGGTTCACCAACCTCGGCGGTCCGCTCGACTGGGGCGACATCGCCGTCCCGACGCCGAGCGTCAACAACCTGCCGATCGCCTCGCACATGGCCAAGGTGCTCGGTGGCGGCTCCTCGATCAACGCCACCATCTGGGTGCGGCCGCCGAAGGCCGACTTCGACGGCTGGGCCCAGATCGCTGGTGACACCAAGTGGAACCACGACAGCGCCACAGAGGTGTTCAAGCGGGTCGAGGACTGGCACGGACCCGCGAGCATCAACCGCGGCACCGGTGGACCGGTCTGGGTGCAGCGCGCCGAGGGGGTCCTCTCCCTGTCCACCGACATGCTGCAGGCCTGCCGCAACCAGGGTCTCCCGGTCTTCGAGGACCTCAACGGCCAGCGGGAGTTGGGCATCGGCGGCTTCGCGCTGATGAACCAGATCATCAAGGAGGGGCGCCGGGTCAACATGGCGCAGGCCTACGTCTATCCGATCCTCGACCACCCGAACTACACCCTTCTGACCGGGACCCGCGTGCTGCGCCTGATCAGCAACGGCCGCAACGTCCGAGGCGTCAGGGTCGCCGGCTCCGACGGCAGCAGCCGGGACTACTTCGCCGACGGCGAGGTCGTGCTCAGCATGGGCGCGATCCGCACCCCGCAGGTTCTCATGCTCTCCGGCATCGGAGACCGGGAGCACCTGACGACGATGGGCATCAAGACCCAGCTCAACGCCCCCGAGGTGGGACGCAACTTAGACGACCACATCCTCCACGGCGGAGTCATCTGGGAGACCCTGGAGCCCTACGACTACGTCAACTCGGCCGCCAACGCCTCCGGCTTCTGGAAGTCTCGCCCCGACCTGGATCGGCCGGACCTCAACATGGTGCAGATCGAGTTGCCCTATGCCTCGGAGACCATTGCGCAGCAGTACAACCCGCCCGGCAACTCGTGGGCCCTGTGCGCGGGCCTCGTCAACCCCAAGAGCCGCGGCACCGTGCGCCTCAGCTCGGCGGACCCGACAGCCAAGCCGGTCGTCCGGGCCAACTTCCTCGAGCACCCTGACGACGTCACAGCCCTCAAGGCCGGCATCGACCTGGCCCGTCGGATCGGCAACGACTCCGCCATGGCCGGCTGGAGCAAGCGCGAGGTCGCCCCGGGCCGCGACCTCGACGACGTGGCCAAGGCCGACTTCGTACGGAACGGCACGACGACCTTCTTCCACCAGGTCGGCACCGCTCGCATGGGCACGGACAACGCGGCCGTCGTCAGTTCCGACCTCACCGTCAACGGCATGCACAACCTGCGCATCGTCGACGGCTCGATCATGCCGCGCATCGTCACCTGCGCCACCATGGCCACCTGTGTCTTCATCGGTGAGCGTGGCGCCGACGAGATCACCTCGACCTGGCGTTCCAACGGCAAGGGCAACGGCAACAGCAACGGCCCCCGCTGAGCCGGCCACACGGCATACGCCACCACTGACCCCCATCTGAGACCACCACATCCTCATTGACGAGCGGAGCACACCATGGAGATCACCCGGCCCGAGACGCAGGAGCGTTACGGCAACTACATCGGCGGGGAATGGGTCCCGCCCGTGTCCGGCAACTACTTCCCCAACCATTCCCCCATCGATGGCGCCCTGATCGGTGACTTCCCACGATCTGACGCCAAGGATGTCGACCTGGCCTGCGACGCGGCCGAGCGAGCCGCCTCGGGCTGGGCGCTGACCTCGCCGACCGAGCGGAGCAACATCCTGCTCAAGATGGCCGACCGGATCGAGCAGAACGCCCAAGGACCCGCGACTACCACCAGATGCAGAAGTTTGCGCGTGCCCTCGAAGTGGGCAAGGTGTGGTGCAACTGCTATTACCTCTGGCCATCACACACCTCGTTCGGCGGCTGGAAGAACTCCGGCTTCGGGCGCGAGATGCACAAGGACGCTCTCAACAACTACCGGCGCACCAAGAGCATCGTGCATTCGTTCGGCAGCCAGGCGTTCGGATTCTTCTGATCGGGCCGGGATGACGTCACCCATGCGCCATCCGGTCTTCGATGCCCCCAAACCTCGGCGACCGCGCGCGACCCTTCCCTACGGCACGCGCGACAGCAGCGTCTACGACGTCCGTCCCTCTGCCCGAGCGGTCCAGTGCGGCGGCGTTCGAGACGTGACTCTCGCGCTCGTCCACGGCGAATTCTGGCGGGCCCACATCGACCGGCAACACCTCGATGCCCTCGCGCAGGCTCTGGCTGATGACGGCTACCACGTGGCGAATGTCGAGTACGCCCGAACCGGGATGCCCGGCGGTGGGTGGCCCGGCACCGGCGCCGATCTGCTCGCGGCCCTCGCAGCGATCAGGAACAATCCCGACCTGCCCGGGGAGGTCGTCCTCGTCGGGCATTCCGCCGGCGGCCAGCTCGGCCTGTGGGCCGCGTCCAAGGAGGAGGTGACGGGCCTCTCCGGCGTGGTGGCCCTGGGCCCCGTCTGCGACCTGGCTCAGGCGGACACCCTGGGGCTGGGTGAGGGGGCGACCGTCGCCTTCCTCGGAGCGAGCCGCGAGAGCGCTCCGGCACGTTGGCGGGACGCAGATCCCAGTCGTCACCGCTTGCGGACCCCTTCGGTGCTCATCGTTGGGGGGCGTGACGACCGGGTGCCCCCCTCGCTGGCCCACTCCTATCTCGCGAGCCGGGGCGAGGGTGAGGCGCGGGCACAGTTGGTCGAACTCCCCGGTTGCGACCACTTCGACCTCATCGACCCGCGCCACCCCACGGCATACGCAAGCCTGCTCACGGCGATTGCCTCGCTCACATGACAGCAGCCGTCATCTCCCCGCGGGAGGTCGCCGAAACGATGCCGTATGCCGTGCTGGCCGCCGAGCCATCCCCGGCACCCCGGGCGGGCTCAGCGGTAGGGCGAGAAGTCCGGCTTGCGCTTCTCGGCGAAGGCGCGGGCGCCCTCCATGCCCTCGTCGCTGTGGACGAACAGGTCCAGTCCCGCGAAGGCCACGTTGCCGATGCCCGTGAGGTGGTCGCTGTCGGCGTTGAACGAGTGCTTGAGGAAGCGCAGGGCCGTCGGCGAGTAGGACGCGATCTTGCGGGCGTATTCGCGGGCCTTGTCGAGCAACTGGTCCGGCTCGACGACATCGTTGACCAGGCCCCAGCGCTCGGCGGTCTGGGCGTCGTAGAGGTCGAGGAGGAACCAGATCTGGCGGGCTCGCTTCTCCCCGACCACGCGCGCGAGATAGGCCGAGCCGTAACCGGCGTCGAAGGACCCGACCCGAGGGCCGGCCTGACCGAAGCGGGCGGTCGACGAGGCGATGGAGAGGTCGCAGAGCACGTGCAGCACGTGCCCGCCGCCGACGGCCACCCCGTTGACGGCCGCGATGACCGGCTTGGGCAGGGTGCGCATGAGTTCGTGGAGATATTGGATCTCGAAGAGTCCGGACTCGGTCTCGCCGTAGGAACCGGTGGCTGCCCGCTCCTTGACGTCACCCCCCGAGCAGAAGGCCTTGTCGCCCGCGCCGGTGAGGATCACGGCTGCGACGCGCTTGTCGGCCCATGCGTGCTTGAAGGCGGCGATGAGCTCATCGACGGTCCGTCCGCGGAAAGAGTTGTAGCGCTCGGGACGATTGATCGTCACGATGGCGTAGGCGTCCTCTTCGACCACGTAGGTGACGTCGGTGAATTCCTCGGGCTGCAGCATCGGGTCGCTCGCTTCTCGTCATCGGGGACGGCTCGTGACACGGGCCCTCGGCGAGCGCCTCGTGTCTATGACGGATTATTGACGGTCGTCAGATCGATTGCAACACTGTTCCCCCCGCCACTCGCGACAGGAGGGCCCTCGTGACGGACCCCGCACCATTGGCGCCGAGCGCCCACGTCGACACCTTCACCCGCGACCACCTGCCCCCGAGGGATGCCTGGCCGCAGTTCCACTTCGACGTGCCCGGGCTGCCCTACCCCGAGCGACTCAACGTCACGACCGTCCTCCTCGACGATCATGTCAACGGTGGCGCCGGGGATCGCGCCTGCGTTCGGTCCGCTGACGACTCGATCGTCTGGACCTACGCTGACCTCCTCGCGCAGGCCAACCGCCTCGCCCATGTCCTCATCGACGACCTGGGGATCGTGCCGGGCAAGCGGATCCTCCTCCGCGGCCCGAACCATCCGTGGCTGGTCGCGCTGTGGTTTGCCGCCCTCAAGGTCGGTGCCGTCGTCGTGCCCACGATGCCCATGCTCCGCGCCCGCGAACTCGCAGCCATCTGCGAAATCGCGGCCGTCGACCTGGCCCTGTGCGACCACCGTTTCCTGACCGACCTCGAGGGCGCCGACATCCCGGGCTTGCGGATCCTTCCGTATGCCGGGGACGCACCCGAGGACGTGACGGTCCGCTCGCAGGGCAAGCCCACGGCATACGAGAATTGCGACACCAGCGCCGACGACGTGGCGATGCTCGCCTTCACGTCGGGCACGACCGGACGCCCCAAGGCGACCATGCACTTCCACCGCGACATCCTGGCCAACGCCGACACCTTCAGCCGCTATGTCGTCAAGCCGCTGCCCGACGATGTCTTCATCGGCACACCCCCGATCGCGTTCACCTTCGGCTTGGGCGGGCTGGTCGTCTTCCCGATGCGCGTGGGTGCGAGCACCGTCATGGTCGAGCGCGCGACTCCGGCCGAATTGGCGGACATCGTCGAGCGCTCGGGCGCCACGGTCTGCTTCACAGCACCCACGGCCTACAAGGCGATGATCGCGGGAGGGATGGCCCCCAAACTGGCCACTCTCAGGCGGGCGATCTCGGCGGGCGAGCATCTGCCGGTCACGACCTGGCATGCAGTCCACGAGGCCACCGGGCTGCGACTCATCGACGGCATCGGCTCCACGGAGATGCTCCACATCTTCATCGGCAGCAGCGATGACGACATCCGGCCCGGTTCGACCGGCAAGCCCGTGCCCGGCTATCGCGCCCGGATCATTGACCTCGACGGAGCCGACGTCCCGGATGGGACGCCCGGGCGGCTTGCCGTCCAAGGACCCACCGGATGCCGCTATCTCGATGATCCGCGGCAGTCGGTCTACGTCGTTGACGGGTGGAATGTCACCGGCGACACCTTCATCCGCGACGCGGAGGGCTACTACTGGTATCAGGCGCGCTCCGACGACATGATCGTGTCGTCTGGCTACAACATCTCCGGACCCGAGGTCGAGGTCGCGCTGAGCAGCCACCCCGCGGTGCTCGAGAGCGCCGTCGTGGGCGTGCCCGACCCGACGCGGGGGAGGATCGTCAAGGCCTTCGTGGTGTTGCGCGAGGGGCACGAGGGCTCCGACGAACTCGCCAAGGCTCTGCAGGACCACGTCAAGGCCGAGATCGCGCCCTACAAGTACCCCCGGGCCGTGGAGTTCCTCAGCGCGCTGCCTCGGACCTCCACCGGCAAGGTCCTGCGGCGCTCGCTCCGGGTCGACGGACCGGAGTCGGCGGACCCACCCACCGGCGACTGAGACGACTCGCTCGGCTTCACCACGCGACTTCCGCGTGGACCTGACGCCCGGCACCGAAAAGGCAACCGGCACAATGTCTCCATGTCGAGTGGGGACGGGGAAAGCACGAACGACCCTGCGCCGGGGGACGCCTACCAGCCGAAGGGCAGGGCGTGGCGTCGTCCCGGAGCCAAGGGGGCGGAGAAGAAACCGCCGTATGCCGTGGATCCCGACCGAAGGTGGCCGACCGGCGCGAAGAAGGGGGCGAGCACGTCCTCGCCGCCTCATGCAGGGGCAGGCAGCACCCCGTCAGCGGTGACCGCGCCGCGGCCCGGCATCTCCCGGGAACTCGCCAAGTTTGCCATCGTCATCGCGGTCGTGGCAGCCGTCATCGGGATCGCGGTGAGCCAGGGCAAGTCCATCAACTCCGGCGAGGCACCCACGCTGATCGGGACTGCCGCGACCAGCCCCGACCTCGCGTACTCCGGGCCGCCCCCCGGCGCTGCGGTGAAGGCAAGCTTCGATCAGGCCTACGGCACGTTCGAGCCGGTGACCTGGTCAGGCGAGGGGAACGAGACGGTGCGATTCCCCGATGGGGTTCGCAACGGCCTCCTGCTCCTCGACAGCGAGGACAGTTGGGCACCGTGGGAGGCCTTCGACGAGGACGGCAAGGAAGTCGATTCGGGGAGCGGGCTGGGCGGCGCGGACTCTGCGGATCTGCTGATCTCCGATGACGACACCCTCGTGCGGGAACTCCACCTCGAGACGGAGGGTCCGTGGACCCTGGAGCTCTGGCCGATCTCTTCTCTCCCAGCCCTCCCCACGACCGGGGGCAGCAACGATTCCCATCACGAGCAGTGCTATCTCTACGGCGGTCCCGGCGGGAAGGCCGAGATGTCCTACCGGGGCGACTCCTACGTGAGCTTCGAGCAGCGGACCCAGGTCCGAACCAACCGTCTGCTCAGCGTTGCCGGTGAGGTCGAGGCCACGCGACCCGTCGACCCGGGCCCATCGATGATCTGCATCGACGCCTACGACGGGACCTGGACCTTCACCGCTCCCTAGTTCTGGGCATCACGTCCAAGGGTCCCCCTCGACGCAGACACGCATTGAAGGACGTCGATCACTTGACGCAGGGCACGCCTTCCCCACCGAGTTCGGTCAGGGCGGTCGGAGGCGGGCCGGTCGTTCCGCCACCGGTGGCGTCCACCGGCCCACTCGGCGACCCACTCGAAGTGGCACCGGGAGACGCCGATCCCCCACCACTGGAGGGCATCAGACCCGCAGGAGGATCGAAGGAGGACCCGATCGTCACCTTCAGCGTGCCCTTGGCCAGGCCCACCTCCTCCCGAGCCGGGAGACCGCCGAGATAGGCGGCGAGCCGCTCACCCTCCGCCTTGGCGCCCGGCGCATACGAGACCTCGGAATCCCCCTGAGGGGTGCCATTTCCCGCGAAGCCCGCCGTGAAGCCCTTGGCGACCAGGCCATCGATGAGTTGCCGCGCCGCTCCGGCACGCCCCGAGGCGTTGACGGCGTCGATGCGCACACCGGCCCCATCGATCGTCGGCGTCGGCGAAGGCGAAGGCTTGGTGCTCGACGACGGCGCAGCACTGGCCTTGGGCGGGTTGATGATGTCCTTGACCATTGCCCGGATCTTCGGCACGTCGACGATGTTGACCGATGCGCCGCCCGGCGTCGTCCCGAACTCCTCGATCGGCAGCGTGTAGAAGTTGAGCTTGCCGCCCTGCATCGCGCTCGCGGTCTTGGCCAGCGTGAGCGGGTCGAGGCCGGAGTCAATGGCGGTGTTCTGCTTCGCCACATCGATGATGCCGCTGATCTTCGAGGGGTTGGTGAAGGTCGAACTCGACTTGAGCTGGGTGAGCAGGGACACGATGAAGGCCTGCTGGCGACGAGACCGATCGAGGTCGGTGAACATCAGGCTCGGGTTGCTCGTGTCACGGCGCTGCCGGACGAAGGCCACGGCCTGCTCGGCATTGATCTGCTGGGGACCGGCGACGAAGTCCGCCCCCGAGTAGGTGTCGACCGTGGGCTGCTTGACACAGACGGTGATCGGCTGGACCACATCAGCGATCTCGAAGAAGGCGATCATCGTCACCTCGACGAAGTGGTTGATCTTGACGCCCAAGAACTTCTCGACCGTCTCGATCTGCGCCTTTCGAGCCGCATCTCGCGAGCGCTGATGCAACTCGTCGCCCTTGACGCCCTTCTGCACGAGACGACGCGACTCCTGGTCGAAGGTGAGTCCGTAGGCCTCCTTGATCTTGCCCTTGCAGATGTCGTCAGGGCAGCCGGGCAGGTCGACATAGTCGTCGCGCGGGATGGAAAAGGCCACCGCCTTGGAGCCGTCGGCCGGGATGTGGACATACATGAGGACATTGGCGTTCATCCCACCATCACTCGCGTCACCCGAGTGCAGCTTCTCGTAGAGGTCGGCCGAGAGCGCCTTGCCGTTCATGTCCAAGCGGGAGTCAAGCCCCATGAGGAGCAGATTGATCTCCTCACCGGTGGCGCCCCCGCCGTCGGTCTTCCCACTCAGGATGTCGGAACGCTGGATCCCGGTGCCGAGCCGCACGACCTGCCACACGGCATACCCGACGACACCGATGAGCACCACGAGCAGCCCGGAGATCAGCCCGACCACGATGCGGCGACGGCGGTAGACACCAGCGCTGTGCGCGCGGGTGTCGACCACGTATGCCGTCCGGTCACCTTCGCGACGGGGCTCCCCGCCGCGCCCGCGGGCCGACTGCTGGCTCGGCCTGCGGGTGCCATCGCGACCGCCGTCACGGGGAGGGCGCGAGCCACCCCCGCTGCGTTGCGTCACCGTGCCAGTCTAGGCATGCCCGAGCGAGGCCTTGAGGTCTTGGAACCACTGGACCGACGTGTCGAACTTCTTGTGACCCTTGATGCGCGGGAACTCGATCGCACGCAACTCGTCGCCCTGCTCCTCGTCCTGCCCGACCACGCCGGACACGCCGGCGAGGGCCGAATCGACAGCCAGGTCGGTGCAGCGCTTGATGAGTTCGAGGTCCTCGGCGTTGGAGGCGGCCGAGCGGGAGAAGTAGCCCGACTTCTGGACCATCGTCTTTTCCGCACCGACGAGGGCGGCGAACTGCTTGGCGAACCACGCGCCGGGGTTGATCTTGTCGATCTGGACATGGCCGAAGGGGTCGATCGGCACGTCCTCACCCGCCGCCTTCATCTCCTCGACGATGTCGGCGACGCCGGCACCCTCGGACAGGAAGATGTTGACGCAGCCGATCTCGTCCATGACCGCCTTGAGGCGCGTGGCCTCGGCCTGCAGGTCCACGTGGTCCTCGGGGACATAGACCGCGTGCACGTCCCAGCAGCGCGGGTCATTCCCGAAGCCCTCGACGAACTCCTGGGTCCCCACCCACTCGTGATAGCGACGGGCGGTTTCGGCCGTGAGCCAGCCACAGTTGCGGCCCATCACCTCGTGGACGATGAGCATCCGAGGGTTGGAGGAGTGCTCGGCGATGATGTTCTGGGCGAAGATCGAGCCCTGCTCGGCAGCGGTCCACGCACCGAGCGACTGCTTGATGGGGACGACGTCGTTGTCGATGGTCTTGGGCAGGCCGACGACGGTGAGTTCGTAGTCGTTGTCGTGCAGGTAGGCCGCGAGATCGGCTGCGGTGGTGTTGGTGTCGTCTCCGCCAATGGTGTGCAGGACGTCGACGCCGTCCTTGGTCAACTGCTCAGCCGCGACGTGGAGCGGGTCCTGACCCTCTTGGACGAGCCCGCGCTTGACGCAGTCCTTGACGTTGGTGAGCTTGACGCGGCTGTTGCCGATCGGGCTGCCTCCGTGCAGGTGCATGAGGTGAGCCTGCTCTCGGACCGCCGCCGTGACCTCCACCGAGCGGCCGGTGAGCAGCCCGGCATACCCATCGAGGTAGGCAATGATCCGGACGTCCGGGGCGACCTCGGAGTAACGCTGGATGAGGCCACCGACGGCCGTGGCGAGACAGGGGGCGAGGCCACCCGCGGTGAGCATGGCAACGGTCTTCACGGTCATGGATCCAGCCTATGGGGCAGGGTCCATCGCCCGCTCAGGAGGTCGGCGCCAAGAGGTCGGCCCGGACGAGTTCGGCAGTCTGGATCATGTTGAGCGCAGCGCCCTTGCGAAGGTTGTCGCCGCTGACGAACAGGTCCAAGGTGTTGGGGAAGTCCGATGACTGGCGGATTCGACCGGCGAAGCGGGGGTCGGCGCCGACGACGTCGGTGGGTGTCGGGAACTCACCGTGCTCCAGGTCGTCGAGGACGACCACCATGGGCGACTCCACGAGAGCCTGGCGGGCCTTGGCGACGTCGACACGTCGGGCGAAGCGTGCGTGGATGTCGACCGAATGGCTCGAGATGACCGGCACGCGAACACAACTCGCGGAGACCTTGAGATGCGGCAGCCCGAGGATGCGCCGAGTCTCGTCGCGGACCTTCACCTCTTCACTCGTCCAGCCGTCCTCGGCGAGGCGACCGACCATGGGCAGGACGTTGAGGGCCAGGGGCCCGGGAAACACCCCTTCGCCGAGCTCGTGCTCGATGAGCCGACGGATGTCTCCCGGGCGCGTGCCCAGCTGGCGATCACCGGCGACGACCGCGATCTCGTCGTAGAGGCGTGACATCCCCTTGCGCCCCAGACCTGAGGCGGCCTGGAAGGTGGTGACGACCAACTCCTCGAGCTGCCAGCCCGCGTGCAGGGTGGCGAGGGCGTCGATCATCGTCATGACCGTGGCCCCGGGGTTGGCGATGATGCCGCGTGGCCGGTCCCTGACCGTGAACGGATTGACCTCGGTCACCACGAGGGGCACGTCCGGCTCGCTGCGATAGACGGGCGAGTTGTCGATGACCACCACCCCACGCGCCACGGCGTGCTCCACCCAGCGCGGGACGATCGGTGGCGGGATGTCGACGACGGCCACGTCGACACCGTCGAAGAAGTCCTCCGTCAGGGCCTGCACCTCGAGTTGTCGCCCACCGACGGTCATCGTCCTGCCGACGTCCTCGGGCCCGGCCGCGAGTCGGATGTCGTCCCACACCACGGCTCGCGTGGGAAGGACTTGGAGCAGGACCGACCCCACGGCACCCGTCGCCCCCACGACGGCGAGAGTGGGTGAAGGCACAGCAGTGTGCGAGGAGGTCATGGCATCACGAGAACGCTCGGGATCAGCGACCGGTTCCCGCGTAGACGACCGCCTCGCCGGATTCCGAGTCCAGTCCGAAGGCCGAATGCACGGCGCGGACGGCCTCGGCGAGGCGCTCCTCGCGCGTGACGACCGAGATGCGGATCTCCGAGGTCGAGATCATCTCGACGTTGACACCGGCGTCGGCGAGCGCCTTGAAGAAGGTCGCCGAGACGCCCGTGTTGGTGCGCATACCCGCCCCGACGAGGCTCAACTTGCCGACCTGGTCGTCGAACTGGAGGGAATGGAAGCCCACCTGCGCCTTGATCGACTCGAGGGCCTGGAGGGCGGCCCTGCCGTCCCCCTTGGGGAGGGTGAAGGAGATGTCGGTCAGACCGGTGTCCACCGCCGAGACGTTCTGGACGATCATGTCGATGTTGAGGCCGGCGCGGGCGACCGCCTCGAAGATCGCGGCCGCCATGCCCGCCCGGTCCGGCACCCCGACGACGGTGACCTTGGCATCGCCCGCGTCGTGGGCGACTCCAGCGATGATGGGTGCTTCCACGGTCTCTCCTTCTCTGGGGTCCACCACGATCGTGCCCGTCTTGTCGGTGAAGGTCGAGCGCACGTGGATGGGCAGGTTGTAGCGGCGCGCGTATTCGACGCACCTGAGGTGGAGGATCTTGCTCCCCCCTGCAGCGAGCTCGAGCATCTCCTCGGCGCTGATCCGGTCGAGTTTGCTCGCCCGCGGCACGACGCGGGGGTCCGCGGTGAAGACCCCATCGACGTCGGAGTAGATCTCGCAGACCTCGGCGTCGAGAGCCGCGGCAAGGGCAACGGCGGTGGTGTCCGAGCCACCCCGACCGAGAGTGGTGATCTCCTTGGTCGTCTGGCTCACACCCTGGAAGCCGGCGACGATGACGATGTGGCCCTCGCCGAGCGCTGAGGTGATCCGCCCTGGAGTGACGTCGATGATCTTGGCCTTGCCGTGCGCCTCGTCGGTGATGACGCCGGCCTGACTGCCGGTGAAGGAGCGCGCGGTGAAGCCGAGGTCGTGGATGGCCATCGCGACCAGTGCCATCGAGATCCGCTCACCGGCGGTCATGAGCATGTCGAGTTCGCGGGCTGGGGGCAGCGGGCTCACCTGCTCGGCGAGGTCGAGGAGTTCGTCGGTCGTGTCCCCCATCGCGGAGACAACGACGCAGACATCGTGACCCGATCGCTTCGTCTCGGTGATCCGGCTCGCCACCCGCTTGATGCCCTCGGCATCGGCAAGGGAGCTGCCCCCGTACTTCTGGACGACGATGGGCACGCGTGGACTCCTGGTCGGGGGTGGAACGGGAGACTTCAGTCTACGAAAGCACACGGCATACGACATGACGGTTCGTATGCCGGGCCATCAGTAATGACTGACGACGACCGTCCCGATCGGCGCCCAGTCGAAGACCTGCTTGGCCGTGG
>DAOLRO010000012.1:0-1840 GCA_035418665.1 Phycicoccus sp.
GCGCAGTACTACCAGTCCCGCGGCCTGCGCGACACCAAGAACGAGGACGTCTTCATCGGCAACGGTGTCTCCGAGCTGATCTCGATGGTGCTCACCGCCTTCCTCGACGACGGCAACGAGATCCTCGTCCCGGCCCCCGACTACCCCCTGTGGACCGGTGCTGTCACCCTCGCCGGCGGCACCCCCGTCCACTACAGATGCGACGAGTCCAATGGCTGGAATCCCGACCTCGAGGACATCGAATCCAAGATCACCGACAACACCCACGCCCTCGTCGTCATCAACCCCAACAACCCGACGGGCGCGGTCTACAGCGAGGAGATCGTCAAGGGCCTCGTCGACATTGCCAGACGACACAACCTCGTCCTCATGGCCGACGAGATCTACGAGAAGATCCTCTATCAGGACGCCGACGGCACGGTCCCGGTCCACCATCACGTCGCGACCTTCGCCGGCGACGACGTCCTCACCCTGACCTTTTCGGGCCTGTCCAAGGCCTATCGCGTCTGCGGCTATCGCGCTGGCTGGGTCATGATCAGCGGCCCCAAGCACCTCGCGACCGACTTCCTCGAGGGCCTGACGCTGCTGTCCAACATGCGCATGTGCGCCAATGTGCCCGCGCAGCACGCGATCCAGACCGCCCTCGGCGGCTACCAGTCGATCAACGAACTCATCGTCCCCGGCGGCCGCTTCTACGAGCAGATCAAGCTCGCCTCGACCCTCCTCAACGAGATCCCCGGGGTCACCTGCGTGGAACCCCGCGGCGCCCTCTACTGCTTCCCCCGCCTTGACCCGGAGATTTATCCGATCGAGGACGACCAGCAGTTCGTCATCGACCTGCTGCGCGCCAAGAAGATCCTCGTCACCCACGGCACCGGCTTCAACTGGTTCGAGCCCGACCACTTCCGCCTCGTCACCCTCCCTGACACCGACGTCCTCACCGAGGCCATCGGTCGCATCGCCGAATATCTCGAGACGATCCGCGTGTCATGACCACGACCGAGGCGCGCTCACCCGGCTTGGCGGCCGGCGCGGTCACTGCTGTGGCCGCAGGTGGGGCCCTCGGGTCGGTGGGTCGGCATCTCGTCGCTGTGTGGTTGCCTCACTCCACCGGCGAATTCCCTTGGAGCACACTGCTCGTCAATCTCTCGGGCTCACTGGCCATGGGTCTGCTCGTCGCCTGGCTCGTCCTGCGTCCGGGATCTCACCACTTGATGCGCCCCTTCCTCGGCGTCGGCGTGCTCGGCGGCTGGACGACCTTCTCGGCACTCGCCGTCGAGTCAGTGGGCCTCCTGAAGGGCGGCGCTGCCTTAACGGCCCTGCTCTACATCGTCTGCACCTTCGCCTTGGGCGTTGCTGCCGTCTTCGCCGGAATCGTTGCCGGAGAACGACTTCTCACCCTGGTAAGCGGACCCGATGACGGATCGGCTGCCGATGAGGGTCACCAAACAGGCGAGGGTATGCCGTGAGCGGGCCATTGCTGTGGGCTCTCGTCGCGCTGGGCGGAGCCGCCGGGGCAGCTGCCCGATATGCAGTCCACCATGCGTTGCGCACTCGTTGGGGGGCCACGAGCACCGCGAGCACCTTGGTGGTCAACGTCGTGGGCTCATTCATCCTCGGCATGCTGGTCGCCCAGTCCGAGGAAGGCGGCGCGATGGCCCTACTCGGCATCGGCTTCTGCGGCGCCTTCACCACCTTCTCCACCTTGGCCCTGGATCTCTGGTCGGCGATCGATGAGGGGCATCCGCGGCGGGCGGCGGTCAACGCCGTCCTGAGCCTCGCGCTCGGTCTGGGCGCGGCCTACCTCGGGATGCTCCTCACCTCCTGACCGCCCGGTTCG
>DAOLRO010000012.1:1940-11813 GCA_035418665.1 Phycicoccus sp.
CGCCTCCCAAACGGCGTATGCCGCCCGCCCACACGAGGTGAGCGGACGGCATACGCGATGAAATTGCGTTGTGCAGCAACGACTCAGGTCACTGAACGACGCCGAGGGCGTTGGCGATGCCGGCTCCGTAGATGGAGTTGAAGTCGGCGGTGCCCACGCACCGTGCGTTGAAGACCGACGGTCGGCCTTCCTGCTGATAGGTGATCACAGCGGCCGGGCAAGCGGTCTTGGTGGCCGTCGACATGAGGAGCGACTTCACCGTGTCGGGCGCCAGACCGAAGCCGGCCTTGCCGTTGACCTTGCCGTGCGCCGAGACCGCGAGCGCGGCGACACCAGCAGCATGCGGGCTGGCCATCGAGGTGCCCTGCAGGAACTGGTAGTAGCCACACGCGACGGCGCCCTTGGCGGGCTTGGACGTGCACTCCTTCATGACCCCGAGCGCTTCACCCTGCTCGGTGATGTCGCCGGCCTCGTCGACGGAGCCCTCCTCCTGGAGGACGTGCATGGGCGCCGTCGAGAGGATCAGGTTTTCGTTGGTCCGGAAGGTGTCCGTGCCGAAGCCGTCGCGGAACCAGCCACCGGGCGCCGAGATCTCGAGCTCGCCGCTGGTCAGGTCCGTGGCGTAGTTGGAGTAATCGGCCTTCTTGCCCGTCGGGCCGACCGCAGACACACCCAGGACGTGCGGGCCCTCGACCGGGAGGTCCCAGCAGTTGGCGTTGTCGATGGTCCGGTCGTGCTCGTTGTCAACCGGGTAGTCCGGGCTCGAGGAGTCCGGGCGCGGGTTGGAGAGGTCCTCGAAGTTGTTGCCGAGCGCCCCGACCAAGGTCACGCCCTTGTCGTGGGCGTAGTTGAGGGCTCGCTTCATCGTCTCGATGATCATGTCCTGCTCGGCCGCCTGCTCGGGCGTGTCCTCCGGCGCTCCGCCCGCGCAGTTGTAGGCCCACGGGTCGACGTAGAAGGACATGTTGACGACGTCGAGGCCCACATCGCCGGAGTAGGTGAGGGCGTTGGCCGTGGCATCGAGGAAGAAGTAGCCGCTGTCCTGACCGGCTCGGACGTTGACGATGCCCACCTCGGGGGCAACGCCGGAGACGCCCATACCATTCATGGCGGCCGCCATGGTTCCAGCGACGTGCGTGCCGTGACCGTTGTCGTCGACATTGGCGGGGTCGACACAGCCGTCGTATTCGCAGTCCCCGTCGACATCGACCATGTCGGTGGTGAAGTTGCGCGAGAGCTTGGTGTCGAAGTTGGCGGCGAGGTCAGGGTGGGTGCCGTCAACGCCGGTGTCCATGACGCCGACCTTGACGCGCTTGTCGCCCATCTCGATCTTGTGGGCGGCCGGGACGTTCATCATGTCCATGCCCCACAGGTAGGAGTCCAGCGGGTCGCTCGCGCCCTTCTTGCCCTTCTTGGCGGCGGCGCTCCTCGGGTTGACCTCACCCTTCTTCGCGGCGATCTTGGCCTCGTTGAGGACGTCAGCGTTGGGCTTGGACGCCTTCGGAGACCGGCCGACGATGCCGTTCGTCGCCGCAGCGTGGACCCCTTCCAGTCCGCGGGCGGTGGCCAGGAAGTCGCTGGGTGCTTGCGAGACGGCGATCATGCCGATGTCGGTGTTGACCGAGGACACCGTGGCCCCAGCAGCGGTGAGTCGGTCCGCGACGGCCTGAGCCGCAGCCCCCTCCTTGGCCAGAACGATGTATCCAGAAGCGGATTCGGCGGCGCTGACTGCGCTCGTCGACGTCTTGAACGGTGACGCGGACTTGGCTGGTGTGGCCGAGGCGGTCGCGCTCAGGGCTGTGGCAGCTGCCAGGGCGAGGACGCCAGGCAGGGCAAACATGCGAGATCGTCGCACTGTGTTCTCCTCCGTGTGTGACGGGCCTCGGCGTTGAGGCCCAACATTCGAACCCAACCAGCACATCGGCGCCGAACACACAGCAGTCGGTTAAGAAGTCAGTAAAGAAGCGTCCCGCTGGCCCGTCGGCGCCTGCGGTGGGCAGTGCCGACGAGGATGAACGCTGCAGCTACCAGACCTACTGATGCCCCACCGAGAAGCCACCACATCCAGGGCTCCATCGCCAATCCGTTGCCGCGGGCAATCTCGGCTACAGCCGCGACTTCAGCGTCAAGAGGGATGCGATGCGCCCTCACGAGCAAACGGTGCGTGTTCACGGCATACGGGGTGCATGTCATCAAGGTGAGGAGATCCTCGCCCTGGATGGGCGCGAGGTCATCGATCTCGTTGGGGAGCACCACCTTGATCTGGTCGACCTCATAGGCGAGGGACTCTCCCGAAACGTCGACGTAGACCTTGTCACCCACCTTGACCTTGTCCAAGTGGTCGAAGAGCGTGGCGGTGGACAGCCCGGTGTGACTGGTCAGAACCGTGTGAGTCCCCTCCCCACCGACTGGGAGGGACGTGCCGTAGAGGTGGCCGACGCCTCGGGCGAGGGTGTCCTCGCTCGTGCCGTGGTAAACGGGTAGGTCAATGCCCACCGACGGGACGTGCAGTCGGGCCATGGCGGACAGACCACCGAGTTGGCGGAGATAGTCCTGATACTGCGTGGATGTCGGATTGCTCGACACCTGCGTCAGCCACGGGTCAAGGATCGGGATGCCCTCGATGTGCTCGTTGTAGTTCCGAGCTGCTGCCAAGCTGGCAGCGAGTTGGTCTCCCGACACACCCTCCACTGTGGCCGAATAGGCCTCAGCTGCTGCATGTTGTCGGACATTGTTGAACTGCGTGGCCAGGACCGGATAGAGCAGAGCCACAACGCCGGCGAGCACCATCACAAGCGGGAGGAGTCGATGCACGAGGACGCGTCGACGGCGCACTCGGCCGTCACGTTGCCGGTCTCGTCGGGTCGACACGCGATCATCCTCAGATTGCAGGATCGTCATGGCTGCCCCTGATCCTCATCCCTCCGGCGACGGGTCACCACGATCGCCACCCCCCCGGCCAGAATCAGTGCGATGCCCAGAGACAACAGCCAGCCGATGTCCACCCCGGTGAAGGACAAGGTGCCCCGCGGCTCGCGCGCATTGGCAATGAGGAGACCCCCGGTCTGGTCCGCGCCCGCGGTGCTCCCATCGGACAAGAGCCTGACGCGAATGGGGTCAGACGCGGCTACATAACCCTGCGGCGCAACGCTTTCGATCAGCCAATAGTCATCGTCGTCGATTGCGTCGTTCTGGAAGTCGGTGATGTGCAGCCCGCCAAAGGCCGTGATCCCGTCTGCCGCCGTTGCCGTGGAGACGGCGAGAGGGGCCCGCCCCTCCAGCGCATCGTTGCGTGTTCGATACAAGGTGAACACGGCGCCCGACAGGCTGGCGCCGGTCGCTTGGCTGACCTTGTGCAGAACCAGAGTCCCGAAGAGAGTCTTCACCTCGTTCGACTTCACTGAAGTCCCATTGGCCTTGGCCAACGCTGATGGGATCAGGGTTGCTGTGTTGGGGATGATGAGCACCGAGCCTGCCACCACAGCGTTGACCGTGTCCCGGACCCGAGCCTCGATCGTGACATGGACCTGCGCCCGTGTTGAGGCCGCCCTCGCTGCAGCCAGCCTGGACCGGCCGTGGGCGGTCAGGACGACTCGGATGCTCGAAGAAGAGCGCGTGAGCAGGTAGTCGCAACTGGGTGACGGGAGGGCGAGGCAAGCCGCCAATTCAGAGCCATCCACCGACACCGAGACAGCGCCGACCCAGTCGTCTGCGATGAACTCGAGGTAGTTGGCTGCCGAGGTCGGCGGAGCGATCCCAGGGACGGACTGGTGCGTCAGGTCGTCCGCAATCTCGTAGACCCCATCCGCGGCGTCCAAACCTGTGGCCGGGATATCTGCGTCGAGAGAGTAGGTGAGAACTCGGCCGGCTACGGGAGCATCCTGACCAGCGACTCCTGCGTTGCCGTCAGCGACAGACTTGGTGATGGCCACCCGCGAATTCTTTGGATGGACGTGAACGTCATAAAGCCATGAGGCGCCACTCGGGTCTGCCATCGGGACGGTCACCAAGAAGTCCTCAGCCGGGATGAGCGAGGGATCTGCGGGCACCTCGTGGACGAGATACAGACCAAGCGGCAGTTGCCGGAACGCGGTGATCCCGTTGCGGTCAGTCGGGGTCGAGGTGATGACCGTGCCACGGTGGCTTGCGGCCGCCTTGAGTCCAGCGGCACCGGACAGATACGCCTGTGCCTGGTCCCAGCCCCCTGTGGTGGTCAGGTCGACACCGTCGATCGGGGAGAGGGTGAAGACGACGCCGGGCAAGGGGGTCGCCCCGGCCGGCGGTGCATGATCCGTCCCGTTGCCGGGTTGCAGGTTCGCGACGGGGTCGGGCACGAGGTACTTGTGAATCGTGATCGAACCGACTGCGCTCGGGTTGATCTGTGAAGGGTTGGCGACCGTTGCAACAGCGGCCGCAGGCACCGCTCCCATGAAGGCAGCGAGAAGCACCATTGCGAAGCCGCCGATCGTGGCCCGCAGCGACCGGATTCTTGGTGATGTCATGGTGATTCCCTCCCTTCGGGTGGTCGTCGGAGTCTGGACCGGCGGCGCCGGTCGGAGCGGATCCAGCCGCCGATCATGGCGAGCAGGAGGAGCAGGGCCGCACCGGCCCCGATGAGTCGTGGCCACATCCAGGACTGGATGGTCCAGTCGAAGCCCAGCGCGGTGTCGCTCGGTCCCGGGTCGACGGCCTTGACATAGGGCACTTGGTGCCCACGGACGAGGAGTCGGTGCGTGTTCACGGCATACGGAGTGCAGGTGACGAGAGTGATGTAGTCCATCCCGTCAACGCGTTCGAGGTCACCCAACTGATCAGGGAGGACGGTCTTGATCTGGTCCACCTGGTAGGCCAGGGTGCGCCCGAGGACATCGATGTAGAAGGTGTCACCCACCCGGACGTCGGGCAAGTGGTCGAACATGGTGGCCGTCGCCAACGAACTGTGGCCGGTGAGCACCGCATGGGTGCCGGGACCGCCGATCGGCAGGGTCGACCCGAACAGGTGGCCCACTCCCCGCGCGAGCGTGTCGTCGCTCGTTCCGTGATAGATGGGCAACTCCACTCGGATGGAAGGAAGCCGGATGCGTGCCATGGCCCCCATCGAGTCGAGCTCACCGAGATAAGCCTTGTATGCCGTCTGCTGGGCTTCGTCGGCAGGTTTCCATGGGTCGTGAATCAGTCCCTTGGGCAGGGTGGCGTTGTATTGCTCGGCGCGTGCGAGTTCGTCAGCCAGATCGTGACTGTCGACTTCGGAGACCTTGCTGGAGTAGTCGCTGGCGACTTCGTGCTGTCTGTAGTTGTTGTAAAAGGTGGCTCCTACGGGATAGGCCACGACCAGAGCGCCGAGCAGGATGAGCACGACCGGGATCATCCGGTGTGGCCACTGCCTCCGCGGCTTCGGGCGCGCATTCGGCCGATTGGGTCGCCGAGCGCGGCCATTCGGGCGCGCACCATCACGACCCGTCGGGGGGTTGCCCGAGGGTCGGTTCGGTGGTGCCTGCGCGAGGGTGTCGGTCATGGTCCTTGTCTCGTCCCTCGGTGGTGGGGAGGGTTCAGGCCGGAGTTGGTGCGTCCGGCCGGCCCCTCCCCACCACCTGTGGAGGAGTGAGTCAGCTCAACTGGTCAGTCCGATGGACCGGTCAGCTGTCCTGCTCCTCGCGCCGACGACGGGTGGTCACGACGTAGTAGCCGAGGCCACCACCGACGAGCAGCAGGCCGAGGCCGCTGATCGCCGCGACACCGGCGCCACCGGTGAGCGGCAGCTGGTTCGGCGGAACCTCGGCGTTGGTGATGTCGAGGGTGATGGTCGTGCCCGCGGAGTTGTCCGGGAGGTTGACGTAGGAGTACGGGTTGCTCGGCAACACGTAACCAGCCGGGGGGGCGGTCTCGACGACGCAGTAGTTGTGGTTCGTGGTCGTGGCCGTCCCGTTGGTCCACGTCGACGTCTTGATACTGGTCCACGTCACCTGACCCGTGCCGTCGGTCGTCGAGGTGGCGATCTTGACGGCGGTCGGGTTCGGAGTCGCGGAGAGTTCAGCGGTGAGACTGGCCTGGGTGCAGGTGGTACCGGTGATCAGGTACAGCTCGAACACCGCGCCGGACAGCGCCTTGGTCGGGTCCTGGTCGTTCGCCTTCTTGATCTGAAGGTTCGCGTAGTGCGACTTGACCTCGTTCGACGGGGTCTCCGGGTGGGTGACCGGGTTGCCGTTCGAGTCCGTCCCGGGGAACTGGTTGGGCGTGTACGTGGCCACGTTGGTGATGACCCCGTCGACAATCGTTCCACCGCAGGCAACCTGACCGGCCGTCGGGGTGACATAGCAGTTGGCATCACTCAGGGTCGTCGGGAAGGTCGTCACGACCTGGGCCGACGCGTCGCCGTTCTTCGCCGTCACGAGTTTATCCATGCCGGTTTGGGTGAAGAGGACGTCGACCTTCTGGCCCGTGACCGTCACGGTGTAGTCGAGGTCCTTGACGAGGGTCGTGCTGGCCGTGCCGACGATCTTCACCTCAACGTTGGCCGCAGCAGGCGGTGTGAGGCGCGTGTCGAAAGTGTCGTGGACGGCGTAGTACGTGAGAACGGTTCCACTCATATTGGTGGGTGGGCCTGCCTGAACCGAGGTGATGTAGCCGGGCTCGATCGAGGTCTTCACCACGTAGGTGATGGTGTTGCTCGCTGTGGTCCCACTCACCGTGCCGGCTGTGCCGCCGTCAATGAGTTCCTTGGTGATGGCTGACTTGTTGTTCTTGGGGAAGACATGGACGTCGTAGTTCCACGTGGTCCCGTCCGGCGTCGCCCTCGGCAGGGTCACCGCGAATGGGGTTGCGCCGGTGTAGGTGGCTCCGTTCGATCCGGGTGGCGGGGCCGTCTCCTTCACGATGTAGAGCGTCTTGCTCAGGCCAGTGAAGGCCGCGATGCCGTCGGGGGTCGACGTCGTGACCTCCGCCGAAGCCGTGCCCAGAGAATACCCAGCGGGGAGTGTCGTGGTCCCGTTCCACGAGGCGAGGAAGCCGGACGCCTGGGTCCATCCCGTGTTCGTGGTGAGGTCAATGGGCGCAGCTGGGGCGGATCCAGCGCCATCAGGGTCGAAAAGGACCGGGGTGACGGTGAACTTGGCGCCGGGCAGCTTGGTCTTGCCCGCGGTTGCCAGACATGCGCTCTGGTCGGTGCCATTGGCTGGGCAAGCCGTCGTGGCCGGACCCTCGTACTTGTGCACGGTCAGCGACACGGGGGTGGCGGGGTTGATGTTGGCGACGCTTGCCGGGTCGGCGGCGTAGGCGGACATGGCCGTCATGCCCAGACCCAGGCTGAAGAGGACGGCAGACGCGAACGCGGCTGCCCCCCTCCGGAGAGACTTCTTGTGCATGGTGTTCTCACTCCTCCAAGAGCGATGTGGATGGGTTGTGGTGGTGCACCGAGTCGCGCCGACGGCACGACTCGTCCCCGAATCAGATGGCCGCATGACGGCCCCTGACCCGGAAGTTCCTGTGGTGGTATGCCGCTCCGGTGAGGATCAGCAGGAGGCCGAGGACGGCATACGGGGCAGGTCCCTTGCCGCCCGCCTCGGGGAGGGGACCGACCTTCGTGTCGGTGATCGAGATGGTGAAGGTGTCCCCCACGACCGCGATGACGCCAGCGTTGTTCTGCCCGGCGTCGGTGACGATCATGATGCCGTTGCCGGTGATCTTGAAGCGGACAGGGTCGGCGAGCAGGTTGTGACCCGGGGCCGCCTGGGTCTCGACGAGCCAGTAGTCCTTGCCGTAACTGAGGGCAACACTCGAGAAGACCGAGCCGGGGACCCCATTGGTGACTGTCGCGTTGGGCGTGACACCGCCGTCGGGGTCGACAATCACCGGGTTGGGCAGAGTGGGGTCACTCAGGAAGAGGTCGAACTGGGACCCGCCCAGCGGACAGGTCGGATGCGTGACGTCGCAGTAAAGGCCGAACTTCTGCAGCGAGATCGCCTTCTTGGGCTCCTGCACGGGCACGCATGCGTCGTTGTTGTTGATGCCGTCGGTGTCCCCGGTCATGGTGACGCCGTTGAAGAAGCCTCCGAAGGTCGCCGTGCCTCCGTTGGCCGTGTCGCACTTGCCGGCATTGGCCCAGACGCTGCCCCCCGGGTTCTTGGCCTGCCCGGTCAGGGTGACCGTGTAGGTGACCGAATTGCCCGGCAAGACCGGCGCGGTGGAAGCCGGGATGGTGAACGACGCGACATTGGATGCCGGGGAGGGGACGACTGGAGCCGGAGTAATCGTGGGTGAGACGACCAACTCGTAGACGTTGAAGCCGACTGGCAGGGTGACGTTGTCAGTGACAGCTGGTGGCGTTCCTGAGAGTTGACCGGTGTTGGTGATCTTGACCGTGTAGGTGACGGTCGCGACGAAGCTGTTCGTGATGGAGTCGTAGGTCGCGATCACGTTGGGTCCCGTGGTGCCCGCGGCAGCATCGGTCGTTGCCTTCTCGACCGCCCACCCCGTCGTGGCCTGCACGGGAATGCAGGCGACGTTGTCCTCGACCGCGATCGACGAATAGGACAGGTCCTCGTTGGGCATCGACGTGAGGTTCGGTATGCCGCCGCCCGTCATCGTGGTGTAGGTGTTGGTGCCTGACCCCTTGCTCTCACAGGCAGCGAGAGCCGCCGCATACTGCTGATAGACGGTGGAACTGCCGCTCACCGACAGGTTGAGTTTCAACGGGACAGAGATGTTGAAGACGACGGCGCCGTTGTTGGGGAGGTTCTGGATCGACGTGGCCAGGGCAGGCCAGTTGTTCGCCTGCAACGCAGTGAAGAAGGCCGTCGCCGTGGGGACCCCGTTGACCGTTGTGCCGGCCGTCGCGGTGTAGCTGATCGCACCCTTAGAAGGGGTGTCCCACAGCAAGCCCGCCGGCAGAGTGAACGCATCGCGGATCTCGCCTGTGCTCGTGGGGAACCCGGACGTGTTGGTGACGGTGATCTTGTAGTTGGCCAGGAAGGTGCCATCGGAGTTGGGAGTGATCGTCTGACCGATGTGGGTGTTCCCCGTGATCGGGGTGGCCGCTTCCTTGACGATGTGGACCTTCGGCGTCCTGGTGTTCTTGATGACGCAGGAGACATTCATGCCAGCCGTGATGGTGATCGTGCCGTCGGTATTGAAGGGAACCGGGTTCGCGCCGGTGCCCGAGTTGGAGCACACCCACGAGGCGTAGACGCGGTAGAGCCCACTGACCTCGCCGTTGGGGTTGCCCGCCTGCGACGTGTTCGCCTGCTCGGCGAGGGTGTAGTTGCCCGGGGTCACGAAACCACTGACCGCAACGGCGTTCGAGGTCGTGGATGACCCGGTAAGGGTGGTCGGTCCGCCCGCGATCAGGGTGAAGAACTTCGCATCCGATGGTGGAGGGGTGTTCCCCGACGTGATGAGGTTGCCGTTCTGGTCGACGATCTGCTTCGTCAGAGCCAGTTGGGCGCTCCCGACAGGGATGCACGCGTCGTTGTTGTCGGATCCGTCCTGGTCCGAGGACATCGTGACGCTGTTGAAGACCCCGGTGCCGGGGGTGCCACCTCCGGTGGTGTTGCACGAGCCGATGGCGGACCAGTTGGCAGCAGTGGGGTTGTTCGTCTTGGCGGACACCGTGACGAGGAAGGTCTTGGAGATGGGGACGCCACCCGCACCCAACGGGTCGAGATTCGACCCGGTGATGGTGAAGGGACTGGTTACGGCTGCAGCCGTGCCACCGGGAGGTGTCAGGGTGACCCCGGTGACCGTGAACCCCGCCGGGAGGGTCACGGTGTCCGTGACGTTGGGAAAGGTACCCGCTGTGGTGCCGACAGCCGTCACCGTCACGAGGTACTTGACCTGGAAGGTCCCGTCAGCGTTGGGCGTGATGGAGGGGGCGCCCGT
>DAOLRO010000012.1:11913-27207 GCA_035418665.1 Phycicoccus sp.
GTGCCCGGCATGGCGAACACGTCGTAGCCAGCGGCCGACACGTTGGTGATCGCCCGCGCGACCTCCGTCGAGATCCCGAACTGCCAATCCGAGTTCGCCACCGACGTGCCCGGGTAGCACTGCAGATAGGTCACTTGGCGGGTGACCGTGATCGTCGTGCCGGCCGGAAGCCAGGTGTTACCGGTAAAGGTCGACGGGTCGTAGGGCCAGTTGAGCGAGTCGAGCCACTTGGTGTTCGCGTACTGGCCAGCGCCACCGGCGGCGAGTCCGACGTAATACGGCGACGACGGATCGTTCGAGATGTACTTGGCGTTCGCCATCACCGTCGACGTGATGTCGACGCCGCTGGCGTCAACGAACCTGACCGTGTCCGTAGCCCCCGCGGTCCCGTAGGCGCGAAGGGTCCGGTCGCCGGGGCTGAGCACGACCTTGCCGTTGCCGCTCAGGTCGCCGAACTTCATGTCGACCAGCCACGATCCGGACGGTTCGACCTTCTGGACGAAGGTGTACGTCCCCGAACACTGACCCGGGGCCGTTGACGACACATTGGTGATGCCCCAGGTGGGCGATGAGGTGATCTTCGCACTCGCCGACGCCATGATGAGGGTGCCGGTGGGCAGTCCGGTTGCCACAGTGGCAGCCTTCGTGAAGCGCAGCGTCTGGTTGCCGGTGGTGGGGACGTTGGTGATGGTGAGGGTGCAGGCCGTGGCCGAGCAGGTGCCGACGGACCCCGTGGCCACGGCTCCGGCCCCTGCCCCCCACTTGAAATCGGCCAAGGTCGGCGCCGAATTGAATGGGGCATTGGGATCGGCATAGACCGTCACGGTCATCGATCGGCCCACTCCGGGCTCCGCAGCCAGATTGTTGACGGCGAAGTCGACCGTGTAATTGACGGTCTGGCCCTGAACGGGTTGGGGGTTGGTCGGGGTGTGGCTCACGGTGACCGTGACCGCTGGATCCGTGGGCGCGTTGGCGGTCGTGATGGTCGCGGGCGTGAAGGCCTCGGCGACCGGGGTGCCTCCGGCCAGCAGTCCCGCGACCATCAGGAAGAACGCCAGGAGGGCACCAAAGGATCGCCCGGTGAAGGTGAAGCGGAAGCCGCGGGCATGCTTCGCGCGATGGTTCCTGGCAGGGAGCACTCGGTGAACAATTTCTCGAACTGGAGCCAGTGGCGCTCGCCGATCGAGCCCCGCCCCAGAAGGGCGCTGGCACGCCCTCGGTCAGCAAGATACCCCCCCCGAGTACCGAGAAAGTAAGGACATTCCAATCCCTGAGCCTGCTGAACGCCTCGGTTTTCTCAGGTTCCTCTCAGGTTACTGAGAGATAAGCAGTCGAAGTTACCGAGCGACAACCACGGGCCGCCCCACTACGTGAGTTGAGCAGAGCTCAAGCCGAGCAGTCGACGAGCCACGACGAGCAACTGGATCTGCTGCGTCCCTTCGAAGATGTCGAGGATCTTGGCGTCCCGGGCCCACTTCTCGAGCAGGTCGCGCTCGGCATACCCGGTCGCTCCACACAACTCAACGCATGCCAGGGCGACGGCCACACAGGTCCGCCCGGCCTTGGCCTTGGCCATCGAGGCCTCCATCGAGTTCGGCTTGCCGTTGTCTGCCATCCACGCCGCCTTCAAGGTCAACAGGTGGGCCGCCGCATAGTCCGCCTCCATCTGCAACACCTTCGCCGCGGCCGCCGACTGGACCTGAGCCGGCCGATCCCAATCGACCTCGACTCCCTCGGCAGTGAGCATCTCCCGCGTGAGGTCCAGACAGGCACGCGTCAGCCCCAAGGCCATGGCGGCCACCAAAGGACGGGTGTTGTCGAAGGTCTGCATCGCCCCACCGAAGCCGCCCTGCATCCTGATCTCGGGATCCCCGAGCAGGTCCTCGGCAGGCACCCGACAGTTGTCGAGCACGAAGGCCGCAGTGTCCGAGGCCCGGATCCCCAGCTTGTGCTCGAGCCGCACCAGCTTGAAGCCAGGGTTCGAGCGCTCCACCACAAACGACTTGATCGCCTGCTTCCCCAGACTGCGATCCAGGGTCGCCCAGACGACGACCAACTCAGCCCGCTCCCCCGAGGTGACGAAGATCTTCTCGCCATTGAGGACGTACTCGTCCCCATCCCTGACCGCGGTCGTCCGGATGGCGCCTGAGTCCGAGCCCGTGTCGGGCTCGGTGATGGCCATCGCAGCCCAGCGCCCGGCATACCTCTGCCTTTGTTCGGGACTGGCCACGGCCGCGATGGCCGCATTCCCCAGGCCCTGCCGCGGCAGCGACAGCAGCAGCCCCACGTCGCCGCGGCAACTCTCGAGGATCGACAGCACCGACGACATGTTCGCGCCATTGCGGACCTCGCCCTTGGCGGACGGCATCCTGCTACCCACATTGGCCGCGCCGCCGCCCTCGACCCGCTCCCCACCCGAGCTCGCACCCTTCGATCCACTCACGCTCGACGCGCCGGCCCCCTCGCTCACCCCAGAACTCGACATGCCGTCGATGACGGCCGCGATGAGGTCGAGTTCCTGCGGGTAGGTGTGCTCGGCGAGGTCGTACTTGCGCGAGATCGGGCGGAAGGCCTCCTCCGCCATGAGGCGTGCGCTCTCGATGAGCGGGCGCAACTTGCGCGGGACCTCGAGATCAATCATCGCAATGTCCTTCTCTCCAAAGAAAATTCGTGGGTATGCCGTGCGCTTGCTTCCGCTGCCATGTCACCTTCGCGACCGGCGAGGAACGACGACTCAGATGAGGAGCACTCCCTCGAGGACACCCGCTCCTCGCAGGTCGCGATACCAGCGCTCGTTGTCGAATTCCTTGACGAAGCCGTGCCCGCCGAGCAGCTGCACTCCGTGGCTGCCGATCTGGGTGGCATGCGCTGACGTGAGTGCCCGGGCGAGGGCGATCGGCTCGCTCGCGTCCTGGCCGGCGTCGAGTCGAGCAGCGGCCTGCCAGGTGACCAGGCGGAGTCCTTCGAGCTCGATCGCGATGTCGGCGATGAGGAAGGCGACGGCCTGGCGGTGGGCGATCGGCTCACCGAAGGCGTGCCGCTCCTTGGTGTAGGGGATCACCTGGTCGAGGACGGCTTGGGCCGTGCCGCACGCCGCGGCAGCCCACGCCAGGCGTGAGCGCCGGATCGCGTCGAGGTGGTCCTCGGTGGAGCCGAGGAGGTTCGCTGTCGGGACGGTGACGTCGGTCAGCAGGAGGCGACCGGTGTTGGCCGCGCGGATCCCCATCGCCGGGTCGTGCTCGATGGTGATGCCCGGGGTGTTGGCCTCGACGATGACGAGCCGAGACGAGCCATCCACCATCGTGGACACGATGAAGAGTTCGGCCGAGTCCGCGTTGGGGACGAGGGCCTTCACCCCGTTGAGGGTGATGCCCCCTGTGCCGGTGACGCCGGTGGTGCGCGGGCTGAGGGCATCGAAGAGCGGTTGCGGCTCCTGGATCGCCAGCGCGGCCGCTTTGACCGGCTCCGTGCCGGTGAAGTGGGGCAGGTAGGTCGCCTGTTGGTCGGCGGTGCCATAGAGGGAGAGGGCCGTCGCCACGGAGGCCGAGGCCATGATGCCCACCGTGATGCCCATGTCGCCGCGAGCCAGTTCTTCGAGCACCAGCGCACCGGTGACGGCGGAGCCGTCCTCGGCGATGCCGTCGAGTTCGGCGGGGACGCCGAGGAGGACCAGGCCCAGATCGGCCGCCGCCCTGCTCACGTCGGCAGGGATCGTTCGATCGGTGTCGGCCTCGGCGGCCGCTGGACGGATCACGTCCTCAGCGAGTCCGCGGGCTGCCTCCCGCAGCATCTGCTGGTCCTCGGTCGGGGTCAGGTCAAACACTCCACGCCGAGTTGTCGGCGGTGTGCGCGCAGGGTCGACTCTCGGAGCCTTCCGCGCGGCGAAAGCACGGCCGACCGCAATCTGCGCCGCTCCCCCGACATGAGCCGAACGGTGCAGGACCTTCCCGACGCGCGCTCGAAGAGCCGGATGGGCCATGACCGGCAGGGATCCGACCTTGCTGATGAGGCGCAGTCCCAGACGTTGGATGCTGGCGGCGGTCGTCATGCGGATCCTCGGGGCCAGAAAGGGAAGTTACCGATACCGAACGTATCGCATACTTTGGCGGGCCACGGTGACTTCGACCGACGAGCGGACCGGGGCGATACCGGGCGACATCGAGCGACGCAGGCCGCGCGGTCCGTCAGCCGGGCAGCACCGTCAAGCCGGCGAGCATGGGTCGCGCCGCCTCCAGGGCTGCCGTGGGGCAGGAGAGATTCGCGGTGAGTTGGCTGCTCGAGTGCGGCATCACCCGAGTGGCAATGAGGGTGCGGAAGGCCTCACCGGTGTCGCTGCGGGTGTAGGTGAAGTCGATCAGCCCGAACTGGATCTCCTGCGTCTTGGCCACCCCGAAGGGCACCCACATGGCGCTCGGGGCCGAGGTCAACTGGAAGTTCTTGGCACTCTGTTGGGTCTTGCTGATCACCGTCTCCAGGTAGTCACCCGTCGCCGACGCGTCCGTCGGAGCAACCGCGGGGTCCTTCTGCTCGACCTTGCCGACGTTCTGTTGAGTGGTGATCAGGCAGCCCGCCTTGTTCTTGAGCTGGTTCGTGCCTCCCTGATCGAAGACGACGATCTCCCAGTCGTCGGTCTTGGCCACGCCCCAGATGGGCGGGCGCTGCAGTTCGACGAAGAGTGACAGGGGGATCTTCGCGGCCTCCGAACCCGCCGTGCCCGATGTCCATGGTGAGGCACTACCGGATGAGGACGAGGAGGCGGCCCCTGAAGCCGTCGGCTGGTCGGACGCACTCGGGGCCAGGGATTGCGAGCCGGTCGGGGCCGGAATCTCCTGAGTGCAGGCTCCGAGGAGGGCGGTCGCCGCCATCAGGACCGCCACGCCGCACGATCGGCCGGCTCGAGACCTGCGGGAGGCCAGAACGTCACCCATGGAGACACAGTAGAACCACACACGTTGCGGACGCCCAACACGAAGGGAGCGACCGAAGTCCGGACAGAGCAAGGCCCCGACCGCGTTTCCGCTGATCGGGGCCTGTCCTACTGTCTCAACACAGTGCGCGCCTGAAGGGATTCGAACCCCTAACCTTCTGATCCGTAGTCAGATGCTCTATCCGTTGAGCTACAGGCGCCAGCTGCGACGAAGCGCAACGATCGTGAATCGTACCCGCCCCTCACCCTCCCCGAGAAATCCGGGACCCACCACGCCAGCCGGCTCCACGGCATACCCAGCGTCAATGGGCCCACCGGATCGCGGTGTGAGGCAATGCACAGTGCGGAAAGGTTTACACCGTGCGGCCGGGTCTCCCAACGTCACTACCGTTGGGAGACAACGGCTTCCGGTCACGCGAGTTGAGTCACGAGACCGGAAGCCGCACCACATCCGGATCCACCCCGACCTCGCCGCACACACGCGTCAGGGGTACGGTGGAAACGTCAAGCAGCTCGGTCCGCGGTGGGCCCGAAGGCGCCCCCCGATGAGGGCGAGCGGGGCCCCACACAACCCGGGGAGGAAGACCCCGGGGCGGAAGGACGAAGAGCCGAAATGACCACGACCGAGCAGACTCAGGGCACGACCCACGCAGGCCTGCAGGCCTGGGTGGACGAGATCGCCGCCCTCACCACCCCCGACCGCGTGGTCTGGTGTGACGGCTCCGACGCCGAATGGGACCGCCTCACGACCGAACTGGTCGAGGCCGGCACCTTCGTGAAGTTGGACGAAGCCAAGAAGCCCAACTCCTTCTGGGCCGCCTCCGACCCCAGCGACGTCGCCCGCGTCGAGGACCGCACCTTCATCGCCTCCGAGAAGGAGGAGGACGCCGGCTTCACCAACCACTGGCGCGCCCCCGCCGAGCTCAAGGCCGAGATGACCGAGCTCTACCGCGGCTGCATGACCGGCCGCACCATGTTCGTCATCCCGTTCGTCATGGGCCACATCACCGCCGACCAGCCGATGTACGGCGTCGAGATCACCGACTCCGCCTACGTCGTGGTGTCCATGAAGATCATGGCCCGCATCGGCACCGAGGTCCTCAAGGCCATCGAGGACCAGGACGCCCGCTTCGTCAAGGGTCTGCACTCCGTCGGCGCCCCGCTCGCCGAGGGTCAGGCCGACGTCAAGTGGCCGTGCAATGACACCAAGTACATCGCGCACTTCCCCGAGACACGCGAGATCTGGTCCTACGGCTCGGGCTACGGCGGCAACGCGCTGCTCGGCAAGAAGTGCTACGCCCTGCGCATCGCCTCCGCCATGGCCCGCGACGAGGGCTGGATGGCCGAGCACATGCTCATCCTCAAGCTCACCTCCCCCGAGGGCCGCAAGCACTACATCGCCGGCGCCTTCCCGTCGGCCTGCGGCAAGACCAACCTCGCCATGATCGACCCGACCCTCGAGGGTTGGGAGGCCGAGATGGTCGGCGACGACATCGCTTGGCTCCGCTTCGGTCCCGATGGCCGTCTGTATGCCGTGAACCCCGAGTTCGGCCTCTTCGGCGTCGCCCCCGGCACCGGCGAGTCGACCAACCCCAACGCCATGCGCACCGTCGAGCAGGGCAACTCGATTTTCACCAACGTCGCCCTCACCGACGACGGCGACGTGTGGTGGGAGGGCATGACCGACGAGAAGCCCGCGCACCTGACCGACTGGAAGGGCAACGACTGGACGCCGGACAGCGGCGTCGTCAGCAGCCACCCGAACAGCCGCTTCTGCACCCCGGCCAAGCAGTGCCCGATCACCGCGGCCGAGTACGACGAGCCCAACGGTGTCCCGATCGACGCGATCCTCTTCGGTGGCCGTCGCAAGACGACCGTCCCGCTCGTCTACGAAACCCGCGACTGGAACCACGGCGTCTTCGTCGGCGCGACCCTCTCCTCGGAGACGACGGCCGCGGCCGTCGGTGCGGTCGGTGTCGTCCGCCGCGACCCGATGGCGATGCTCCCCTTCATCGGCTACAACGCCGCTGACTACGTCGGCCACTGGCTCGAGATCGGCAAGCAGGCCGACGCGAGCAAGCTGCCGAAGATCTACCAGGTCAACTGGTTCCGTCGCGACGTCAACGAGGACGGCTCCGCGGGCAAGTTCCTGTGGCCCGGCTTCGGCGACAACGCCCGCGTCCTCAAGTGGGTCGTCGAGCGCCTCGACGGCACCGGCGAGGGCGTCGACACCCCGGTCGGCATCGTTCCCGCCCCGGGCGCGCTCGACGTGACCGGTCTTGACCTGGACGACGAGGACGTCGCCAAGGCCCTCGCCGTCAATCCCGACGAGTGGGCGACCGAGCTCGGTCTCATCGAGGAGTGGCTCGCCAAGTTCGGCGACAAGCTCCCGACCCAGATGAGCGACGAACTCGCCACCCTGAAGTCCAACCTCGAGGGCTGAGCCCGAACGCACGACCCGAGCGGGCGGCATACCAATTCGTTGGTATGCCGCCCGCTCGCGTTGTCGTGGGGGCTCACCGATTTCACCGCGCGCCAACAGGGGCGCAGGTCTACCGTCGTGGGTATGCGAGCGACCCGACGTCGCGGAGGGCTGACCGTGCGTGCCATCGCCGGCACGCACACGGTGTTGCTCGCCATGGACCTGCACGATCCGACCGGCTGTCTCGGCTTCGCGATCAAGCGGACTGAGATCCTGCCCCAGGGACAGGGCGAGTCGGTCTGGCTCAAGGGCATGAAGACCTTCGGCAGCGTGGAGAGCACTCCCCCACCCGGGTCTCAATGGCCGACGAACGCGCACCCCATCCAGGGCTTTCAATGGGGCGATTACGGTGCCGTCCCCGGCCGCACCTACGTGTATGCCGTGTCGCCCGTCACCGGGACACCTGCGGTTCCGACGTTGGCCGGGACCGTCGAGGTGAAGGTGACCACCGAGGTCGAGGACGACGGGGTCCATGGCGTCTGGTTCAACCGGGGCGTCGCCGGGTCGCAAGCCTTTGCCCGACGCTTCGCCGGCTGGGTGCCGACGAAGGTGCCCGACGAGGATCACCCCGCGATGCGCTGGCTCTCGCGAGGCTTGCGTGAAGCGTTCGAGGCCTTCTGTGCCCAGGCCACCGGCCCGGAGTGGGGTCTCCTTGGCGCCTTCTATGAATTCACCTGGAGCACTGGGCTGCTCGCACTCAAGGCTGCCGCGGATCGCGGTGCTGATGTCCGACTGGTCATCCATGGACGCGACTCGGACGCCGCTGGGAAGGACGAGGACACCACGGCCGCTTCAGCACGGGCCCAGGTGAGCGCTCTGGGCCTCGACCCGCTCGTCACGTGGCGGGTAGCGCCGAACAAGGGAGCGTTGCAGCACAACAAGTTCCTCGTGCTGACGAAGAAGGGCCGGCCCGTCGCGGTGTGGACTGGCTCGACCAACCTCACCCTCGGCGCGGTTTATGGGCACAGCAACGTGGCGCACGTCGTCCGGGACCGTGCCGCCGCCGTGGCCTTCACCGCCTATTGGGAACGACTGGCGAGCCCAGCGACGACGGCCGCACTGCGCGTGAGCGACGAGAGCGCCAACCCCGTGTCGACGACCGTTCCGCCTGGCGCCGGGATCAGCGTGATCACGTCACCGCGGGCCAGCCGCGCCGTCCTCGACTGGTATGCGGACGTCTTCGATTCAGGTGTGTCCTCAACGCACATCACCGGGGCCTTCGGGCTGAACACGGTCTTCCGGGATCGCCTCGCGGTCAACCGCGCTCCAGTAACGAGGACAGTCCTCCTCGACAAGACACCGGCGCGCGCCCAGGATCGAATCCCGTTGGCCGACAGCCATGTCCGGCTCTCGACGGGTGCGCACCTACGCGAGGGTGCACTGTCCCAGTGGGCGGCCGAACGCCTCACCGGCTTCAACGGGCACGTCCGCTACGTTCACACCAAGATCATCCTGGTCGACCCACTGGGCGACGATCCGGTCGTCGTCACGGGGTCGGCCAACTACTCCGACGCCTCGACCACCTCGAACGAGGAGAGCACCCTCGTCATCCGTCGCGGCACCACCCGGGCCACCTCGCGGCGAGCGGTCGAGCGGGTGGCGGACATCTACCTCACGGAGTACCACCGGATCTTCATGCACTTCCCCTTCCGCGCGTGGGCCCAGTCACGCGAGGTCAACACCGGTGCACCACAACCGGTTTCGCACCTCGAGGAGACCGATCACTGGAGCCAGCGCTACTTCGTGCCGGGCTCCTGGCGGGAGTCCCAGCGTCGTCTCTTTGCGGGGACCTGACCGTCACCGGAATCGGCGACCCTCGTCACGGCGGTTGGCCCAGACGGCGAGAGCGGTGAGTGCGATGGTCCAGCCGACCAGCACCGGGATGGTCGAGGCCGGCATGTCGGCACCCGTCAGCGCCCAGATCACGGTGTCCCGTGCAGCTCGGGCCGGGGTGGCGAGCGAGACCACGTCGAGCCAGCCGGGGAACATCTCCGGCGGGAGCATCAGACCACCGATGAAGGCGAGCGGGAAGTTGAGGACCTGGGCGACGGCGACCGCAGCCTTGCTGCTGAGCAGGTAGCCGATCGACAAGCCCATGGCGAGGAAGGGGGTGGCCGCCACAAGGATGATGACGAGGGCGAAGGGGATCCGCGCCAACGACAACTGGCCTGAGGTGAAGGCCGACGGCGCCTCGGTGAGCAGACCGACGGTGATGGCGAGCGGAAGCAGACTCAGGAAGGACGCGAGTGCCGCACTGAGGAAGCGGGCCACGGTCATCGGCAGCGGGCCGATGGGCAGGGTGCGCAGGTAGGTGGTCCACGGGTTGGCGCGCTCCTCGGCCACGCCGATGCCATAGCCGAAGAGGTAGGCGGACATGACGCCGAAGACCCCGAGCTGGGCGACGACCCCCAGCGAGTAGATGGCGTTGCTCGTGACCTCGCTCTGCGGCAGGACGAAGAAGAGGAAAGCGAGCGTCGGGAAGATCGTCGTCGAGATGATCGCGATCGGTGTGCGGATCAGGTCGATGACCTGGACCTTGGTGTGCGCGATGAGCGGTCGGATGGAAGCGGTGGTGGCGGTCATGACGGTCTCCTTCAGGCAGCGTTCGAGGTCGTGGGCGCAGCGGTCGCAGGCTGCGTGGTGAGCGCGAGGAAGGCCTCCTCGAGCGAAGCGCCGTGCACCTGGAGGTCACGGAAGTCCAGCCCCGAGGTGACGAGGGCACGGACGGTCACGTCGGCGTCTCGCGTCGTGAGGACGCGCTGCTCGCCACTGTTGTCGGGGGCCACCGAGACGACCTCGGGCAGATCCAGGAGGAGTTGGTCCGTGACCGCTGACCGCACGAGCACCCGGCGCAGTTGGACCTTCTCCGTGATTTCGCGGACCGTGCCGTCAGCGATGACTCGACCGTGGTCGACCACCAGGACGCGGGAGGCGAGTGCCTCGATCTCGGCGAGGTAGTGGCTGGTGATCACCAAGGTGCCACCCTCCTCCCGGTAGCGGCGGAGCCGGGCCCACAGGCGCTCACGGGCCTCGACATCCAGGCCCGTGGTGGGCTCGTCGAGGACGACCAGTTCAGGGGATCCCACGAGCGCGAGGGCCACCAAGAGGCGCCGCTGCTGGCCACCGGAGAGCGATCCGCACTGCTTGCCGGTCAACTCGGACAGGTCGAAGGACTCGATGAGTTCGTCGATGTGTCCCTGGGTGGCGGCGAAGTGGGTGCCGACGAAGTCGAAGACCTCGCACACCTTCAGCGTGACCGGGACCGAAGTGGCCTGCGGGGTCACGCCCAGCCGGCGTCGGGCGGTCGGCTCGGTGGGGGGCGCCCCGAAGATGGCGACCGTCCCCGAGTCGGGCCGGCGGATGCCGGTGAGCAGGGAGATGAGCGTGGACTTGCCGGCCCCGTTCGGGCCGAGTAGACCAAGGCTCTCCCCGGCATACACCTCCATGGAAAGGCCATCGAGCGCGACGGTGTCACCGAAGCGCTTGGTGACCGAATGCGCCTCTGCCACAACGGTTGCGACCGGCTGGTGGGCCTGATTTTGGGTGTGCGACATCGCGGATTCCCCCTTGAGAATCAGTGGTGGGTGTGGGATCTGGTGGGTGAGTCAGCCGCCGAGAAGGACGGCCAGAGCCTTGCGATAGGTGCCGAACGCGGCGCGCCCGGTGTCGGTGAGGGCCAGATACGTTGCCGGAGAACGACCCTCGATGGTCTTGGTGACCGTGATGTAGCCGGCGTCCTCGAGCTTGCGGTTGTGCGTGGAGAGGTTGCCCGCGGTCATGCCGAGCAACTCCTGGAGCCGGGGGAAGGAGATCTGGTCCCCGGGCTGCAGTGCGGCCAGCGTGGTCATCACGCGCAGGCGGGCCTCGGCGTGGATCACCGGATCGAGCGGAGAAGGGAGGTCTGGGTCGCTCATCAGCGCGACACCCCCTGACGCTCGAGGGAGCCGGGAAGGATCCGGCGCAGGGGTTTGGGGAAGAGGGCCGCCAAGAGGAGCAGGCCGCCGGCACCCAGGCACATGATCCACCAGTACGCCGGCAGGCCGACGACGAGCGCGACGAGGGTGATCAGGGCGATGGCGGCCCCGATGACGAACTGCGAGACATCGAGCCAGATGACGCCACCAGCCATGAGGAGGGCGGCGACGAGGGCCATGGAGGCGCCGTTGATGATGATGCCCGTGATCTCGGGGTCAATGTCGGCCTTGCCGAGCTGGATGGAGAGTCCGGCGATGCACATGAACGAGAACCACCAGCTGAAGCCGTAGAGCATGCCGCGTCGGCTGCTCTCACCACGCATGCCGCGGGTGGCGCGGACTCCGAGGATGACGGCAGCCACGATGCCCAGCCCGATGCAGACGCTGAAGATGCCCAGGGCGACACCGATCGGGATGTCCACGATCGGGTCGGCCCCCCGCGAGAGCGCCAGCGGCAGGTAGCCGAGCAGGTAGGCCACACCCCAGGCGAGGTACATCTTGCGGTCCGGGTTGCCGAACTGCGCCCCGACCTTGGCGTCCTGCTCCTCGAGCACGCGCAGGGCCTCGGCCGGGTCGAAGGCGGGGTCAGCGTCGGGCTGAGTGTTTGCGTTCATGAGTACTTTGTATCGCAAACCACTTTGCGAGTCAACCCTCGAAAGGAAGCGGACGACATACCAACGATTTGGTATGCCGTCCGCTCACCTCGGCCATGACCGTCAGGTCACCGGGGCGGGGAGGGTGTTGCCCTTCTTCGGGGTCGTGGGCGTGGTCGGGGTCGTTTGGGTTCCGCCGTTCGGGATGGTGCGGGTGCCACCGTTGGGGTCGCTGGCTGTCCCACCATTCGGATCGCTGGGCGCGCCGTTCGGATCCATCTGGCCCATGCCGCCAGGCGGCATCTGCCCCCGACCGTGCCGGCCGCCACCCATACCGGGCGGCTCCTGGCCCGGCCCGAAGCCCTGGTCGGCCTGACCATCGGGCCCGACTTGGCCTCCGGGACCGACCTGCCCGCCCGGGAGGCTCTGGGCGTCCGAGCCGTTTCCCTGGTCAGTCTGCTGCTGGATCTGGGTGGCCACGGCACGAGCCCCCGAGTCGCGGGACAGGGCAGCCGCCGCAGCCGCACCTCCGGCGGTGCTGACCACGAGTGCCGCTGCGGCGACCGCCGCGATCTTGGCGCCTGACCATCGCGGTTTGTCAGCGTTCGGGACGACCGGCTCCCCGGCGTTCGAGGCGGCCGGCTCCACGGCATACACCGCGTCTGTCATCGGAAGGTCCGGCACGGTGGCCCAGCTTGGCTGCTCGGCAGTCTGATCGGAGGCGTCAGGGATCTCAGGGGTGTTCGTCATGGGCAGAACGGTCGGGTCGGTCCCTGTGCCCGGCCTGTGGTGGGCCTCGGACCCGGCTACGAGAAGGGTCCGATCTCTCACAGGAATCGCACAGCGAATGCACGGGCAAAGCAGACGCACAGACGGTTCACTGGTTGTCATGAACAGCACCAGCGCCGCACCGGCCCTCCAGCGCCTCGACGGATCCCCCGTCCGCGTCCTCGTCGTCGACGACGAGCAGAACCTCACCGAGCTCCTCTCGATGGCCCTGCGTTATGAGGGCTGGGAGGTCAAGACCGCAGGCACCGGACTCAATGCGGTCCGGGCGGCCAAGGACTTCCAACCCGACGCCGTGGTGCTCGACATGATGCTCCCCGACTTCGACGGCCTCGAGGTCATGCGCCGGATGCGCGGCGAGAACCCCAACGTCCCGGTCCTCTTCCTCACCGCCAAGGACGCCGTCGAGGACCGCGTGGCCGGCCTCACCGCCGGTGGCGACGACTACGTCACCAAGCCGTTCAGTCTCGAGGAGGTCGTCGCCCGGCTCCGAGCCCTCATGCGCCGCACCGCGGTCGTTGCTGACGAGTCGTCCTCCCTGCTCGTCGTGGGCGACCTCACGATGGACGAGGACAGCCATGAGGTGGTGCGGGCCGGTGAGCAGATCGCCCTCACCGCAACGGAGTTCGAACTGCTGCGCTATCTCATGCGCAACCCCAAGCGGGTGCTCTCCAAGGCCCAGATCCTCGACCGCGTCTGGAACTACGACTTCGGCGGCCAGGCCAATGTCGTCGAGCTCTACATCTCCTACCTCCGCAAGAAGATCGACGCCGGCCGCGAGCCGATGATCCACACCATGCGGGGCGTCGGTTACGTCCTCAAGCCCGCCGACTGATGTCCGCCACCGCTTTCAAACCCTCGACCTGGACCCTGCGATCCCAGGTGCTGGTGTCGATGCTCGCCCTCTTCACCGTCGTCATGCTGGTCACGGGTGCGCTGACGGTGGGCTTCACCAAGCGCCACCTCGACGGCCAGTTGCGTGACGAACTCGCTGGCGCACAGAGCAATTCGATCGGTCCCGGACCGGGGCGCACCCAAGACCTCGGCCCCGCCACGGACATCACGCCCAATGACAATCGAGGGCGCCGCGGCCCCGGGCCGCGCAACTCCTCCGCGGTGCTGCGGCTCGTGGTCTCGGGTGACGCCGTCGTGCTCGACAACAGCGGCACCCCGATGGCGACGATCACTGCCTTCGGTGTGACCCAGGAAGCGCTGACGGCCAACCAGATCAAGACCCTCATGACCGCAGCGCCAAGCCTCGACAAGGACGAGGAGCGCGTCTTTCTCGGCGACGACACCGGCACCTATCTGTTGACCGCGACCACGAGCAACGGCATCACGACGATCACGGGCGTCCCCACGGCCAATGTGGACCGCACGCTGCGGAGCCTGCTCAACATCGTCGGTGCCGGACTCCTGCTCGGCATGGTGGTCGTCGGCTTCGGCGGCAACTGGCTGATCCGGCGCAACCTTGCGCCCCTGGCCCGGGTCGCCGACACCGCCAAGCAGGTGAGCGCCCTCAAGCTCGACGAGGGTGACGTCGTCCTTCCGGCTCGGGTCGCAGCCATCGACGCGACACCGCACACCGAGGTCGGCCAGGTGGGCCATGCTCTCAACACGATGCTCGACAACGTCGAGGGCGCCCTCCAGACCCGCCAGCAGAGCGAGACCCGAGTGCGACAGTTCGTCGCGGACGCCTCACACGAGTTGCGCACACCCTTGGCCTCGATCCGCGGCTATGCCGAGTTGTCCCGCCGTGAGCGCGAGCCGATCCCGGCCACGGTCACCCACGCGATCTCCCGGGTGGAGAGCGAGGCGCTGCGGATGCAGGGACTCGTCGAGGACCTGCTCCTCCTGGCCCGCTTGGACTCCGGCCGACCGCTGGAGCGGGAGCCGGTCGACCTGACGCTCCTGGCAATGGACTGCGTCAGCGACGCCCACGCCGCGGCACCGACGCACAAGTGGCTGCTCGACCTGCCGGATGAGCCTATCGAGGTGCCGGGCGATCGCTCTCGCCTCCACCAGGTGCTCGCCAATCTCTTGGCCAACGCCCGCATCCACACCCCTGACGGCTCGACCGTGATCACCCGGATCCGTCTGGAGGGCGCCGCTGGCCAGAGCGTCGAGCGAGGACAGGGAGGACCGGGCGGCTTGGTCCGCCTCACCGTCGAGGACAACGGACCCGGCATCCCCGAGGACCTCCAGCCCAAGGTCTTCGAACGCTTCACCCGCGGCGATGACTCGCGCCAGCGCGCCTCGGGCACCTCCGGTCTGGGCCTGTCCATCGTCTCGGCCGTCGCGACGGCCCACCAGGGGCGCGTCGAGTTGGTGAGCTGCCCTGACGGCACGGCCTTCTCGGTCCTCCTGCCGACCACCCTCTGACCCGCTTTGCCCGGAACGCATGGCGGCGGATACCCTGTCGGGGCACTGGAGGCGTCGCCTAGTCCGGTCTATGGCGCCGCACTGCTAATGCGGTTTGGGGCAACCCATCGAGGGTTCAAATCCCTCCGCCTCCGCGCTCGAGATGTGCCC
>DAOLRO010000013.1:0-27045 GCA_035418665.1 Phycicoccus sp.
GTCGACTTCTGGTGGTTGTTGCGGAAGGCCCAGGTCACGCCCAGCAGGAGGGCGAAGAAGACGAGGGCCATGAGGCCGTAGGACAGGGGCGGCATCGGCAGAGCCTCGTGCCCGCCCTCCTCCGCAAGGAACGCGACGATCATCGACATGGAGGTCAGCCTACCGTCCACCGGCTCCTCGGTCGCGAACACCTCGAGGACACGAGCGGACCACTCGACGAGCACGACCGTTCAGCGATCTCTGTCCACCGTTTCTGTCCACAGCCCTGTGCACGGTGGGCATTTGCGCAGGTCGAGGCTGTGGACGGATCTGTGCGCTCGCTCGTGGCTGTGGAAGAGCCGTCGACCTGTCCGGACTCGCTTGCGCCGCAACGGTTTCCGGACTAGAAATGGGTGCGCAAGTCATCCCCGAGCAGCCAGGTGCGAACCCCGGCCGGGGGGTGGCTGGTCGGCTGGAAAACGGAAGTGACGTCCGTTGTCCGCCCAGGGGCCCTGCCCTCTGCGGCGGAGGCGGAAGGCGTCGATCCCGCACGGATCGACGTCACCACGAGCGACGTCGTGGCAGTCACCACCGCGCCCACCGACCCGAGTCGAAGACCGGCCCCTTGGGGCCGGCGCCACCGTCGCGTGGCAATCATCGGGGCCCTCGGGTCCCGGACGGACCGACTCGACCGCGTGGCGGAGTCACGAACTCACCACGGGAGGGCCCTCGATCTCATACGTCGAGGGCCCTCTCCCGCGTTCGCCCGTAGGCTGCTCCTCATGGCCACACCCGCCGAGCCCGGTCGCATCGGCCTCAGCATCGTCATCCCCATGTTCGACGAGGAGGCGGTCCTCCCGCTCCTCGTCGACCGCTTGCGACCGGTGGCGGATGCGCTGGTCACGGACGGGGTGCTCACGGCATACGAAATCGTGGCGGTCGACGACGGCAGTCGGGACGCCACCCCAGTGCTCCTGCAGCGGATTCGCCGCGAGTGGCCCCAGTTGCGCGTGGTGCGATTGCGCGCGAACGCTGGCCACCAGGCCGCCATTTCGGCCGGATTGGCGGCGGCGCGAGGGGATTACGTCGTCACCCTCGATGCGGACCTGCAGGATCCACCCGAGGTGGTGCGCGAGATGCTCGTGCTCGCTCTGCGCGACCATCTCGACGTCGTGTATGGCGTGCGGGGCGACCGGAGCACGGATTCGGCCTTCAAGCGGCTCAGCGCCCGGTGGTTCTATCGGAGCCAGAGGGCGCTCTCGGGCATCGATGCCCCTGTGGACGCAGGTGACTTCCGGCTCATGTCGCGGGCGACAGTGGAGGCCATCAATGCGCTGCCGCCGCACCATCGCGTGCTGCGCTTCGTCGTGCCAGCCCTGAACTTCCCGTCCGGTCGGGTGAGCTATCGGCGCGAGGAACGGGCGGCAGGTCGGAGCAAGTACCCGTTGGCCGCGATGCTCCGCCTGTCGATCGACTCGATGACAAGCTTTTCGCTCGCGCCGCTTCGGTTTGCGACGTGGCTGGGGATGCTCGGCGGCCTCGCGGCGCTCGGCATCCTTGTGTATGCCGTGATCGCTCGCCTCATCGGGGCGGCCCTCCCCGGCTGGACGTCCACGGTCGTGGTGGTCGCTGCCGTCGGGGCCGTGCAGTTGCTGGCTCTGGGGATCCTGGGTGAATACGTGGGTCGGATGTACTCAGCCCTGCAGGGTCGACCCACGTATTACGTGGCCCATGACTCGCTGACCGATTCTGCCGATGCAGCCGATGCCGAGGATCAGGCACGCACCTGACCGTCGCCCTCGACGACCCACTTCGTGGTCGTGAGCTCGGGTAGTGCCATGGGTCCTCGGGCATGAAGTTTCTGGGTCGAGATGCCGATCTCGGCGCCGAAACCGAACTCGCCGCCATCGGTGAAGCGGGTGCTCGCGTTGACCATGACGGCGGCCGCATCGACCTCGGCGACGAACCGTCTGGCTGCCGCGCGGTCCTCGGTGACGATCGCCTCGGTGTGCCCCGAGCCGTGTCGGCGGATGTGTGCGAAGGCGCCGTCGAGGTCGTCGACGACGCGGACATTCATCTCCAGGGCATGCCACTCCGTCGAGAAGTCCTCGTCGGTCGCGTCCTCGAAGGGGATGTCGAGGGAGCGCGCGACGACCGAGGAGCGGTCGCCGAGGTGAAGTTTGACGCCCGCCTCGGTGAGTGCGTCGAGCGCCTTGGGGAGAAAGGTTCCGGCGATGTCCTCGTGGACGAGGAGGGTCTCGGCGGCATTGCACACGCTGGGTCGGTGGGTCTTGGAATTGAGCGTGATCGCGAGCGCCTTGTCGAGGTCGGCATCGGCATCGACGTAGACGTGACAGACACCGATCCCGGTCTCGATGACGGGGACGGTGGACTCGAGGACCACGCTCTGGATCAGCCCCGCCCCCCCGCGCGGGATGAGGAGGTCCACCTCACCGCGGGCGGTCATCAGCGCGCGGACGGCACCGTGGCCACCCTCGAGAAGTGCGACCGCATCAACGGGGAGGTCGAGGTCCTTGAGGCCCGCACGGAGGACCTCGACGAGGTCGGCATTGGTGCTGGCCGCTGCTGATCCCCCGCGGAGGATGACGGCGTTGCCGGATTTGAGGCCGAGCGCGGCGGCATCGACGGTCACATTGGGTCTCGCCTCGTAGATCATGCCGACGACGCCCATCGGGACGCGGACCTGACGGATCTGGAGCCCATTGGCCAGGGTCGAGCCGCGGACGACCTCGCCGATCGGGTCCGGGAGGGCGGCGACGTCGCGGGTCGCTTGGGCCACGGCGGCGACGCGCTCGGCGTCGAGACGGAGCCGGTCGAGGAGTCCGTCGGCCATGCCCCCGGCCCGCCCACGCTCGAGGTCCTCGGCGTTGGCGGCGACGATCTGGTCCGTTGCGGCCTCGAGTGCGTCGGCGAGCGCACGAAGGGCGCGGTCCTTCTCGGCACGGCTCAACTGAGCGAGCACGAAGGAGGCCTGACGTGCGGCGGCGGCGAGCGTGCTGACCTGCGCACGATCCGCGGGGTCGATGTCACTCATGCGGTCGGCGGTTGAGGTCGTGCGGTCGGACATGCCCCACAGCGTAAGGCGAGCCCACGGCATACTTGATCGGTGACCACGATCCTCTCCATCCAGTCCGCTGTCGCCTACGGGCACGTGGGCAACAGCGCCGCCGTCTTTCCCCTCCAGCGCCTCGGAGTCGAGGTCTGGCCGGTCTACACCGTGAACTTCAGCAATCACACGGGCTATGGCGCGTGGCGCGGCCCGCTCATTCCTGCCGACGACGTGCGTGAGGTGATCACGGGCATCGAGGAGCGCGAGGCGATGCCAGAGATCGACGCGGTGCTCTCGGGCTATCAGGGCGGGATCCAGATCGGCGATGTGATCCTCGATGCAGTGGCGCGGGTCAAGGCCGCCAACCCGAAGGCGATCTATGCCTGCGACCCGGTCATGGGCAATGCGAAGTCGGGGTGCTTCGTCCACCCGGACATCCCGATCCTGCTGCGCGAGCGCGTGGTGCCCAAGGCGGATCTGATCACGCCGAACCAGTTCGAGCTGGGCTTCCTGACGGAGACCGAGCCCGACACCTTGGAGAGCACGCTCGAGTCGGTCGCGCGGGCTCAGGCGATGGGGCCCTCGACCGTGCTCGTGACCTCGGTCCTGCGTCCGGACCGCCCCGAGGACACGATCGAGATGCTCGCCGTCCACGGTGACGGCGCCTGGATCGTCCAGACGCCGCAACTTCCGATGAAGGCCAACGGCTCGGGCGATGTGACCGCCGCGCTCTTCACCGCGCACCTGCTCGAGACCGGTGACCCGGGTGCGGCTCTGGGTCGGACGGTGTCCAGCGTGTTCGACCTGCTCCAGCGCACCTTGGACTCAGGACGTCGGGAGTTGCAACTCGTGCAGTCGCAGGAGGAGATCGCACACCCGCGGATGCAGTTCGAGGTCCAGCAGATCCGCTGACAGCCGGACCCCCTGCCGATTCGATGTATCCGACGACCTGATTCAGGTCGCGGGATACATCGAATCGGCCGCCCCGCTGTGCGGCGTCAGGCGTGCTTGCGGTAGGTGAGCATCGCGTTGCCCACGGACGTGATCTGGCTATCGACCAACTCCAGCCGGAAGGGCTCCGCCAAGCCGTCGAACAGCTTGCGTCCCTGTCCGGCGAAGACCGGGTGGACGGTCAGGGTGAGTTCGTCGAGCAGGCCCGCCTCGAGCAGCTGCCGCACCACCGAGATGCTGTTGACCGAGATGACTCCGCCATCACCCTGCTTGAGCTCGCGCACGAAGTCGAGCAGGTCCTCACCGATGACGGTCGCGTTGTTCCAGTCGAGCGGGTCCTTCAGGGTGTGGCTGGCCACATGCTTGGCGACCGGGTTGATGAAGGCCCCGAAGTCCTCGTCGTTGCCGGAGAAGTAGCCAGCCCACTCGTCATAGATCTTGCGACCGAGGATGACGTCGGTGACGGGCGCCAGAGCCTTGCCCATCGCCTCGCCCTCCTCTGGGCCGAAGCGGTCGAACTGGAAGAGGTTCGGGCTCTCGACGACGCCGTCGGCCGAACTGAACAGGTGAGCGGTCACTTTGCGCATTCCCCCACCCTAGGCATTCGCCCCTGTGCCGATGCAACAAATGGGGGTGGGTCCGGCATCGTAGGGATGTGACCACCGGGGAGGGCCTGTCCGTCGAGGCGTATGCCGGGGCGCGCGGACTCGCGTTGCTGCGCCTTGCCGTGATGCTCACCGGCACGGCATCCGATGCCGAGGACCTCCTGCAGACGACGTACGAGCGGCTTCTTCGCAACTGGGACAAGGTCGCGGCGGCCAGCCAACCCCACGCGTACGCACGCCGAGTCATGGTCAACGAGTTCCTCCAGTGGAAGCGCAGCCCCAGCCAGCGCGAGAGCCCAGTCGAGCACCTGCCCGAGCCCACGGCATACGAAGAGTCGACCGCCGGGACCGACGACGACGGGTGGCGTCTGCTCGCCACCCTCCCCAAGCAACAGCGAGCGACGCTCGCGCTGCGCTACTACGAGGACCTGCCCGACGAGCGGATCGCCGAAATCCTTGGCTGCTCGCACGCCACCGTTCGCTCCAACGCCAGCCGCGGGCTGGCCACCCTCCGCGACACCCATCGGACGCCACGGCAGGACCTCGACAAGGAGGCGGGCAGATGACCCACACAGACGACGACGAGGACATCCGAACGTTGTTCCGGGCCCACGAGCATCTCGCGACGCCCGCGCGTGCCCAGCGGGCCCTGGTCGCCGCGACCGCACGGCGGGCGCGCGTCCCCAGGCCTCGGATGCGAGAACGGTTCTTCCCCGGCCTGGTTGTGGTGGCTGCGCTCGCCGTGTTGGTGGCAATCGCCGTTGTTCGGCCGTCGTCTGATCGGCAGGTCACCCCGGTGCCGGCGACCTCAGCGTCGCCCCTTGCCACCCCGAAGGCCGCGCCGTCACCGTCGACGGATCCCGAAGGGCGTCAGATCGGCGTCGCGAGAGGGGCTCCGGCCGGCACCGACAACGAATTGGTCAGGACACTGGAGCGGTTCAGGAGCATGCTCGGACCGGAGGTCGTTGCAGTCCTGGCGCAGGCTCCCGCGACGCTGGAGAAGCCGTGGGGCACGACGAACACGGGAGACAGCGGGGACATTCAGCAGCTCATGTCCTGCGGATTCTTGGACTGGGCAGGTACACAGGAGCCCCCCTCACCCTCGCCATCGATCCAGCCGGTGGCCGGTCCGGACGGCGTCACCCATCAGGTGCAGGTCCTCGGAGCACTGGCGACATTGAATCGCTTGGACAACGTATTCGCTGGCGATTGCTTCACGTCGATCACCATCAGGCTCACCTCCGCGACTCCCGCACGCATGAACGTGATGCTTGGGCCGGTCGTCCAGGTCCGCGACGTCCCTGCGTGGAGATACACCATTGCGGGCAGCTCCGACACCCTCCTGGCCGCTGCTCTGCCAGCGAAGGCGCTCCCCGTGTTGATGTTTCCGGAGTTCTACTCGGATTCGACCTACGCCTATGCCCACATCAGCCAAGTGCACCTGGGGACCGACCAGAGGACCCTACGCGTCGACTTCGTCGACGTGGGTAGAGACGAACCACGCTGCGTTGAGGGCTACACGGCCTCGTGGGCCCTCGACCAACGAGGGCTGGCGATCAGCGTGCGCGATGTGCTTCGTCCGGACCCGGCAAGCGGCAGTTGCGTCGAGACAAATCGTTCACGCACGATCGACATCGTTCTCCCCGAGGACTTCGGCACACGGGTGGTCCTCGACTCCCCACGCGCAGTCGTGGTCCCCGTGATTCGTGCGCCTTGACGGCATCAACCACACGCCGATCGAAGGCCAGCCAGCCGATTCGAGGTAATAGCGACATAGATTCTGTGTCGCTATTACCTCGAATCGGCTAGAGGACGGCGAGGTCGTCGCGGTGGATGACCTCGCGCTCGTAGTGGGCGCCCAACTCGCGGGCCAGGTCCTTGGTCGATCGGCCGAGGAGCCGGGGCAACTCGGACGACGAGTAGTTGACCAGACCGCGGGCCACCACGCGACCGTCCGGAGCACACACGTCCACCGGGTCGCGCTCGGTGAAGCGTCCCTGGACCGCCGTGATCCCGGCCGGGAGCAACGACTTCCGCTGCGTGGTGACGGCGGCCACGGCTCCCTCGTCGAGCACGAGCCGACCCTGCGGCGAGGTGGCGTGGGCAATCCACCGCTTGCGCGAGGCCCGGGTGTCATCGAGTGGGGCGAAGAGGGTCCCGACCTCCTCTCCTAGGAGAGCTCCCCTCGCGTCGGCGAGCTGCGTCAAAACCGTGGGTATGCCGGCCGCTCCCGCGATGCCGGCGGCTTCCACTTTCGTGGTCATCCCGCCACTACCCACGTGTGACCCGGTGCCACCGATGCTCACGTCGGTGAGGTCCTCGGGACGGCCGACATAGGGGATGCGTTGGGCTCCGGGCTGCGACGGGGGCGCGTCGTAGAGTCCGTCGACATCAGTGAGGAGCACCATGCCGTCGGCGTGGATCAGGTCCGCGACCAGAGCGGCCAGCCGGTCGTTGTCACCGAAGCGGATCTCGTGGGTCGCGACCGTGTCGTTTTCGTTGACGATCGGGACGATGCCGAGGTCGAGGAGCTTCTCAAGGGTGCGCTGCGCATTGGTGTAGTGCGTGCGGCGGGTGACGTCATCGGCAGTCAGCAAGACCTGTCCGACGGTGAGCCCGTAGATGCCGAAGAGGTGCTGGTAGGCCGCGACCAGAGCGCCCTGTCCGACCGATGCGGCCGCCTGTTGGGTCGCCAGGTCCTTGGGCCGCCGCTTGAGCCCCAACGGGCCGATCCCCGCCGCGATGGCGCCGGAGGACACCAACACGATCTGGTGTCCGTCGAGCCGGCGCCGGGCGAGCAGGTCCACAAGCCGACTCAGAGCCAACATGTCGAGGGTGCCGCCAGCACTGCTCGTCAGGGACGAGGAGCCCACCTTGACGACAACGCGGCGGGCGTCGGCAAAGGCACGCCGCAGGGAGGCAACCCGGTGCTGGGACTCGGCGGACGGCATACGCAATCTGTCTTTCAGTCCTCGTCGGGAGTGGCCCAGTGCCCGGCGCGCCGCTCGGCGGCGAGTTCGTCGCGAGCCGCGGTCTGGGCGTCCTTGCGCGCGTGGAACTCCTCGCGCTTCTCGCGACGGGTCGCGCGACCGTAGTCCTCGAGGCGGACGTCGGTGCCACGGGGACCGGTGAGCAACTCGGCGCCGGCACTCATCGTGGGTTCCCAGTCGAAGACGACCGAGTTGTCCTCGGGGCCGATGAGGACCGTCGAACCGGGGACCGCACCGGCCTTGAAGAGGGCATCCTCGACACCGAGACGACCCAGGCGATCGGCGAGGTAGCCGACGGCCTCGTCGTTGGAGAAGTCGGTCTGGCGCACCCAGCGGGTCGGACGATCGCCGACGATCCTGAAGACCTCGCCCTCGGGTGTCTCCTCGCGGCGGATCGTGAAGCCCTGGTCGTCGACGGCCTTGGGGCGGATGATCGTGCGGGGGCGTTCGAGGACCTCGCGTTCGAGCTCGGCCCGGGCCTCGCGGACGTGCTTGGCGAGGGAGAAGGTGAGCTCACGCAGGCCGGTGTGGGCGACGGCAGAGACGATGTGGACCTCGAGCCCCTTGGCCTCGAGCTCGGGCTTCACGAGTTCGGCGAGGTCGCGCGCGTCGGGGACGTCGGCCTTGTTGAGCACGATGATGCGGGTGCGTTCGGAAAGTGGGCGACCGCCGAGGGTGGCGTCGGGGACATAGGCGTTGAGCTCGGCCTCGATGACGTCGAGATCGGTCATCGGGTCGCGACCGGGCTCGAGGGTGGCGCAGTCGACGACGTGGACGAGCACCGAGCAGCGCTCGACGTGACGGAGGAACTCCAGACCCAGGCCGCGACCCTCGCTCGCGCCCGGGATGAGGCCGGGCACGTCGGCGATGGTGAAGCGTTCGGAACCGGCAGTGACCACGCCGAGGTTGGGGACGAGGGTGGTGAAGGGGTAGTCGGCGATCTTGGGCCGGGCCGCGCTGACGACCGAGACCAGGCTCGACTTGCCCGCGCTCGGGAAGCCCACGAGGGCGACGTCGGCCAGCGACTTGAGTTCGAGAATGATCTCGAGGCTTTCGCCCGGCTCACCAAGGAGGGCGAAACCAGGGGCCTTGCGGCGCTTGGAAGCCAGGGCCTTGTTGCCGAGTCCGCCACGGCCACCCGCGGCCACGACGAAGGTCGTGTCCTCCCCCACCAGGTCAGCGAGGATCTCGCCATCACGGGTCTTGACGACCGTCCCCTCGGGGACCTTGAGCACCAGGTCGGCGCCGTCGCCACCGTTGCGCTCATCTCCGGCGCCCGGCTTGCCGTTGTCGGCCTTGCGGTGCGGGGTGTGGTGGTAATCGATGAGGGTGGTCGTGTTGAGGTCGACGGCGAGGATGACCGAGCCGCCCCGACCGCCGTTGCCGCCGTCCGGACCACCGAGCGGCTTGAACTTCTCCCGCTTGACCGAGGCCACGCCATGGCCGCCGTTGCCGGCCGTGACATTGAGCAGGACGCGATCGACGAAGGTCGCCATGGTCAGATCCTCTCAAGGGCCTTGGGTATGCCGTGAGGGGCGGGCCGCTGTGGGCCCGCCCCTCACGTGTGGTCAGTTGCCTGCGGGAGCCAGCCCCACGGCATACGTCAATGTGACGTCACTCGGCTGCGGCGGTCTCCCGCGGCAGGACGTTGACGACGCGACGGCCACGCTTGGTGCCGAACTCGACGTTGCCCGCGACGAGCGCGAAGAGCGTGTCGTCGCCGCCACGGCCGACGCCGTCACCGGGGTGGAAGTGCGTGCCACGCTGGCGGACGAGGATCTCGCCCGCGTTGACGAGCTGGCCGCCGAAGCGCTTGACGCCGAGTCGCTGTGCGTTGCTGTCACGACCGTTGCGGGTCGAGGACGCACCCTTCTTGTGTGCCATGTCTGTTTACCTCGTGAGTTGAGAAGTCGTGTGGGGTTCGCGGATCAGGCGTCGATCGAGGTGATCTTGACCTGAGTGAGCGGCTGGCGGTGACCCTGGCGCTTGCGGTAGCCGGTCTTGTTCTTGTACTTGAGGATCGTGATCTTCGGGCCCTTGGCGGGCTTGACGACCTCGGCCTTGACGCTGACCTTGGCCAGCTTGGCGGCGTCGCTGGTGACGGTCGAGCCGTCGACCACGAGCAGCGGGGTCAGGTCGATGCTGTCGCCGACCGAACCCACCTTGTCGATGAGGAGGACATCGCCGACGGAGACCTTCTCCTGGCGGCCGCCTGCGCGCACAATCGCGTACACGGGGAACTCACTTTCGTTTCGTTGGAGCGCGCTCTGGGCTGACCGGCAGACAGCGACCCTGGGATCTTTCGACAAACCAGGACGTCGGACGGTGGGCGCACCGACTGATCAGATTACTGCTCGGAGGGCGTGCTCTCCAAATCAGCGGCGCCGTCGGCCGCACGGGGCGGACCCGCGGGAGCCACGACCCTCCCCCTGCGTCGACGGCCACTCGGTGCAGGCTCGGCCTCCATGCTGGGGGCAGCCTCGGCCTCCATGGGGGGGACCTGTTCGTTTACGGCGACGAGTCCGTCGGGCTCGGTGAGAGCCAGCGGCGCCTCGTGGTCGGCACCATCGACCTCACGGACGATGTCGACGGGAGCGTCCTGCGAGGGAGTCGGGTCTGATGGAGCCTCGGTGTCCGGGGAAGTGACGTCCTCGGCATCGCCCGACGTTGCCCGCTTGATCGCGGCGGCGTGAGCCGCGGCCGCGATCTGGGCGGCGGTCGGCCCCGAGGGCTTGCGCTCCGGCTCGGGGGCCTCCTGCTGCGGTGTGCCGCGGCGACTGCGAGCCGTGCGCGATCCGCTGCCGGCCCCCGGCGTGGCATGCGGCGTCGCGGGAATCGCTGAACTCTTGTCGAGAGGTTCAGAGTGCACGACGATGCCGCGCCCTGCGCAGTGTTCACAGCTCTCCGAGAAGACCTCGATCAGGCCCGACCCGACTCGCTTGCGCGTCATCTGGACCAGCCCCAGCGAGGTGACCTCGGCGACCTGGTGCTTGGTCCGGTCGCGACCGAGGCACTCGAGCAACCTCCGCACCACAAGGTCACGGTTGGACTCGAGGACCATGTCGATGAAGTCGATGACGATGATGCCGCCGATGTCGCGGAGGCGCAGTTGGCGCACGATCTCCTCGGCGGCCTCGATGTTGTTCTTGGTGACCGTCTCCTCGAGGTTGCCCCCCGAGCCCACGAACTTGCCGGTGTTGACGTCGACGACCGTCATGGCCTCCGTGCGATCGATGACCAAGGAGCCGCCGGACGGCAGCCAGACCTTCCGGTCCATCGCCTTGGCGATCTGCTCCTGGACCCGGTGGGCCGTGAAGACGTCCTGCTCACTCGTCCACCGTGTCAGCCGCTGGGCCAGATCGGGCGCGACGTCCTCGACGTATTCGCTCACGTCCTCCCACGCCTTCTCACCGGAGACGACGAGTTGGGAGAAGTCCTCGGTGAAGATGTCGCGGATCACGCGGACCGTCAGATCGGGCTCACCGTGGACCACCATGGGCGCGCCACCGGATCCGGCCTTCTTCGAGCTGGCGCTCTTGGCCTTCTTCTGGATCTTCTCCCACGCCTTGGTGAGGCGCTCGACGTCGGCGCGCAGCTCCTCCTCAGAAGCACCCTCGGCCGCGGTGCGGACGATGACGCCGGCGGAGTCGGGCACGATTTCCTTGAGGATGCCCTTGAGGCGAGCACGCTCGGTGTCGGGCAGCTTGCGCGAGATGCCCGTCATGGAGCCTTCGGGCACGTAGACGAGGAAACGACCCGGCAGGGAGATCTGCGAGGTGAGGCGCGCGCCCTTGTGACCGATCGGGTCCTTGGTCACCTGGACGAGGACGGTGTCGCCCGAGGTGAGGGCGTTCTCGATCCGCTTGGCCTGGTTGACCTCCAGCCCAGCGGCATCCCAGTTGACCTCGCCGGCATACAGGACGGCATTGCGGCCCTTGCCGATATCGACGAAGGCGGCCTCCATGGACGGCAGGACGTTCTGGACGCGGCCGAGATAGACGTTGCCGACCATGGTGTTGGAGGTCTCGCGCGAGACGTAGTGCTCGACGAGGACGCCGTCCTCGAGCACCCCGATCTGGGTGAGGTTGTCCTGGCCGCGGACGACCATGACGCGGTCGACGGCCTCGCGACGGGCCAGGAACTCGGCCTCGGTGATGATCGTCCGGCGGCGACCGGCCTCACGGCCTTCGCGGCGCCGCTGCTTCTTGGCTTCGAGCCGGGTCGACCCCTTGACGGCCGTCGGCTCGTCGCTGCGGGTCCGGGGCTCACGGACCCGGGTCACGGTGCCGGGCGGGTCGTCGCTCTCACCGGCGCTTCCCCGGCGGCGACGGCGACGGCGACGCGAGGTGGCGGATTCGGGGGCATCCTCCTGCTCAGCGCTGGGCGAGTCGCCATCGGCGTCGGTGTCCGATGAACTCTCCTCGGAGGTCTCGGCGCCTTCATCCTCAGCACCCGTCCCTCGTGCGCGACGCCCGCGCCCCCCACGACGGCGACGACTGCGACCACTCGTGGACGACTCGCCGCCGGACTCCTCCGAGCCCGTCCCGTCAACGCCTTGGTCATCGGTGGAGGGATCGGCCTCGACCTGCTCCTCGGAGACCGGATCAGGAGATTCCGCAACCCGCACTGCTCCCAGAGCACGCCCCGATCGCCGACGTGACGACGTCCCTGACCGTGAGCCGGTCGGGGCCTCAACAGTTGTCTCGACCGTGGCCTCAACGGTCCCTTCGGTGGCCACCTCAGCGACCACGGGGTTCGGAGCAGCAGCCGGCGAGGTCGCGCGACGGGAGCGACGAACGCTCGTATCGGGCGCCTGGAAGAGCAGTCCGAAACCAGTCGCAGGCGCGGGCGCGGCCTCGACGGGAGCCTCGAGGGTGTCGGGCGCCTTGGGCGCCTCGGGCTCACTCTCCACCACACCGTCCGACTCGCTGTCGGATTCGCTATCGGATTCGGCGTCCTCACCCGAGACTTCTGGGGCCGGAACCGCAGCCTTCTTGGTCGCACGGCGAGCGCGCTTTCGCGGGGTGTTCTCGACGGATTCCTCCGCAGCCGGCGTCCCTGCGTCGGCGACGCTGTCGGATGTCTCCTCGGGGACCACCTCGGTCTTCTTCCGAGAGCGTCGAACGGCCTTCCTGGCCGGCACCGCATCCGCACTCACGTCGGCTCCGTCAGCGGACCCAGTCAGCGCGGCATCGGGGTCGGGCGCGCTCGCCTTCTTGGTGGCCCGGCGTCGAGGTGCGGCCTTGGCCAGAGGGGCCTGGGTGGCGGCTGCGAGGGATTCGTCCGTCCCGGACTGCGCCTGATCCAAGCCTTCGGCCGAATCGGTGATGGTGGTCTCGTCGGAAGCCATGGGTGGGCCCCTTTCGTCACCCGCATGACCAGTCCCCACACCGCCCCTGGCCCGCAGGCCGAGACCGACTGCTCACACGGTGAGCGATTCGATCGGGTGGACCCGATGGGTCCATCCGGAAGTCTTTCGTTGCTCTCGATCGGTTCGCGCGGGCGGCGCGTCACCGGTCAGGAGCCGTCGACCTCCCGATCGGCGGCCAAGGGATCGGCCACCCCGTCACCTGCATCGAGCAGAGGGCCTTGCGCCCGTCGGGTCACCAGGGGTGGGACCGGCGGCGCGAACGCGCTCACTGCCCGCAGGGCGGTCAGAATGTCGTCGGGGCGTACGGACGGTGTGGTGTGCCGCACGACCATCCGCAGTATCGCACATGGGGGCCCTGATTCGGCCTCCGCGACGTCCACCGACATGAGGACCACCGCGGACCGGGTGTCGAAGGTCTTGGGGCCGGTCTTGAAGACTCGGCTGACCTCCGCACGCTCACACGCCAGGTATGCCGTGACCGCCTCCTCCAGTTCACTCACCGACGTCTCGCGGAAGGTCAACAACCAATCGCTGGCCTCCAGCCGGTCCGCCAGCGAGCCGGGTCCGGCCGTCACGACATCGATCACGTCGAGACCATCCGGAAGTGCCTCGTCGAGTGCCCGCTGCACGGCCCCGGGAACGACCGGTTCGGTCACCGAGATCTCGAAGTACTCCGCCTCACTGGCCGTCCCGGTCGGGGCGCCGTTGGCGTAGGAGATCTTGGGATGGGGGTGGAAGCCGCCCGAGAAGGCCATCGGGACCTCCGCCCGACGTAGGGCCCGCTCGATGGCGCGGGCGAAGTCGCGTGTGCTGGAGAAGCGCATCCGGCCGCGGCGCGCATACCTGACCCGGAGTTTCTGGACCGACGGTGCGGGAGGTGGCCCTTCGGGCTGACGTTGGCGCGACGGCATACAGATCAATCTAGGGAGCCCAACAGCTCCTCCGCCAATTCGATCAGCCGGAGATCGCTGGCCACGGGCCACCCAAGCGCTGACCGGGTGTCGAGCGAGGTTGGTCCTCCTCAGGGAGTCCGCGGATCCGCTGAGTGATCTTGGAGAAGGCCTTGGAGAAGTCGTACTCGAGGTATCGAACGTTGTCGTCGATGGCCTTCTTGGCGTCGTCGAGAATGCCGGTCGTTGTCGTGTACATCAGCTCATAGGGCAGCAAGAAGGTGCGGCCAGTTGGGGGCGCGAGCATGCGCTCACGGCACTCGTGGACCTCTGTCCGCATCCGTGAGAAGAAGGTCTCTCCGGCCAGCGCCGCGCCATTGAGGCCACTGTCGATCGTCTTGACGATGCCTCCGACCGTCGACAGGGCCCCTCGCTGCGCGTCGGCGTTGGTGCGGTACCTCCCGGCAGCGCCACCACGGGAGCCGATCGAGGTCCAACTCTGATAGGCCTGCAAGTCGTCCACCTCTGCGGCGGCATCCGTGATGTGCTTGCCGATGCTGGACCAGTCGGAGTCCATCCCTCGCATCTCGGCGATCCAGCCACTGTCATCGGTGTAGGTCTGGCACTTCGTGGCCAGATTGTTGACTGCGGTCCGCATCGGCGGCACGGCATCCTTGATGGCCTGATAGTCGGTCAGGAAGCTGAGGATCTCGGTGTTGTTGCAACCGGGCAGGTTGTCCAGAGGCCCGTTCCAATTGCCGTTGTTCTTTCGATCCAGGCAGTAGCCATGCCACGTGAAGAGATTGCCGTCGATCGTGGAGCAGAAGGCCTTCATCTCCTGCAGGTAGGTGGCGACATCGGACAGGTCTGACGCAACGGTCATTTCGTTCCCCCCTCTGGGCTCACGCCGATGGCTGGTTCATCGGTTGGAGTGTCGGGCTGGTCAGGCCACCGCTGCTGAAGGCCATGTTCTGATTGGCCAGACTGTCCTTCGGCGAGGCGTCGATGCCCTTCTCGTTCGACACCATGTGCTGTTGGCCGTCCTCGTCGGCGTACGCCAGCACGACCTGTCTCATCTGCCCGCCCTGGCTCTGGTCCGTGGAGACGACGTGCTCTGCACCCTCGGCGTCGGTGTAGGAAATCGAGACCTCTTTGGCCTCGGCCATCATCTGGTCGAGGCTCCCCTGGGCGATGACCCGCCGCTCCACCACCCCGTTGGGTGCTGTGGTGGCCTCCACCATCTGACTGTCCACTGACGTGATGACGTGCATCGTGCCGTCCTCGCTGAGGAAGGAGACCGTCAGGTCGGTGGCCTGGATCCCCTGGTTGGGGTTGGTCGAAATGACATGCACCTTGCCATCGGCGTCGGTGTAGGCCACGACGGTCTCTTGGGACTGGTCGAACGGGTCGTTGGTGTCGAGAGCATTGAATCGGACGCCGTCCTCTTCGAGCATGCCGTTGACGCGTGCTTCGAGACGGTCGTAGGTCTGGGCATCCTTGGGCGGCTTCGGGGGATCGGGCTCATTCGGCACGACATCATCCACCGTGCCCTCGAGCTTGCCCTTGTACTTTCCGCCGCTGTCCGAGTTTTCACCTTCTGCGCCGCCGCCTCCGTTGCGACCGGCCGCCTGCTTGATGGTCTGCTGACTCTGCGAGTCGGTGTTCTCGGATGTGGTGTTGTTCAGCGTCAGCAGCGAGCTCACCTTTGCCAGCGACCCAGCCCCCGCCTCGAGATAGGAGGCTATGGGCTCGACCACATCATCCGTCCATGCCGTCTTGAGGCCGATGAACGATCCGAACTTCGGTGCATCCTGAGCCAGCGAACGAGCCTTGTTCTTGGCCGTCACGACGTGTCCTGCCGCCTTGTCCCAGCATGTCGCGTCGTAGCCCATATGGGCATGATTCACATGGGCTGTGCCGCCGCTCATTCCAGTTCTCCCCCTCCACGTGCTGTCTCGCCGAGGCTACGAGGCCTTCGCTTGGGCCGTCGATGGGGAGGACTCCCCCTCCACGGTGTCCCTCGCCAAGGGGGCCACGGCAAACCGCTTCGGTATGCCGTGGCCCCCTTCGCGAGACACGTCGCCCCCGTCGACTCCCTACATCGTGGGCCAAGGGTCGGCGACGGCGCCGGCCACGGAGGTCCTCGGGACGACGTCGAGAGGGACCACATCAGATGCGCCCGACTGCTGCAACCACTGAGCTGCGCTCTGGACCATCCGCGTGGTGGCTTCGTTCAGAGCTCCGGTGACCCAGCCGTAGAGGGGCGGGCCCAGCCGTCGGTACTCCATCTCCCTGGCGTGGTAGACGGAGCAAATTCCGTTCTTGGGGGGCCCATAGTCAATCTGGTCGTAGAACGACGAGGGGAGGAGGCGGTTGACTTCCTTGAAGGCCGAGGTCACGTCCCTCAGATACTGGGTGCCCACCTCGGCCAGTCCCTTGCTCGCGTCGGCCATGGTGCGAGTGGAGCGCCAGGTCAGCTCGATGGCAGCCCGTTGACGCGGGATGGTCGCTCGATACTTCTCGGCGGCCGGCTCCCGCCACGTCTCCACGGCCCAGAGCTTGTTCGTGTCGAGGCCCGATCCCCTTGTGGCAATCGCTTCCTGAGCCGCGTGGACGTGTCCTTGAACTCCATGCCACTGGCGCTCCCGGGTCCTCAGGACCGGGATCCAGCTCGAGTCCTCCACTCTCCCCCGCGAGAGGGTCGCCATGCGCACCAGGTCGCCTCCAAAGCCCTTCCACAGGGAACCACAATCCTCGAACCCAGGGTGATAGCCGTGCACCAAGGCGTAGTTGTCCCAGCGATGACCCACTGCGGCTCCCCAGTCGTGGGCGATCTTGATGGCGGCAAAGCAATCCCCTCGGACCTTGAGGTAGGCGTCATCCATCAGCGCGGACCTTCCTGGCCACCCAGTCGGGTGTCGTACTTGGTCCCGTGGACGGCCCCGGTCGCCCCCGCGGGGCCAGCCGGTCTGACACTGGCAATCTTCTTGGCGCTCTGCTCATCTCGACGCAAGTTCTCCTCAAGGGCCGCATTCAGCGCGCCGCTGATGGCGGTGAAGGTCGTCTGGCCCCCGTGGACGAATTCCCCGACGGCCTCAGTCGCCTGGCGATAGGGCTTCCCGATCACGTCGTCGAACCACCCGAACTTGGGGGCCCAATCGAGGATGGGGTCGATCTCGCTGCGCGCTGACCCCATGGAGGACGCCGCGGCAGCCCACTGCTTGATGTCGATCCGCATGTGGTACGGATCCATCTCGAGACTCATTGCGGCCCCCTCTCGTGACCCAAATTCACTTTCCGCGCCAAACGTAGTTCAGCCCAGTTGGGCGCGTCGATGGGGAGGCCTCCCCCGCCGATCCATGCATCAGCGGAGGTCGAGTCGCGCGAGATCATCAGCCGCGCGGAAGCCGAGTCGACGATAGAACGGGACCGACATCTCGCTCGGCGCCAACACGATCCGGACCATTCCCTCGGCCCAGGCCCACTCGATCACCGACTCCATGAGCGCCCTCCCCCACCCCTCGCGTCGGGCGTCCGGCCGGACGAAGACGTTCCCGACATAGATCCACCGCGCACTCCCCCGACCCGGCACCGGCATCCGGGTGAAGACGGTCGCGTTGGCCATCCCCACGGCATACCCATCCGTATGCCGTGCCAGCCAGGCACGACGGCGGTCGCCTTCGCTGTGCCACCAGTCCCGTAGCTCGCGATCGAGGGTCGCCGCCTCCTCGGGGGATGATGCGGGTTTCCAGGCAAGACGGAGCCTCACGAGGTCGGCGAGGTCGGTGTCGGTGGCCCCGTCGGTGCCGCCGATCCGATCGACGCGCAGGGTCACGCGTGCGCGTGGTCGTGCGAGTGGCTCTGCTCGCGCAGGGGTGACCCGCCTTTGACGGTCAGCGGCAGGAGAGTCTTGCCGGTGGGGCCGACCTGGATCTCCGTGCCCATCTGCGGGCAGACGCCGCAGTCGAAGCAGGGGGTCCAGCGGCAGTCGTCGACCTCGACCTCGTCGATCGCGTCGAGCCAGTCCTGCCAGAGCCATTCCTTGTCGAGGCCGGACTCAATGTGGTCCCACGGGAGGACCTCGGACTCCTCACGGCCTCGCGTGGTGTACCAGTTGACGTCGATGCCGAAGGGCGCCAACTCGCGCTCGGCGCAGGCCATCCAGCGCTCGTAGGAGAAGTGCTCGCTCCAGCCATCGAAGCGACCACCGTCACGCCACACCGCCTCGATGACGCGGCCGACCCGGCGGTCTCCGCGAGAGAGCAGCCCCTCGACGATGCCCGGCTTGCCGTCGTGGTAGCGGAATCCGATCGAGGATCCGTAGCGCCGGTCGGACCGGATCTCGTCGCGCAACTTCTGCAGGCGAGCGTCCGTCTCCTTCGCACCCAACTGCGGTGCCCACTGGAACGGCGTGTGAGCCTTGGGCACGAAGCCACCGATCGACACCGTGCACCGGATGTCGTTGCGGCCACTGACCTGACGCCCCGTCGCGATGACGCGCTTGGCGAGGTCGGCGATCTGCAGGACATCCTCGTCGGTCTCCGTTGGGAGGCCGCACATGAAGTAGAGCTTGACCTGTCGCCAGCCCGCGCCATACGCCGCGGCGACGGTGTTGATCAGGTCCTCCTCGCTCACCATCTTGTTGATGACCCGGCGGATCCGCTCACTGCCACCCTCGGGCGCGAAGGTCAGGCCGGAGCGACGACCATTGCGGGTCAACTCATTTGCGAGGTCGATGTTGAAGGCGTCGACTCGGGTCGAGGGCAGCGAGAGCCCGACCTGCGAGTCCTCGTACCGATCCGCCAGACCCTTGGTGACCTCGGCGATCTCGGTGTGGTCGGCGCTCGACAGGGAGAGCAGACCGACCTCCTCGAAACCCGTTGCCGCAAGCCCACGCTCGACCATCTCGCCGATGCCGGTGATCGACCGCTCGCGCACCGGTCGCGTGATCATCCCGGCCTGGCAGAAGCGGCAGCCCCGAGTGCAGCCCCGGAAGATCTCGACCGACATCCGCTCGTGCACGGACTCCGCGAGCGGCACGAGCGGCTGCTTCGGGTAGGGCCAGGCGTCGAGGTCCATGACCGTGTGCTTGGCGATCCGCCACGGCACACCGGGGTATGCCGGGTCGGGCGCGATCCGCTTGATCCGCCCGTCAGGCAGGTAGGACACGTCGTAGAAGGCGGGCACATAGACCCCGCCCGTGCGCGAGAGGCGCAGCAAGAGCTCATGCCGGCCACCCGGCATACCCTCGCGTTTCCACGCCGCCACGATGTCGGTGATGGCCAGGACGGCCTCCTCACCATCCCCGACGACGGCGCAGTCGATGAAGTCCGCGATGGTCTCGGGGTTGAAAGCGGCGTGCCCCCCCGCAACGACGATCGTGTCGCCATCCGAGCGGTCGGCGGCGTGGAGCGGGATGCCGGCGAGATCGAGCGCCGTGAGCAGATTGGTGTAGCCGAGCTCGGTCGAGAAGGAGATGCCGAGCAGGTCGAAGTCGCCGACCGGGCGGTGGTTGTCGACGGTGAACTGTGGGACGCCGGCCTCACGCATGAGGGCCTCCATGTCGGGCCACATCGAATAGGTGCGCTCGGCGAGGGCATCGGGGCGCTCGTTGATGACTTCGTAGAGGATCATCGAGCCCTGGTTGGGCACGCCGACCTCGTAGGCGTCGGGGTACATCAGCGCCCATCGGACCGTGTGCTCGCCCGCGACGTCCCAAGCCTTCTGCGTGGAGTTGAGTTCGCCGCCGACATACTGGATCGGCTTGCTCACCTGCTCGAGCAGCGGCTCGAGAGCGGGGAAGATCGACTGTCCAGACATCCCTCAAGGGTAGGTTCCACGGCGCCGAAGGCGAAACCTGGCCGACAGGGACGCGCCACACGACCGGGATGCCAGAAGGGGATTCAGGCGCGCGGGTGGCATCCCCTGCGGCGACCTGGCGGGTGGGCGGACGGCATACGGGCATGAAAGAGGGCCCCACCTGCTTGCGGTGAGGCCCTCTTCGTATGCCGTGAGGCTGGGTTCGCGCGAACCGTCAGGCTCGGATCAGCCGGCGTAGTGGGCGTCGAGGACGTCCTTGAACTTGTCCGTGACGACCTTGCGCTTGAGCTTGAGGCTCGGGGTGACCTCCCCGTCCTCGACCGTGAGGTCGCGGTCGAGGATCGTGAACTTCTTGATGGTCTCCCAGCGGTTGAGGCCGGCGTTGAGCTGGTCGATGTAGCCCTGCATCATCTTGTTCGCGGCGTCGGACGTGACGATCTCGGCGTAGGACTTGCCGGCCAGACCGTTCTCGGCCGCCCAGCCCTGGATGGCGTCAGGGTCGAGGGTGACGAGCGCGGACACGAAGTTGCGGTCGTTGCCGTGGACGAGGAGCTGGCTCACGTAGGGGCACAGACCCTTGAAGGTGGCCTCGATGACCGACGGCGCGACGTACTTGCCGTTGGAGGTCTTGAAGAGGTCCTTCTTGCGGTCGGTGAGCTTGAGGAAGCCACGCTCGTCGATCTCACCGATGTCGCCCGTGTGCAGCCAGCCATCGGCGTCGATCGTCTCGGCGGTCGCAGTCGGGTTGTTGTGGTAGCCGTCCATGATGCCGGGGCCCTTCATGAGGACCTCACCGTCCTCGGCGATCCGGACCTCGGTGCCCGGCAGCGGCCAGCCGACAGAGCCGTACTTGTAGGCGACGAAACGGTTGACCGTCGTGGCCGCCGAGGTCTCGGTCATGCCGTAACCCTCGGCGATCATCAGGCCCATGCCGTCGAACCAACGGGCGACGTCGCGGTTGAGCGCAGCCGAGCCGGAGATGAAGAAGCGGATGCGTCCTCCGAAGCGGTCGCGGATCTTGGTCATGATGATCTTGTCCGCGAGGCCGGCCTGGATACCGAGCATCCCGCTGGGTTCCTTGCCCTGCTCACGGAGCTCGGAGACCTGCTTGCCGACACCGCTGGCCCAGTTGAAGAGCTTGAGCTTCACACCGCCCTCGCCCTCCATCATCATCTTGATCCGGCCATAGGCCTTCTCGAAGATGCGGGGGGCAGCGCCCATGAAGGTGGGCTTCACGACCGCGAGGTTGTCGACGATCTTGTCGATGCGGCCGTCGATGGCCGTGGGGAAGCCGATCTGGATCGGGAGGGTGAGGAGCAGCTTGCCGAAGACATGGGCGAGCGGCAGCCAGAGGTATTGCAGGTCATCGGAGTTGAGGATGCCGATGGCCTCGGTGGCCGCGCCCTCATAGCCCCAGGACTTGTGGAGCAGGCGCACGCCCTTGGGCTGGCCGGTCGTGCCCGAGGTGTAGATCAGGGTCGCGAGCATGTCGCCGGTGATGCCGTCGATGCGGGCGTCGATGGCTCCGGGGTTGGCGGCGAGGTATTCCTTGCCCATGGCCTCGAGGTCGGCCAGCGTCATCACCCAGTCATCGGTGTCGACACCAGTGGCGTCGAAGACCACGACCTTGACCACGGACGGGGTCTTGTCCTTGATGCCGCGGAGCTTGTCGACCTGGTCGGCATTCTCGGCGAAGACGACGCGGCTGTCGGAGTCGCTGATGATGAAGGCGACGTCGTCGGCCATCGTCGTCGGGTAGATAGTCGTCGTGGCAGCGGCCGCGGTCATGTTCGCGAGGTCAGCGAAGGCCCACTCGAGACGGGTGCTCGAGGCGATCGCCACGCGCTCCTCCGGCTGGACACCGAGGGCGATCAGGCCGGCCGAGATGGCGTCCGTGCGCTCCTTGGTCTGCGCCCAGGTGATGGTCTCCCAGGTGTCACCCTCGGGCTTGACGTGGGCGAACTGGTAGGCGGGAGCATTGGGCGTCTTGGCGACCCGGTCCCGATACATGTGGCCAACACTGATGGCTTGGTTCTGGAGGACCGATTCATTGATCGACTCCTCCTTGGGCGTCTGGACCTGGGGGGTGGCCGTGGGCATCTCTGATCGTCCTCGTCGTCGGGGGCGGGGCTTGTCGGAGGCTTCGTGTCACACCGGTCATGGAGTGGACGAGGCCCTAGGGCGAATGTTACCCGGCGGTCAGAGCGGCCGAAAGCAGCCCTCGCCTGTCTGGGAGGAGACCCCGCCCACATTCGGCCCCGGTGATCGCGTCCGGGAGGGCACTCACCGGAAGAAGGTCGGCCCCCTGGACTCCGCGGCATACGAGGCATTGACGACCCCGATGGCGATCCAGGCGGCGAACATCGAGGACCCGCCGTAGGAGACGAACGGCAACGGCAACCCCGTCACGGGCACCAGCCCGAGATTCATGCCGACGTTCTGGAAGACCTGGAAGGCCAGCCAGGTCCCGACCCCGGCGCCGACGAGGGCACCGAAGGCGTCGTGGGCGCGCGCCGCCACCAGGAGGACACGCACGACGACAAAGCCGAGCAGCAAGACGAGAGCCCCGGCACCGACGAAGCCCAACTCCTCGGCCGCGGCCGAGAAGATGAAGTCGTTGAGTTGATAGGGCACTGCACCGGCCTGCGTCTGGCGCCCTGACATGAAGCCCTGCCCCCACACTCCCCCACCGGCAACGGCGGCCCGGACCTGGGTGAGTTGGAAGCCTGCCCCGAGCGGATCGGTCTCCGGGTGCAGGAAGACGAGCAGTCGGTCTCTCTGGTAGCCACTGAGCAAGGGCGTCGTGAAGGCGAGGACGATCCCTGCCACGCCGAGAGCCGCGACGGCGAAGACCCACCGCTTGGCCACCCCTGCCACCGCGATGGTCACGAAGGCCAGCGCCAGCAACACGATGGCGCTGCCCAGGTCGGGCTGGAGCATGACCAGCCCGATCGGCACGGCGGCGAGCAGCCACGCCACGATGACGTCGCGATGAGTCGGGGGGATGCCGCGGTCCCAGCGATCCGCGAAGACCATCGCCAGCAGGACCACGAGTCCGACCTTGGCGAACTCCGCGGGCTGGAGGGTGAAGCCCGCCGCCACCGGGATCCAGGAGCGGGACCCGTTGATGGTCGCTCCCAACGGCGAGAGCACGGCGATCAGGCCCGCAATCGACGCGACGAAGACCCACGGCGCGAAGGTCCGAATCCCCTGCCGCCCCAACCGCGTGACTCCCATCGCGAGGGCGAGACCGATCGCCGTGTTCAACAGATGGCGAACGAGGTATGCCGTGCCCGCCTCCCGATGGGTGGCCGACCACACGAGGAGGGCCCCGACGAGACAGACGCCGAGGACCGCGACGAGCAGCGGGAGGTCCTGACGCAACCACCAGCGGAGATCAGACCCAGCCGAAAGGCCGAGGTCTCGCACGCTCTTGGCCCTGCCGGGCCCAGCCGGGGAGGTCAGGCGGGAACGATCTGGGTGAGGATCTGCCGGCACTGCTCCACGTCCTTGGCCATCGCCTCGAGGAGGGAGTCGATGCCGTCGAACTTCAGCGTGGGCCGGATGTGCTCGACGAACTCGACCATGACCTTCTCGCCGTAGAGGTCGAGGTCGGTGCGGTCGAGGACGTAGGCCTCCACGGTGCGCTTGCCATCGGTCTCGAAGGTCGGGTTGGTCCCGATCGAGATGGCGCACGGCATCGTCCGGTCGGGAGCGTCGACCGGCAGGTCCATGCGAGTGAGCCACCCGGCATACACCCCTTCGGCGGGGACGAGACCGAGCGAGTCCTGGGCGAGGTTCGCGGTGGGATAGCCGAGTTCGCGACCCCGGTGGTGGCCGTGGACGACGGTGCCAACGACGCGGTGCGGGCGACCCAAGATGGCGGCGGCCTCAGCGACCTCGCCGGCACGCAGATGAGTCCGGGTCGTGGTCGAGGACCAGCGGACCTCTCCGCCGACGTCGTCGATCGCGTAAACCTCGAAGCCGAGGCGCTCGCCGAGGTCGCGGAGCGTCCCGACGTCGCCGGAGTTGCGGTGGCCGAAGCGTGCGTCGACTCCGACGACGACGGCCTGAGCGTTGAGTCCGCGGACGAAGACCTCGCGGACGAAGTCCTCCGGGGACTGCTGCGCGAACTCGGCGGTGAAGTCGAGGACGAGCAGGCCGTCCAGACCAGCAGCGTCGAGGAGGTCGTCACGCAAGGGGCCGGGGGTGAGCAGCTCCGGCGCGGAGTCGGGGCGCAGGACGGCCAACGGGTGAGGGTCGAAAGTGACTGCCACCGCAGGCAGTCCGTGCGCTGCGGCGATCCGACGCAGTTGGTCGAGGACCGCCTGGTGACCGCGGTGGACACCGTCGAAGTTGCCGAGGGTGACAACGCAGGGTCGCAGGCTGTCAGGGGTCTGGGTCGGGTCGGTCCAGCGATGCACGGGGACCACTCTACGAACTCGCCGGGGCGAAGACGACGAGGCTGCGCGCCGTGGACCGTGACTCGTCAAGCATGGCGACGAGTTCACCCTGAGGCGCGAAGGCCGCCACGGGCTCGGCGCGCCCCGCCGCGGCCGATGGCACTCGCTGTCCGAAGGAGATCGAGCGGGCCTCGGCCTCGGTCAGTTCACGGACCTCGAAGCTGGCCCGCGCGGCTCCGGCGAGGCCTTGGACGGGGAGCTCCTCGGCCCGCTCCCGACGCTCGCCGAGATCGTCGAGGGAGTGGGCGAGTGCCAGGTCGAAGCCACCGACCCTCGTGCGGCGCAATGCCGTCAGATGGCCGCCCACACCCAGTGCCGCACCGAGGTCGCGGGCGAGCGCGCGCACATAGGTGCCCGACGACACGGTGACCGACACATCCACGTCGATGACGGGTAGGCCCTCGGCAGTCGTGCGACGGATTTCGCGAATCTCGAACCGGGAGACGGTGACTGGGCGGGAAGGGAGATCGACGGCCTCACCGGCACGGACCCGGTGATAGGAGCGCTCGCCCTTGATCTTGATCGCAGAGACCGCGCTGGGGACCTGCTCGATGTGCCCGGTCAACTCGTCGATGGCGGCTGCGATCGCGTCGTCGTCGATGCCGTCGGCGCCGACAGCCTCGGTCACTTCTCCCTCCGCGTCATCGGTCAGGGTCTGCTGCCCGAGCCGGATGGTCGCGTCATAGTCCTTGTCGCACCCGACGAGGAAGGTGAGCAACTTGGTGGCCCTCCCGACGCCCAGAACGAGCACCCCCGTGGCCATCGGGTCCAGCGTCCCGGCATGCCCGACCTTGCGGGTGCGGGCCAACCGACGCATGCGGCCGACGACGTCGTGACTGGTCCAGCCGGCCGGCTTGTCGACGATGATCAACCCGTCCGGAGCGGGTTCCTCTTTGGGGGCAACCGGTCGCGCACTCACCGTTCGGGGTCGGCGCCGTCGTCGGCCACGAAGTCCGCGTCGACGTCATCCTCCAACTCGTCACCCGCGTCGTCTGCCTCGGCGTCCACGCCGTCCTCGTCGCCGACCGCTGGCTTCTTGTAGGGGTCGGCCTCCCCGGCGTAGGTCGCTCCTGCGGCGGCCGCCGCGACCTCAGCATCCCTGGCCTTCGCCTTGGCGAGCAGGTCTTCCATGTGCGCGGCGTTCTCCGGGATCGCGTCGGCGAAGAACTCGAGGGTGGGGGTGAGCCGGATCCCAAGGTTCTTGCCCACGAGGGAGCGAAGCTTTCCTCGGTGCGACGCGAGCAACTCGGCGGTCTTGGCACGCTGCTTCTCGTCACCGAAGACGGTGTAGAAGACCGAGGCGTGCTGCAGATCGTTGGTCACCCGGACGTCGGTGATCGTCACGAAGCCCAGATCGGGGTCCTTGATGACCTGTCCGAGACCCTCGGCGGTCACGGTCTTGATCCGGTCGGCGACCTTCATTGCGCGGGCAGGGTCAGCCATGAGTCCTCCAAGGGTCGTCGGGCGGTGAGGCCCCCCAACCCTATGCGGCAGAGGCGCCTCAGGAGTGCTGACCTCGGCGGCGCCGAGCCAGCACGATCACCGAAGAGCCCAGGAGCAGCAGGCCTGCACCCAGAGCAGCGAGCGGGCCCGACCGCTCCGTGCCGGTGTAGGCCAGCGCAGGCGCCGCCGTCGTTGCCGCCGGCGTGGTCGCTGCCGGTGTCGTCGCCGCCGGCGTGGTCGGCTCCTCCGTAGGGTCGTCAGTGGGGTCGATCACCGGGACGACCTCGTAGGTGTACGTCACACACGCCTCGAATCCTGCGTTGGTGGTGTTTCCAGCTAGCGCATTCCCGCCCCCGCCCATGACACGACTGAGACCGGAAATCGTCGTCGCGGAGACCGTGAACGTGCCCGGACCCACCATGCTGTCGACCGGGGTCACGGCAACCGGCGGCTCTTGCGAATGCCACGAGATTGGGCCTGAGGTCCATGAGTCACCTGGCTGAAGGGTCGGAGAGGTGGCCGTCATGGTCGCCGCGCCATTCGACAGGATTGCCTTGACCGCGGGCAATGAGGAGTCCATCGTGAAATCCACAGACGTCGTTGCCGTGAGGGAGCTGGCGCTGGTGGCCATCGGCTTCAGATTCAGGGTTATGGAACTCTCGGCCGAGGCGTGGAGAGCGAAGGTTGCACCCGTCAGAGTCCCGAGATCAGGATCGAAGAGGGGGAGGGAGACACTGTCGCCAACGAGTTCCGTGGGAATCAAACCTGTGCTCGCACAGATGGGCTCGGTGGTGTGACTCTCCGCAGCCTGGGCAGCCCCGGCCGGGACCACGGTGAAGGCCGCGATGGCCGCGATGGTGGTGGCGCCGGTGACGGCAGCACGAATTCTGGACATGATCGAGGTCTCCTCCCAAGGCGTTCCATCCCTCCGACGGAAGCCATCGCAGACTTTACTTTCCCCTGAACATCTCCTGGCCCCCCAAAGGATGATCAGATGCGTTTTGCGGGAAATATCATCAAGTCTTGATGAGGCGGCGACCGGCTTCGCCAAAGGAAGCGGCCGGCATACCAAGGAATTGGTATGCCGGCCGCTCACCTTGGTGAGGAAGCCTTGACTCAGGCCGTGCCTTACGCCCGGGGCTTCTCTCGCATCTCGTAGGTGGAGATGAGGTCCTCGAGCTGCAGGTCGTTGTAGCTGCCGAGGTTGATGCCACACTCGAAGCCCTCGCGGACCTCGGTGACATCGTCCTTGAACCGACGCAGACCGGCGATCTCGACGTTCTCGGCGACGACGACACCCTGGCGCGTGATGCGTGCCTTGGTGCCGCGCTTGATCTCGCCGCTGCGCACGATGGAGCCGGCGATGTTGCCGAACTTGCTGGACCGGAAGATCTCGCGGATCTCCGCGGTGCCGAGCTCGACCTCCTCGAACTCCGGCTTGAGCATGCCCTTGAGCGCCGCCT
>DAOLRO010000014.1:0-26311 GCA_035418665.1 Phycicoccus sp.
CGCCCGCCCGGACCGCACCGTCGTTGCCATCGCCGGCGATGGCGGCTTCCTCATGACATGCAACGAGCTCGCCACGGCCGCCGCCGAGGATCTCGACATCACCGTCATCGTGATGGACAACCAGGAGTACGGGACGATTCGGATGCACCAGGAGCGTGAGTATCCCGGTCGCCCCGTCGCGACGGCTCTGGGTCGGGTCGACTGTGCCGCGCTCGCGGTGGCGCTTGGTGGGCGCGGTTGGACGGTGACCGAGTCAGCTGACTTCGCCGCCGCCTTCGAGGCAGCCGTGGCGCACGAGGGGCCGTCGGTGGTGCACGTCCTCACGGATCCCCGGCAGCGGTCGGTCGGTCAGTTCGACCACGTCGATCGCTGAGTTGCGCTCCCAACCGAGGGGTCGGATGAGCAACGGCGTGCCGGATCGGCCGCATCAGGGCCCCCCGATGGACGAAAGTGGTGTTGTGAAAGACAAGGAGGCCCCAGTGCCGCTCTGGCGCAGACCCGAGGAACTCCTCCGATGGGCCACCGGTGTCGTCGGAGTCTTCGTGGTCCGCGCCTACGGCGTGGCCGGAGCAATCAGCGCGGCCCTGAGCGACGGCGAGACCTTCTGGCAGAAGGCCAAGGACGCCATCCTCGTGGTGCCGAACCTGACCGAGCGCTACGACCAAGCGCACTACCTGATCGAGCACCGAGCACAGATCCAGAGTGCCCTCGACTACGTCCACGACCACGCACCCGACGGCGACCAACTCGAGAGTGCCGCCCAGCAGAGTGCCCAGACACTCGATCGGCTCTCCACGACCTACGAGGAAGTGCAACGGGCGCAGGAATCGCTGAGAGCGACCGGTCCGACCAACTTCTGGCAGACCCTGCCCGACGTCAAGGACCATGTCTCGGCCGCCTGGGACTCCTGGCCCGACCTGGACTCGATCGAGCGGCTCCGCGATGTGGCCAAGGATGTCGTGCCCTTCCTCGACCAGGTGAACGCCGTGGACGTCGACTTCCCGAAGCTCTACTCAGGCCTGCTGAGCGTCGTCGACAACTTCGCGAGTGACGAGATCTTGGGCACCCTCGTGGTCATGGGTATGGCCCTGCTCTTCGGATACGCGGCAAGCCTGGGAGTCGGTTTCTGGGCACGCCGAGGCCGCCCCACATGGCTGGCCAGCAAACTCCACGAGCAGGGTGGAAGGACCTTCAACCATTGGTATGCCGCGAATCCCGAGTTTGCGCCGCCGTTGCACGCCGGTCCAAGGGCACGCCTCACAAAGGAGATCGTGGCCGATCCCGAGGGGACACTGAGCCCAGACGATTACGGCAGGCTGGAGCGGCACTTCGCCCACAAGCAGGGCACGCCCGCTCCCTAGACTCAGCCCATGTCGCCCATGCTGCACCGGGTCATCGCTGCCGTGCTCCTGCTGGCGGCCGGCGTCCTCAGCCTTCCACTCTCCGCGGCACTTCTGGATCGGCAGGGGAGCGAGAACTGGATCCTTCCCGCGCAGCTCATCGCCATGGCACTGATCGGCGCCGTCGTCGGCACGAGTTTCCCCGCACTGGCCAGAGCGAACGAACCCAAGACCACCCGTGCCCTCGTCGGCGCTGGCTGGGGACTGCTCGCTGCGGCGATCGGCGTGCTCGTCTTCTGGTTCCTCCTCAACGGTTTCACCGGCGCCTGACCCCGGGTGCCCCCCATAGGGTGGGGATCGTGCGCGACGCCTATCCGGTCTGGTCCCTCGTCCCCACTCGGTGGAATGACAACGACATCTACGGTCACGTCAACAACGTCATCCACTACGCGGCGATGGACACCGTCATCAATCGTTGGATGATCGAGGAGGGCATCCTCGACCTCACCGATCCGGAAGCCCCCATTGGCTTGTGTGTGGAGTCCGGCTGCCGCTACCTCGCCTCGGTCGAATACCCCGACGTGCTCGCCCTGGGACTGCGCATCGCCAGACTTGGCACGTCCAGCGTCACCTGGGAGGTCGGCATGCTCCGCGACCGGGACGACGAGCCGATCGCCGAGGGTCGTTTTGTCCACGTCTTCGTCGACCCCGTGACCCGCCGCCCGACACCCCTCCCGGACCCCATGCGCACCGTCCTCGACACCCTTGTCAGTCCACCGGCCGCGGTCGAGGAGGACACCTGATGAAGACCAGAGCCGCCGTTCTCCAACGCACCGACGCCACCCACCCCTACGCCGAGAGCCGCCCCCTCGTCGTCGAGGAGCTCACGCTCGCCGTGCCCGGACCCGGCGAGGTCCTCGTCCGCGTCGGCGCCGCCGGTGTCTGTCACTCCGACCTCTCGGTCGTCGACGGGGTGCGACCTCGCCCCGTCCCCATGGTCCTTGGTCACGAGGCCGCCGGGGTCGTCGAGGAGGTCGGCGCCGGAGTCGCGCATGTCGCAGCTGGCGACCATGTCGTCTTCGCCTTCGTGCCCTCGTGCGGTGACTGCGTGCCGTGCCTGTCCGGCCGCCCGGCTCTCTGCGAGCGGGGTGCGGTCACCAACACGGCGGGCACCCTCCTGGCGGGCACCCGGCCCTTCACCCGTGCCGACGGATCACCGGTCAACCAGCACCTCGGCGTCTCCGCCTTCGCCGAGCGCACCGTGGCCGCGGCCGCATCCGTCGTCAAGGTCCCGAGCGACCTCCCGCTCGACCAAGCGGCGCTCTTCGGCTGTGCGCTCCTCACCGGTGTGGGCGCTGTTCTCAACACCGCCAAGGTGGCGCCCGGCTCGACGGCACTCATCGTGGGCCTCGGTGGCGTCGGACTTGCTTCGGTCATGGGCGCCCGACTGGCTGGCTGCACCCAGGTGATCGCCGTCGACACCGACAAAGGGAAGTTCGATCTCGCCGAGCAGGTGGGCGCCACGGCCGTCATCACCGGCGATGCGTATGCCGTGGAGCGGGTTCGTGAGATCACCGGCGGGGGAGTGGACTACGCCTTCGAAGCTGCGGGTCACCCGAGTGCCCTCGCCACGGCATACGCCGCGACGGGACGGGGAGGGACGACGGTGGGGATCGGCCTGCCCCACCCGACCGCGCGCTTCGAGTTGCCCGCACTCAGCCTGGTGGCCGAGGAACGTCGGCTCGTCGGCTCCTACATGGGTTCGGCCGTCCCGCGACGCGACATCCCGCGCTACGTCGAACTCTTTCGAGAGGGACGACTTCCGGTGGACAAGCTCGCCGGAGGCACGTGGCGACTGGACCAGGTCAACGAGGCGATGGATGCCCTGGCGGGTGGGGCGGTGGCGCGCCAACTCCTGCTGCCCGAGCCGCGCTGACCGCTGTGAAACGCGCGGTGTCGAAGGGTGGCAGTTGAGAGCCCAGCTCGGTGCGGATGCGTTCTCGCTCTTTGAGCAACTCATCCACCTCGGCCCAGTCCTCGTCATGGGCGGCGAGCACTGCCCGGCCTTCGAAGCTCCAGGCGACATAGAGCGGATTGCCGATGGCCTCGAAGTGTTCCTGTCCTTCAGCCAGATACCCCCGGGCGAGCGCAATGTTCCCTTGGGCCAGTGCGACGTGCCCGAGCAGCGTCGTGCACATCGCCTCCGCCCACCGGTCGGCATGTTGGCGGCCGGTGGCCAGGGCTGACTCGAGCAATTGCTCGGCCTGGTCGAGAGCACCGAGCTGATACCTCACGTAGGCCAACTGGGAGTCGATCTGTCCGGCCACGTGCTCCTCGCCCCGGGCGGTGTAGAGCGCCCGGGACTCCTCGAAGGCGCTCACTGCGCCTTCGAGGTCGGGGAGATAGGACAGCCCGTCTCCAAGGACGCGCAGCGCTTCGGCCAACATGCCCGAGTGCCCGCTCTCGCGGATGGCGGCGATCGCCTGCTCGGCTCGGCTGACCTGCTGCTCGAAGCGGCCGGCGTGGGAGTCGCCCCACGCGAGCATGAGGAGCGCTTGTGCGCCAGCAACCGAGTCGTCCAGGGCGAGTGCGAGGTCGCGCCCCTTCTCTGCGAGGAGTCGCGCGCTGTCCATGTCCCCCGTGTAGAAGCGCACATAGGTCAGTGCCTGGACTGACTCGAGCAGGCCTCGCGCATCACCGTGATGCGTGGCGATGTCGAACGCGCGCTCGTAGTCATCGCTCGCCGCTGAGTATTCGTTGAGGCCGCGGAGGTGCATCCCTCTGGCCACGAGCGCCGTGACCAGTTGCGCTGGTGCGCCATCGTCCTCCGCTCGGGCGACCACATCATCGGCCAAGAGCTGGGCGTTGGCCGTGTCCCACAGGGCAGTCGCCAGCCGAAGTGCCCCGAGGTCGACGTCCAGCCGCAGTGAGGCGTCGATGCGCGCGTGTTCATCCGAGCTCCGGACCCTCGCAACAAATCGCTGACCCTCGCTGAGGGCGCCCAAGTGGATCCAGTGGTCCACGGCGGCCGCTGCGAGTCGGTGAGCGAGGTCCCCGGAACCGAGGGACATCGCCCATGTGAGCGCGCCTCGAAGGTTGCCGAGATCCTCGGCACGCACTGGCCCCCGCAACGTGGCCAGGGTCTGCTCAGCGTGCTGGAGTGAGACCGCGTCCAGGTCGCCCGTGGCTGCCAGTCGTTCGACACCGTACTCACGCACCGGTTCCAGCATCGCCAGACGGATCTCGTCCTGACCCCGTCGCAGGGTCGCCAGCCCCGCCCGGATGACTTCGTCGAGGGCGGCCCGGTCGCCAGCGCACACGTCCACGACGTCCCGAAGACGGCCACCGGTGGCAAAGACCGACATCCGGTGAAAGGCCGAACGGGCCGCTGGCGTGAGGAGGTCTTCGCTCCAGGAGATGGTGTCCCGCATGGTTCGTTGCCGCGTGGGCAGGTCCTGCGGTCCATCGACGAGTGCCGGCAACGTGGTCTGCAAAGCCTCGAGAAGGCCACGAGCGTCGAGCACTGAGAGCCGGGCGGCGGCGAGTTCGAGTGCCAGGGGCAAGCCGCCGAGACGGCGACAGATCTCCGCCAGAACGGGGGCGTCCGTTGGCTGGGACTCATAGCCGCTGGCTTGCGCCCGGTCGAGAAGAAGCCGGTATGCCGCGGTGTCCGTGGTGGACCCATCGCCGGTCTCGCTCGGGAGACGAAGTGGGGCAAGACGGAACTCGCGCTCGCCCCTGACCCTGAGCGGCACCCGACTCGTCGCGAGGATGCGCAGGGCGGGGGAGTTGGTCAGGAGGTCGATGAGTGCAGGGCCCGCTCCCACGACCTGCTCGAGGTTGTCCAGGACCAGCAGGGGTGGTGCGGTCGCCAGTGCCGCTGCGAGCCGCGACGGATCGTCGACCCCGAGCTCCCGGGCGATGGATGGGATGACGAGGTGCGGGTCCCGGACCGGCGCGAGGTCGACGAAGACCGCAGGCGAGCCAAGCGATCGGGCCACGGCGATGGCCAAGCGCGTCTTGCCCACCCCTCCGGGGCCGCTCAACGTCACGAGGCGGAAGTCATCGACCGTCAGCAAGTGGCCGATGGCCTCTCGCTCGGACTCGCGACCGATGAGTCGCGTGAGCGGCTCGGGGAGAACCTGAACGGCGGCTGACGCGGTGGATGCACCCGCCGCATACATGGGGCCGTCAGGCGTCCCCACTGCCTCGAGGAGGTGCCGCTCATCATCGGGGCCCAACCCAAGAGCGGTCACGATCAACGCCACCGTCGAGAGCCGGGGGACGCGGTCGGGATCCCGTTCGAGATCGCTCACGGCGCGGGCACTCAGGCCAGCCCGGGCTGCCAGCTGCTCCTGGGTCAGCCCGCTCGCCCGACGCAACCGCCGCAGGGCAACGCCGAAACCCTCATTCACCGACGCGCCAAACGGTGAGACAACGGTGAGTGGGCGTCATGGTGTGGCTGCCGATGCCGCGGCAGCCTCGAGTCATGGAACACTCCGATCTCACAGAGGCGAGGCTATCCAGCCCCGAGCCTCGAGGGGCAGCGGTCTGGCAGATGGGGCTGATCCATCGGACGATCCGGACCACCCTCGCCGAGGTCAAGGACCTGGTCCCCACGGTCCGGGCGACCGCGCACCGCGATGTGCACTTGGCTCACTTGGACCTTCATCTCACGGTCCTGCACCACCACCACCTGGGTGAGGACACCCACCTGTGGCCTCTGCTCCTTCGCCGGATCCACGACGAAGCACCCCTGATCGAACGCATGGAAGCCGACCACCTTCGCATCGACCATCACGTAGGTCAGGTCCGGGAAGCGGCCACGGACTGGGCCGCGGCCGCTCCTGGGGACCAGATCACGGCATTCCTGCTCGTGAGCGCGATGGGCGACTTCCTTGATGTTCTGGAGGCGCATCTCGACGAGGAAGAGCGGGTCGTCGTGCCCCTCCTGGCGCAGCACATCAGTGCGCAGGAGTGGGAGGACTTCGGGAAGGCGATGAACGTCGGTATCCCTCGACGCGCCCTTCCGCTCCTGCTCGGCTCCGTCCTCGACGTGGCCAGTCCCGTGGAAGCGCGCGACTTCCTCGCTGACCTCCCCCTTCCCGCCCGCCTGATGTGGCGTATCAACGGGCGCCGTCAGTACTCCTCCTCCATGAACCGGGTCCGTTTCGGCCCCGACCCACCGAGCAAAGGACAGTGATCATGGTCAAGGCCTTCCGATTCATGGCTGACCTCCCCTCGACCGCCCGCCTGTTGTGGCGCATCAGCGGACGCCCCCACTACTCCTCTCACGTCACCTTGTGCCGTTTCGGCCCCCACCCCTCGAGCAAAGGACTGTGACCATGATCAAGGCCTACCGTTTCCTCGCCTACCTCATCTGCGCCCTCGTGGGCGTGCAGGCAGCCAGTCACGCCTGGTCCTCGGCGGGAATCGGTAAATACGTCCAGGACGGCGGAGTCATCGACAAGGCCGCGATGGAAGAAGGAGGTGCGGACTTCCCGGAGGTCCTCGGCTTCATCGTCCACGGGATGAACGGCATGATGCTCATCCCGCTCGTCGCCGTGGCGTTGCTCGCCGTCGCTTTCCTCGCCAAGTTCCCCGGGGCGGTGCGGGGCGCAGCCATCGTCGCAGCCCTTGTCGCTCTCCAGGTTGCTCTGGGCATGCTCGGACACGGCCTCACGCTGCTCGCGTTGTTCCACGGACTGAACGCAATCGTGCTCTTCACCGCCGCGCTGCTGACAGCGATGCGCACTCCCAGCGCCGTTCCCGCAGGCCCCGCGGCACGGGTCGGTGCCACGGTCTGATGACCCGGGCACGGACGACCCCCGCGAGGATCGTCAGCGTAGGGGTCGCAGCGATCCTCTGTCTGATCCTCTTCTGGCTCGTCGTCGGGAGCCGCCTGCCCGGCACCTATTCGGCCCTGGACATGGGCATCCCCGAGGTGGGGCGCCCGGTCGTAGGCGGTGACGCGAACGCGGGTCACGCGGGTGGCCACCATGCCGGCAGCGCGGTAGGCCAGACGCGGAGTCCAGCCGCTGGCCGGGTCATCTCTGTCGCCGACCTCCACGGTGACCGGAGCCGGCCGGCGGACGTCGTTTTCCACCTGGTGGCGGCCAGGGGCCAGACCACGTTGGCCGATGGCCGTGCCTTCGAGGGCTACACGATCAACGGCTCGACCCCCGGTCCCGTACTGGAGGTCGTCGAGGGTCAACTGGTCGAGGTGCGCTTCCGCAACGACAACATCCCCGGCGGCGCGACCCTTCACTGGCACGGCCTCGACGTACCAGGCGGGGAGGACGGTGTCGCCGGGGTGACCCAGGACGCCGTTCGGCCAGGCGGTGAGCACATCTACCGGTTCACCGCCGACCAGGTCGGCACCTACTGGTATCACTCCCATCAGATCAGCCATGAGCAGGTCATTGGCGGCCTCCTCGGCGCCCTCGTGGTGCGTTCCCGACCCGAGTCCACGTCAGCCGTGCCGGACACCGACGTCGTGGCGCTCGTCCATGCGTATGCCGGGCGACGCACCCTCAACGGCGACGCCCGAGGCCTGACCCGCGTGGTCGAGCCGGGCCGGATCGTTCGGGTGCGACTGGTGAACACCGACAACGGGCCCACGACCGCGTGGGTGAGCGGCACGGCATACAAGATTGTGGCGGTTGACGGCCAGGACCTCAGCGGGCCAACGGAGGTCAGCGATCGCTCGGTGGTCGTGACAGCAGGAGGGAGAGTCGACCTTCAGGTCATGGTGCCGTCGGGCGGAGTCCGCGTGGAGCTTCCCGGGATCTCGGTCGCCCTTGGGCCGACAGGCTCCACGCCACCGCGCAGCCCGGCCCCGCGACAGGAACTCGACCTCCTGACCTACGGCACGCCCGCCGACCTGGGGTTCGATCCGACCACTCCTGACCGCGTCTTCGACTACGACATCGGACGTCGCTTCGGCTTCCTCGACGGACGTCCCGGCATGTGGTGGACGATCAACGGCGGGATCGTGCCGCATGTCCCGATGTTCATCGTGACCGAAGGGGATGTCGTGGTCATGCGGATCCGCAACGACAGCGGTGATGTGCACCCGATGCACCTGCACGGCCACCACGTGACCGTTCTCGAGCGGGACGGTGTCAAGGCATCGGGGAGCCCCTGGCGGCTCGACTCGCTCAATGTCCGCGACGGTGAGACGTGGACCGTGGCCTTCGTCGCCGACAACCCCGGGATCTGGATGGACCACTGTCACAACCTGCCTCACGCACGGGAGGGCTTGATGACCCACCTCATGTACGAAGGCGTGACCACGCCCTACCTCATGGGACGCGACAGCGGCAACGAGCCGGAGTGATCTCGGCTCACGGCCTCACTGAGGAAAGGTCGCCAGGTCATCGAACATCTCGCAGACCAAGAAGCCCTCGGGGATCGCGAAGGCAGCGACAAGGGTCTCTGCATGAGGGGCGAGTTCGGCACAGAGCGCATCGACCTTCGTCGTGAGGTCCTTGGACTGGGCCGCGGAGAGTCGACCGTGTTCGATGAACCAGACGGCGTTGGACTCCACGGTCGAGTGGGCGAACAGGTCACACACCTGCGCCAAAAGATCACGCGCTGGCCCCTCGTCGCACGCCTCGATCGCCGTGGCGAAGGAGTCGAGCAGGAGTCGATCGATGTGTCCTCGTGCCGCCTCGAGCATGTGCCCCTGCACGGCGTTGAGGATGGCAAACGGGTCAGGCTCCGCGGTCTCGTCGTCGGACTTCTGGCCCGCCGCTGTCCGCATCCTCGCGGCGAGGGTCTCGATGAGATGACGCTCCCGGTCCTCGAAGAGGGCCAGCTGGCCACCAATGTCACTGAGCGCGGCGTCCCCATCGCGACCCGGCGCACCGGAGATGAGTCGCTGGATGAGCGAGCCACCGATCGCGCGCTCGATGACCGCGCCCGCGAATTGCCTGGCGCCGAAGAGAACCATGGCGCGGGTGTCCATCGACTCGAAGGCGTCCTTGTAGTTGGTGAGCAAACCCTTGGCCACCAACTGCAGCAGCACCGTGTTGTCACCCTCGAACGTGGTGAAGACGTCGGTGTCGGCCTTGAGGAGGGCAAACCGGTTGTCCCACATGTAGCCCGCACCGCCACACGCCTCGCGACAGGTCTGGATCGTCGTGGTCGCATGGGCCGTGTTGGCGACCTTCATCGCCGCGGCCTCCCCTTCGAGCTCTCGGGCGGCGTGCTCGTCCGGCGCGACTGCGCTCTGCACCTCGTGCATGCGCTCCACGAGGTCGTTCTGAGCCAGGGCCAGAGCGAAGGTGCGAGCCAGCGGGATGAGGAGGCGCCTTTGGTGAGAGCGGTATTCGATGAGTCGGACTCCCTCCCCGCCTCCGGGACGGGCGAACTGTCGGCGCGCCACGGCATACCGGATGGCAAGGGTGAGGGCGTTGCGGGTGGCCGCGCCCGCCCCACCGCCGACCGAGACGCGGCCGCGCACCAGAGTGCCCAGCATTGTGAAGAAGCGCTTGCCGTCGCCCTCGATGGGTGAGGCGTAGGCGCCCTCGTCGGTGATCGAGCCGTAGCGGTCGAGGAGGTTGGCGCGGGGGACGCGCACGTGGTCGAAGAGGAGTCGGCCGTTGTCGACGCCCGCCAGGCCCATCTTGGGGCCGCAGTCCGAGATCGTGATCCCGGGCATCGGCTGCCCGGCCTCGTCGCGGATCGGCACGAGGACGCAGTGCACCCCGTGGTTCTCGCCACCGACGATGAGTTGGGCGAAGACGGCGGCCATCCGGCCGTCCCTGGCAGCGTTGCCGATGTAGTCCTTGCGGGCGCTGGGGTCGGGGGAGTGGATGACGATCTCGTCGGCTTCGGGGTCGTGGGTCGCGGTGGTGTGCAGGTCCTGGACGTCGGAGCCCCGGCCGGTCTCCGTCATCGCGAAACACCCGAGCAGGCCGCCGTCGATGACGGAGGGCAGGTATGCCGTGTGGTGCCGCTGGGTGCCCAAGTTGGCGATCGCGCCGCCGAAGAGCCCGAACTGCACGCCGGCCTTGACGAAGAGGGAGAGGTCGACGTGGCCGAGCATCTCGAAGGCCGTGACGCTGCCGCCGTGGTCACCCGTGCCGCCCTGCTCGGTCGTCAGCCCCATGGCGGCAAAGGGTTGCGCGGTGAGCTCGTGGAGGAGGCTGGTCGTGCGCTCGCGGTAGTCCTCCATGGTCATCGGGCCCTTCGGTGGACCGAAGTGATTGGAGTCGAGATCGCGGCGCGCCTGCTCCCGGACCGCGTGCCAACGCCCGTCGAGGACACGCCGGAGGTCCTGGGTCACAAGGTCAGTGGTGGGAGTGGGGCTCATGTCTTGACCCTAGGACGCCCACATGTCCCGAACGGGTCTGCGGGTTTGAGAGAGTGACCCCATGCGATCCCAGTGTGCTGTCTACGTCGATGCCGGATACCTGCTGGCGGCGACCGCCACTCGGGTGACCGGGACGTCGCTGCGCAGTGGTGTCGATGTCGACCACCGGGCACTCATCGAGTGCCTGATCAGGCATGCCGAGGAGGACAGCGGACTGCCCGTGCTGCGAGTCAATTGGTACGACTCCGGGTCGCGCCCGGGGGGCCTGCCGGACTACACCCAGGAGCAGATCGGCCTGACTCCGCGGGTCAAGCTGCGGTTGGGTCGACGATCGCTCGCCGGAGAACAGAAGGGCGTCGACCTCCGCATCGGGCTCGACTTGGCCACTCACGGACGTCAGCGCGTCGTGGACGTCATGTATCTCGTGACCGGTGACGACGACCTCACCGAGGCCGTCGAGGAGGCCCAGGCGCATGGCGTGCAGGTGAGCCTTTTGGCTGTCCCGAACCATGCCGGGCGCCCGCAGGCGGTTGCGCGCCACCTGCAACGCGCGGCCGACGAGGTCCTGCTCATCGATGGTGCCGCGCTGGATGCCGCCGTGCGCACCAGGAACATTCCGGAGGTCCTCGTGCCCCGGCAGGCGGCAGACGGTCCAGAAGCCGAGGCGACCCCGGGCGATGCAAGCGCCGACATCCCGGTCCTGCCTCCAGCCCTGGCCCCACCCGCCGGAGAGCCGCACGCGGATGGGCAGCCTGCCGAGCACGAAGAAGAGCCTGCGGAGGCCAGGCCCAAGCCCAGTGTCTTTGCTGGCAAGAAGCCCACCGTGGTGGTGCCACCCAAGCCGACGTCGGCAGTCGTGTGGTCCAGCACCGTGCATGCGGCACAGCCGTGGGAGGACACCGAGGTCACCCTCGAGGACGTCAATCACGTCGCGCAGCAGGTCGTGGAGGGCTGGTGCAAGGTGGCCTCGCCGGCCATGTTGGCCGAGTTGCGGGCGGGTCAACCGACGATACCGGGTGACCTGGATCGGGCGCTTCTGGTCGACCTGTCCAGCCGTTCAGGGGTCTATGACATCCCGGATGCTGCCCGGTATGCCTTGCGGGAGCGCTTCTGGGCACTCATCGACAAGGCCAAGGTGAGTTGAGCCGCGTGGCACAACACCGGACAGGCGGGTCGTCCTACTGGGCCGGCGTCTCACCGGTGGGAGGGGCCGCGCGAGCCATCTGACCGGGGGCGGCAGGATCAGCATTCGGATTCACCGACGTGTTCGCATTGACGCTGACCGGACCGGAACCGTTGTTCGACGTGACGCCAGGCGCGTTGGTCGTGGAATTCGGGTTCGGCGTTCCCGCGGTGTTGGTGGTGGAGTTCGGGTTCGGGGCCTTGATGACGGGAGCCGTCATCGCGTGCTCGGGATCGGCACTCAGCGAACCGGTCACCTCGCTGTTCGGGTTGGCCGTTTGGTTCTTCGAAATGCTCGTGCCATCGCCGTCTTCTTGAGCTGCCGTGCGCCCGACCGTCGGGGCGAGGGTGTCATTGCGCCAGGTAGCCGTGACGGAGTCCGACGAGGGAGGGGCATCGAGGGCGGGGTCGGACTGAGGCTTCCAGAGGTCCACCGGGATCTCGACGCTGCGGTCGGGTCCAGCTTTCGGCTCGTGCCGAGGCGTTGGTTTCGACATGTCCACCGCGTCCAGGATCTGGCTGATGCCGGGCAGTGCCTGGATGGCCTCGGGCACCGGCAACGTGCCAGACAGCGCAGCTGCGGCCGTCGTGGTGAAGGCCACGACACTCAGGACTGTGGCCGAGGTCGTCATCAGATAGCGAGGGCCGCGACCGCCCCCGAGGGGCCGGACATTGCCTTCGGTCCCTGAGTCGAGGAATGCCCGCAACTCGACCCCAGGCGCAGGGGCTGAATCAGTCCCGAGGGTGGCGAGTTGCCGCAACGTGGCGGCGAGGGCGCGGTCGTCCGCCAGTCCTTCTTCCTCGAGGATGGCCTGGATGTGGGCGCTGTTGTGGTGTGACATGTCGAATTGGTCATCGTCAGGGGGAGTCATTCGGTTACGCCTCCCTTCTCGGTGAGGTCGCGCAGGGCCAGCAGGCCGCGCCGTTGGAGTTGCTTCACAGCGCCGACCGAGCGTCCGATCGACTCGGCCGTCTCCTCGAGAGAGAGACCAGCCACGACACGCAGGGAGATGACGTCGCGCTGCGCGTCAGGAAGGAGGTCCAGAAGCGTCATCACCCGGTCCGCGTCGAGCACCTGTTGGACCGATTCCTCGGCGGATGGCTCGACTCTGGGATCCTCGTCGATCGTGTATTCACGGGTGTCCGGGCGCCTGGCTCGTTGTCTGAATTCGTCGACAACCCGGGCGTGGGCCACGCTGAAGACGAAGGTCCGCAGTCCCGCCTCGCCGCCATCGAGCTGGCCAGCGCGACGGAAGACCGTGAGGAAGACCTCCTGGGTCAGCGCCTCCGGGTCGCGCGAGCCTCTGGTCCGCACATAACCCAAGACGGCGGGGGCCAGAGCCTCGTAGACGGCACGGAAAGCAGCGGGGTCACCGGCCCGTAGGCCTTCCACCGCACTGTCCAAACTGCCCGCCACGGGACAAGCGTGCCAGTCGCGGGGCAAAACCGCACGCAACGTGAGGGAACCACGAGTGAGCGCCATGGCAGGGGGTTAGGGCGCTCACTCGTGGTTCCATGAAGAGGAACTCTGGCGTGGACCCCTTCTGTGGTGGTGATCGCCGGTGGCTACTCATGGGTTACGCGCTCCGGTGATTTTCTTTACGAAGGCTCGTCGCCGAGCCGGAGATAGGGTTTGCTCCGAGTTCGGGTGGGCCCTCGGGTCAAAGGCGATGGAGGCGCGGTGGTGCTTCGAAGGGTGACGCGGGGTTCGGGTGTCGCCCACTTCGCAGAGGTGACGGCCACCCGCCCCGTGGCCGTGACCGACGATCCGGACGACCTCGTCCAGGGCTTCTGGGCGGTCGTCATGACCTTCGAAGGGCAATTCACCGCCATTCGGTTCGCTGAGGTCAGGCGGGCGGGCTCTCCACGAGACGTACTTGGCAACTGGGCGCCCCGAGAGGCCCACGGAACGGGCGACTGGCCACCCCTCGAGGGGGGGTGGAGCAGCTCCTTGGACCACACGGCATACCTCGCCGGTGTGTCGACCATCAGGGAACTCATTGCCCAAGGCACGGTCTACCAAGTCAACCTCTGCCGCATCCTTTCGCATCGCTTGGAGGACACTGCGGACCTCGGGCTGCTGGCCACCCGCCTTGCCCGGGGCAATCCTGCGCCGTATGCCGGGTCGATCGATGTGCCGCAACTGGGAGTGTGCGTGGTGTCGGCATCGCCGGAGGGATTCCTGGAGCGGGAGGGAGAGCGCCTCGTGTCGCGGCCCATCAAGGGGACATCCACCACAGCCGAACACTTGCTCCCCAAGGACTACGCCGAGAACGTGATGATCGTGGACCTTGTGCGTCATGACCTCGCGGCCGTGTGCCGGCCAGGGACCATTGCGGTGGACGCCCTGTGTCGGATTGAGGAACACCCGGGGCTGGTCCATCTGGTGTCGGACGTCTCGGGTCGTCTCCGCGCGGGTGTCAGGTGGAGCGACATCCTCGCCGCGACCTTTCCGCCGGGCTCGGTGTCGGGTGCGCCCAAGCACACGGCCCTGATGGCGATCGCCGAGCTCGAAAGCGCACCACGTGGTCCGTACTGTGGGGCGATCGGCTGGATAGATGCTGACCGTGATCGCGCGCGCTTGGCGGTGGGCATCCGCAGCTTCTGGACGGATCGTGACAACAACGGGCAGCGTTGGCTGCGGTTTGGCACAGGAGCGGGTATCACGTGGGGCTCCGATGCCGCGTCGGAGTGGGATGAGACCGAGCTCAAGGCGCGTCGCCTGATCGGGCTGGCATCTGGAAGGCTGGAGCCATGAACAGTGTCCCGAACGAGGTCCGGGTGTGGGTCAACGGAACGCTCATCGGGCCGGATACACCCAGCATCGCGGCAGTCGACCACGGGGTCACCGTGGGCGATGGGGTCTTCGAGACCTGCAAGATCGTTGACGGGCAGCCGTTCGCCGTGAGTCGGCACCTTCTCCGGATGGATCGGAGCCTGGCGGGACTGGGGCTCGACGGAGCTGATCACGACCTGATCCGGGAGGGCATCGACGCCGTTCTCGGAGCGGGGCCGTCGTGGCCCTTCGGAAGGCTGCGTTGGACGGTGACGGGTGGCTTGGGCCCGCTCGGGTCGGACCGGCACGTTTCAGCCCTGACGCACATCGTCACGGCGAGCCCGGCACTGCGACCACCCCCCACCGTCTCGATCGCGACCGTGCCGTGGGTCCGGAACGAGCGGTCCGCGACGGCCGGCTTGAAGACCACGTCGTATGCCGAGAACGTCGTCGCCCTCGCCGCTGCCCAACGAAGCGGAGCCAACGAGGCGATCCTCGCCAACAGTCGCGGAGAGTTGTGTGAGGGGACGGGAAGCAACATCTTCGTGGTGATGGACGGGCAGGTGTTGACGCCTCCGTTGGACAGCGGATGCCTGGCCGGCATCAGCCGTGAACTCGTCCTCGAGTGGGGGCGGGAGGCGGGGCTGCCGGTCCACGAGAGGGCTGTGCCACTGGAAGTGTTGGCCACCTGTGATGAGGTCTTCCTCACGAGTTCCCTGAAGGATGTCCGTCCGGTCACCGCGGCCGACGGCCGGGAGATTCCCGTCGGACCTCTCACCACCCGGCTTGCAGAGGTGTGGGAGCAACGTTCACTCGAGGGCATGGATCCGTGACCGGAAGGACGACTCGGATGCATCAGGGCGAAGGCGCGGGAGTGCCTGACCCGGACTCCGCGGATCAGGTGGATGAGCCGACCTCTGTCGGCGGCGACGAGGAACACCACCTCCTGCGCGTCGAGCACGACAATGACTGGGCTTGGCGCCGGGCCATTCGCCGGCGTCGGTCCACCTTGGTCGCCTATCGCGCCGTGGTGCTCACCCTTGGTGCCGTCCTGGTCATTGGTGGGCTCATGATGGTGCCCCTTCCCGGACCCGGATGGCTGGTCGTGCTCCTCGGTCTGGCGGTCCTCGGGTCGGAATTCGAGCCGGCCCAACGTCTTCTCGACTTCGCCAAGGTGAGGCTGCGGGCTTGGGAGGACTGGATCCGCGGGAAGCCATGGTGGGTTCAGTTCTTCGTGGCGGCGCTGACGGCGCTGTTTGTGGCGGCCGTCGTCTGGGTGACGTTGCGCATCAGCGGTGTCCCGCCATGGCTCCCCGACTTCGTCGAGGACCCGCTGGTCGACCTTGGACAGTTGCCGCGACGGAGGCCATGACTCCAGCGCGCGCCGGATTTCCACGGTGGGCAAGGCAGCAGGTATCCTCACGCGTGCCCACTCAGGGCGCCACGGATGTGTAGCTCAGTTGGTTAGAGCGTTCGCTTCACACGCGAGAGGCCGGGGGTTCGAGTCCCTCCACATCCACCAAAGTGAAGAGCCCCGCGACAGCGGGGCTCTTCGCGTTGGCGAATGTTCCTCACTCGTTTGCGCCTGCGTCTCGGATCACGACTCCCAGACGCTGGAGAGTCCTTCCCACAGCAGGGCTGTGACGTCGTCCACGATCGCCGACCGGCTGGTGCCTGAACCCGAGGCGCCGGCCCGCAGCCAGTCGTCCCCGGCAGCTCGGACGAGTCCGACGACCGCGCGGCCCCAGCGCTGAGCACGATCTGGGGCCAACCCCGATGCTTCGAGGTTTCCGCTCAAGAGACTGACCATCCGGCCGGACATCGCGTTCGTGACATCCTCGGCCAGGCCATCACCCTCGCGAGCTGGCACGATCGGGGCAGTGACGACGAAGCGATAGACCTCCGGATCGTCCTCCACGAGCCGGAAATAGGTGTCGACCGATGCCCGAAGCAACTCGCGGGCGCCGCCGTTGCCCAAGGGTGCGTCAGCGTTGGCGTCATCTCGACGGGGGGTGGCCGTTCGGCTGACACGAGCGATCAGGCCGGCGTCCACCTGCTCCGCGACGGCCCGGTAGAGCCCGGCGCGATCATCGAAGTGCCGATAGAACACCGTCTTCGAGGTGCCCGCCATCGTTGCGATGTCATCCATGCCGACGCCGGCCCCGTGTTCGCGGATGGCTCGAAGAGTGGCATTGACGAGAGCGGCACGGCGCTCCGCCCGGTGGGCCTCCCAACGGGTAGTCCGCCCGTCGATCGTCCCCTCGGTGTCTGATCCGCGGCGCTCGCCCCGGGATGCGGTCGCATGGCGACCGGCGTCGCCCGTGGCAGTGCTCACATCGGGCACCGTAGCAGCGCAGCGAAACTACCTGCTACGGTCGGTATCGGATATTTGAGCACGATTGCCGCTCGCTTGACGGGTGCGTCGCAGCCTCGTTCCCCTTTCTCAGGAGTCGTCACCATGCCCCCGACCAGTCCCCGCAGAGCTGCCATCCTTGGCGGCAACCGCATTCCTTTCGCTCGGCAGTTCGGGGCGTATGCCGAGGCCTCCAACCAGGACATGCTCACCTCCGCGCTCGACGGCCTCGTCGCCCGTTATGGCTTGGCGGGTGAGCAGGTCGGCGAGGTCGTGGCTGGTGCGGTCATCAAGCACAGCCGCGACTTCAACCTGGCCCGCGAAACGGTGCTGGGTTCGGCGCTCTCACCCACCACCCCGGCATACGACGTCCAGCAGGCCTGCGGGACGGGCCTGCAGGCCGCCATCATCGTCTCCAACAAGATCAAGCTCGGCCAGATCGACTCCGGGATCGCGGGAGGTGTCGACACCTCCTCCGACGCGCCGATCACGGTGAGCGAGAAGCTGCGCAAGAAGTTGCTCAAGGTCAACCGGGCCAAGGGTCCCAAGAACCAGCTCCTCGCCCTCACCGGCCTGCGCCCCACCGACTTCGGCATCGCGACGCCCTCCAACGCCGAGGCCCGCACCGGGTTGTCGATGGGTGAGCACATGGCCCAGACCGCCAAGCAGTGGAAGATCACGCGGGAGGCCCAGGACGAGCTCGCGGTCGCCTCGCACAAGAACCTCGCCGCCTCCTACGAGCGTGGCTTCCACGACGACCTCATGACGTCCTACCTCGGACTTTCGCGCGACGCCAACCTCCGGGCGGACTCCTCGATGGAGAAGCTCGCCACCCTCAAGCCGGTCTTCGGCAAGGGAGAGGGTGCGACGATGACGGCCGGCAACAGCACGCCGCTCACCGACGGCGCGTCGGTCGTCCTCATGGGCAGCGAGGACTGGGCCAAGGAGCACGGACTCACCGTCCAGGCCTTCTTCGTCGACGGGGAAACCGCTGCTGTCGATTTCGTCTCCGGTGATGAGGGCCTCCTCATGGCGCCGGCGTATGCCGTGCCGCGCCTTCTCGCGCGCAATGGACTCTCCCTGCAGGACTTCGACTACTACGAAATCCACGAGGCCTTCGCCGCGACCGTTCTGTCGACCCTTAAAGCCTGGGAGGACGAGGACTTCTGCCGCGGCCGGCTCGGGCTCGACGCCCCCTTGGGGTCGATCGATCGGGACAAGCTCAACGTCAACGGCAGTTCCCTCGCGGCTGGACACCCGTTCGCGGCCACGGGTGGGCGCATCGTGGCCGCTCTGGCCAAGATGCTGCACGACAAGGGTCCGGGCAGTCGTGGTCTCATCTCGATCTGCGCTGCGGGTGGGCAGGGCGTCGTCGCGATCCTCGAAGGGGCCTGAGCCATGGCCTTCGACTACGGGAAGTTCGTCAGCGGGGGAGTCGGCAAGCAACTCGCCACGGCGCTGGGTCTGCCCCGCCCGACGCGCCTCCGCCGCTACAAGCCCGGCGCGTCGTTGATCCCGGGGGCGGTGCTCGTCGCCGCCCACGGTGAGGGCGCGGTGGCGGGCCGAGTGCGGGCCATCGTCGAGACTGCGGGTGTCTCCGTGGCCACGATGCCCTCGACCTCTGTGGCTGCCGTCGTGGTCGATCTCACCGACATCGAGGGCCCAGCCGACCTGGAGACGCTGCGGGCGACCGTGGCACCGGCGCTCAAGACCATGCAGCCGACGGGCCGGATCATCGTCATCGGACGTCCGCCGGAGTCGGCGACCACCGTCGAGCAGGCGGCTGCGCGTCGCGCAGTCGAGGGGATCGTCCGCTCGATCGGCAAGGAGCTGCGCGGCGGTTCGACGGCCAACACCATCCATGTGGCAAACGGTGCCGAGGGCGGGCTCGAGGCCGTCCTGCGCTACCTGCTCTCCGGACGCTCGGCCTACGTCGATGCCCAGGTCTTCCGTGTCGACGTCCCGGTGGCTGACATCGCGATGCCTGAGGACTGGGACAAGCCGCTGGCGGGCAAGGTCGCGGTGGTCACAGGTGCCGCTCGAGGCATCGGCGCTTCGATCGCCGAGGTGCTCGCGCGTGACGGCGCCACGATCATCGCCGTCGACATCCCGGCCGCCGGAGGACCTCTCGCCGAGGTCGCCAACCGGCTCTGCGGGACGGCGCTGCAACTGGACGTCACCGCCGATGATGCCGGTGCCAAGATCGTCGAGCACGCCCTGGCCCGCCACGGCGGCTTCGACATCGTCGTGCACAACGCGGGCATCACGCGGGACAAGTTGCTCGCCAACATGGATGCCGAGCGCTGGCACTCTGTCCTCGATGTCAACCTGCTCTCGATCCTGCGGATGAACCAGGCTCTCGTCCCGGCGATCAGGGACGGCGGGCACATCGTCAATGTCGCCTCCATCGCCGGTATCGCGGGCAATCGAGGCCAGACCAACTACGGCGCATCCAAAGCCGGGGTCATCGGCATGACGAGCGCTCTGGCTGCGGACGCGTCGGTGGTGGCCAAGGGGATCACCGTCAACGCCGTCGCCCCGGGCTTCATCGAGACCGAGATGACCGCGAAGGTCCCCTTCGCCACGCGCGAGGTCGGCCGGTTGATGAACTCCCTCAACCAGGGCGGACTGCCGGTCGATGTCGCCGAGACGATCGGCTTCTTCGCCTGGGACGCCAGTCGTGGCGTCACCGGCAACACGATCCGTGTCTGCGGCCAGATGATGCTCGGGGCCTGACGGTGACCACGGTCACGACCTTGGAGGCTCGGCCGAGCCTCGTCCCGATCTTCGCCAAGGCCGCACTGCGCCGCGGGAGCGGGAACGCGGCCAGCCGGAGCGTGCCCGAAAAAGCACTACGACTCGTTGGCCACCGGGTCGACCGAGGTGAGCTCACGGCATACCAACGGGTTTGTGGTTTCGACGTGAGCGACGTTCTGCCACACACCTTTCCGCATGTCCTGGGGTTCCCGCTGCAGGCCCTCACCATGTCGGCGCCGGACTTCCCGATGCCGATGATGGGCCTGGTCCATGTCGCGAACACGATCACCGTGCACCGGGTGCTCACGGCGGACGATGCTCTGGACCTGACCGTCCGGGCCGAGAACCTCCAACCCCACAGCAAGGGGCGGACCGTCGATCTCGTCACCGAGGTCGACGTCGACGGGGAGAGGGTGTGGGAGGGGCACAGCACGTATCTGGCTCGCGGCAAGAGCGACCCGAGCACTGCCTCACCGCCCACCGAGGTCGCGCCACCGGCCATGCCGACTGGTTTCCCTGTGGCGCAATGGCGCCTCCCGAGCGGGTTGGGACGTGAGTATGCCGGGGTGTCCGGTGACGTGAACCCGATCCACATGTCGTCAATCACCGCCAAGGCCATGGGATTTCGGTCGCCGATCGCGCACGGCATGTGGTCCTACGCGCGGGTGCTCGCGGCTCTTGGGACGGCTGCCCAGGGTGCCGTCACCAGCCAAGTGTGGTTCCGAAAGCCGATCTTCCTGGCGAGCACCGTCGAGCTCGTTCTTGACCGCTCGCGAGAACCCCTGGTGGCAGGTCTTCGTTCGTCGCGCAACACCGCGATCGAACATCTCGTCCTCACCGTGGGGAGAGACTCGAACCGCTAGGCTCGGGCTCCGGAGAGGAGCCCGATCGGTATGCCGCTCAACACCTTTGACCCGCTCGCAGGGTTGCGGACGGGGGATGGGCCGGACTTCGACGTCTTCTTGTGGGGCACGGTTTTCCTCGACATCATCTTCGCCGGCCTGCCCGGTCCGCCCGAGGGTGGCACCGAGATCATGGCCGAGGGCATGGCCTCCTGTCCCGGCGGCATCGCCAACCTCGCCGTGGCGACGCGCCGTCTTGGTCTTCGCACCTCGCTGGCCGCTGCCTTCAGTGGAGACGGCTATGGCGACTTCTGTTGGGACACACTGGAAGACGGCGAACACATCGACCTGTCGCACGCCCGCCGTTTCGACGACTGACACTCACCGGTGACCGTGTCCATGTCGGTCAATCGGGATCGGTCGATGGTCACCCACGCCCATCCCGCGCCCGTGTGCGCCTCCGAGATGATCGGTGAACCGCCGTCGACGCGCGCAGTGAACATCGATCTGGCTGAGTCCACTGACGACGAGGGGTCGTGGGTGCGGAAGGCGAAGGCCGGCGGAGCGATGGTCTTTGCCGACGTCGGGTGGGACCCCACCGAGACCTGGTCCACAACGGTGCTCGACCGGCTGTCCATGTGCGATGCCTTCATGCCCAATGCGAGCGAGGCCATGGCCTACACACGCACCGGCACGGCCCAGGAGGCGCTCTATGCACTGGCGGATCGCGTGCCTTTGGCCGTCGTGACCAATGGTGCCGATGGTGCACTGGCCATCGATGCCACGACGGGCGAGGAGGCCAACATCCCCGCTCTGCGGGTGCCGGCTCTTGACCCCACCGGGGCCGGGGATGTCTTCGGCGCTGCGCTCGTCATGGGGACCTTGGCCGGCTGGTCCCTCAAGGACCGCTTGGCGTTCTCGGCGCTGGCGAGCAGTCTTGCGCTGCAACAGTTCGGTGGTTCGCTGGCGGCGCCGGGCTGGGGGGACATCGCGGACTGGTGGCATTGCCTGGAGGGCAATCAGGCCACGGACTCCTACACGCAGTCGATCAGGCGTCGGTATGCCTTCCTCCAGGACATCGTGCCGCACGTTCCTGTGAGCGCCTGCCGTCGGGCTTCGGCCACGATCGCTCGCCTCGGCGACCTGCACGGCCTGCACTGACTCCCGCTGCCATTTGTGACCCCAGGTTCGTCGGTTCAGCCACCTTTGGGCACTGCGACGCTCAGTTTGTGACCCCAGATTCGTCGGTCGGACGCCCTGAGCGGTGAGGCGCCACGGCATACGAACCTGGGGGCACAAATCGTTGAGAGGGTGGCACTGCCGGGGCATACGCGACGAACCTGGGGTCACAAATGGGGCCCGGTAGCGCGCTGCTGAGTCAGTCGCCGGCGATGCCGGTCCGCTCGACGCCCGCGACGATCCACCGCTGGAGGAACAGGAACATCAACAGAAGTGGGGCAATGGCGACGAGGGCACCCATGAAGAGCTGGGCGTAGTTGGCTGATTGGGCCGTGACGAATGTCGAGAGGGCGATCTGGACCGTCCAGGACTCGGCATCGCGGCCGATGACAAGTGGCCAGAGGAAGGCGTTCCAGGAGCCGATGAAGGTGATCGTGCCGATGGCGGCGGCGAAGCCCAGCGAGTTCGGGACGACGATTCGCCAGAAGGTGCCGAAGTAGCCGAGCCCGTCGAGGAAGGCGGCCTCCTCGATCTCCCTGGGGAAGCTCAGGAAGAACTGACGGAAGAGGAAGGTGGCCAGCGCCTGGAAGAGACCCGGGATGATCAGGCCCCGCAGCGTCGAGATCCAGCCCAGGCTCGAGACGAGGACGAAACTGGGGACGAAGGTCACGGCGGCGGGGATGAGCAGCGTGGCGGTGATCGTGTAGAAGACAGCGTTGGACCAGCGGTAGGGGATGCGCGCCAGTCCATAGCCGGCCAACCCCGAGATGATGAGGACTCCGATGGTCTGGGTCACCGCGATGAAGGTGGAGTTCCACATCGCCCGCGCGAAGTGCAGGTTGGGGTCGGCGAAGAGGTTGGTGAGGTTCTCGAGGTGGATCGATGGGGGGAGCCAGTGCCACGTCGGGCTGCTGTAGTCGGTGTTGGCCATCAACGCGTTGCGCAACAGCAGGTAGAAGGGGATGAGGAAGAGGATCGTGGCCACGATGAGGGCGGCGTAGCGCAGTGCTGTCCCGACCCGGTGGGTGGCACTCCTGTCGACGACGGCCATCAGTCCTCCTTGCCCAGGCGCATGATCCGGCCCTGCACGATGGCGACCAGCGCGATGACGAGCGTGAGGATCACCGCGCCCGCGCTGCCGTTGCCGAAGTCCTGACCAGAGCCGAGGGCGATGTAGTAGAGGTAGACCAAGGGCGGCCGGGCGTAGGGCGGGTAGTTGCCCATCGTGGAGAGGATGTTGAAGAACTCGTCAAAGGCCTGGAAGGCGTTGATGATGAGAAGCAGGATCACGGCCGTCGACGTGGGTCGGAGCAACGGCAGGGTCACGTAACGGAACTGCTGCCAACCCGTCGCACCGTCGATGGCAGCGGCCTCGTAGAGGGTCGGCGAGATGCGCTGGAGTCCGGCGATGAAAAGGATCATGTAGAAGCCGAGTTGCAGCCAGATGCGCACGCTGACAATGACCAGCCAGTACCACGGGGGATCGGTCACCGAGAGCCAGAGCACCGGGTCGCTGCCCATTGCTTTGAGCGCCTGGTTGAGCATGCCGGTCGAGGAGCCCGAGAAGATCGACATCTTCCAGATGAGGCTGGCCACGACATAGGAGCAGGCGGTCGGGATGAAGAAGACCGACCGGAAGAAGGCTTGGGCCACCCGTGTGCGATTGACCATGATCGCGGTGCCGAGCGAGAGGGCCCACGTCGCCGGCACGATGAACGCGGCGAAGACGATGAAGGTCCACAGGGAGCTCCGGAAGGACGGGTCCTTGAGCATCCCGATGTAGTTGTCCAGCCCGACGAACTCGGTCGGGGTGACCGTGTTGTACGCGCTGAAGAAGGAGAGGTAGAGGCTCCAGAGGATCGGGACGTAGATGAAGAGGACCAGGCCGGCCACGAAGGGGCCGACGAACACCCAGAACCAGAGGTTCTGGTTCTGGCGCCCGCGCAGCCGAGCACCCAGCGACCGGCCGACGCGAGGGCCAGTGGTCGCCGGGTGCTCGGCGTGGGTGGTCATGTTGTGGGGCGCGAGGCCGGTGAGGAGGCGGTCGGCTGGTTCAGCCCAGGACTCGCTTGACGTCGGCCTCGATGACCGGCTTCATCGTTGCGATCTCCTTCATCGGGTCGGCACCCTCCTTGACGATGCGCGTCATGCCGTCGCTGAAGGCGGTCTGACACTTTGGAGTCCAGAGCATCATCGTCTGGGCGTGGCCGTGGGCGAAGGCGGCATCGGCGGCGTCCTTGCCGGGGCCGTCCTGAAGGGTTTTGGCCTTCCCGATGAGTGACTTGCGCGCAGGGATGTGGTAGCCGTAGGCCGTGGCGAAGTCCACTTGGGAGTCGGTCTGGTCCACCCAGAGCCACTTCGCGAACTCCTTGGCGGCGTCCACATTCTTGCTGCGGGCGCTGACGCATGAGCCATAGGCCCCCATCGTGACCGTGGCCTTGCCACCGTCACCAGCGGGCCACGGGATGACGCCGAAGTCGTCCTTGAGACCCTTGATGATGTCCGGGAAGGTCCACAGGCCGGTCATGGCCATGGCGCACTGTCCGGCGATGAAGCCGTCGGCTGCCCACCAGTCCTTGGGGTCCTGGCTCATCTGGGTGACCTTCTCGGTCCAGAGCGTGTTGAGGGTCTTGAGGGCAGCGCCCGCCGTGGGGTCATCAAACCCGAAGGAGCCGTCCTCCTTGAGGAATTCGAATCCCGCACCCCAGAGCAGGTTGCCGCCGACGAGCCCCGCGCCACCGTCGTTGCCGAGGTAGAGGCCCTTGACGTCGCCCTTGGTGAGGGCACGGGCCGCAGCGACCAATTCGTCGAGCGTCGTGGGCGGCTTGATCCCGGCTGCGTCGAGCATGGACTTGCGGTAGACGAGCAGGATGCAGTCGATGAGTTGCGGGATGGCCCACACCTTGCCGTCGAAGGTGTAGCGCTTGATGATCTGCTCGTTGAAGTCGGACCTGGCATCGCCGAGAGCGTCGGTCATGTCGACGACCTGCTTGCCCTTGATCATGTCGATCGTCGGCCCGTTGCCGTATTCGAAGACGTCGGGACCGGTGTCGGTGAGCAGCGAGGCTGCCGTCGTCTTGTCGTAGTCGCCCGGCTTCCACTCCACTTTCACGGTCGCCTTCGTGTAGGCCGCGGCGTACTTCTCGACAGCCTGCTGGGTGCCTTCCTCGCCGTACTGGTGGTACCACTGGCTCAGCGTCACCTTCTCGCCGGAGGTGGCCCCTCCGCTCGCGGACGCGCTGCTGTCGGCCCGGCCGGTGTTGCTGCCACAGGCCGTGAGCGCACCGGCTGCCGTGATGCCACCGCCGATGGAGAGAAGTTGCCGCCGGCTCAGACCGAAGGCGTCCGTGGAGTGGGCCATTCCTGCCTCAATTCCGCACCTGCCCCAACCTGATGTGGGGACCGTGGGAGTCACTGTGCCGCAGAGCGGCCACCTCGGCAACGCATGTGCGGACATTGCTCGAATCGTGTCGCAACCGATACCCGCACCGGTATGCGTTGCTCAGGCGCCTTTGAGCCCGAACACCCTCTGGTAGTGGGACAACTCACGCTCCAGAGCATCGATGATCGTGTCCGCTCCGCGGAAGCCGTGGCCCTCTCCGGGATAGACGACGAACTCCACGTCCTTGCCCGCCGCAGCCATCGCCTCGGCCATCCCCCGGGCCTGTTGGAGGGGGACAACCAGATCGTCCTCGCCCTGCAGGAGAAGCAACTCGCCGTGCAGGGACTCGACGTGGAAGAGCGGTGAACGCTCGACGTAGATGTCCTCACCTTCGGGCCAGGGGGCGACCAAGCTTGTCGTGTAACGGGATTCGAACTTGTGGTCCTCGGAGAGCAGAGCTCGGAGGTCGCTGATCCCGTAGAGGCTGGTCCCGGCGGCGAAGGCTGCACTCGAGGTGAGTGCCCGCAAGGTGGTGTATCCGCCTGCCGATCCGCCACGGATGGCGAGCCGGTCGCCGTCGACCAGACCCTTCTTGGCCAGCGCGAGGGCCCCCGAGACACAGTCATCGATGTCGACGACACCCCACTGCCCGTTGAGCCGCTCCCGATACGCGCGTCCGTAGCCCGTGCTGCCGCCATGGTTGACGTCGAGGACCGCGAAGCCGCGCGTCGTCCAGAACTGGATGCCGGACTGATACGACGAAAGGGCCTGCGAGGTCGGCCCCCCGTGGACGAAGACGAGAAGGGGTGGGCGCTGCTCCGCCGGGCCCGTCACGTCGGGATTCGCAGGGGCATAGAAATTGCCGTATGCCGTGAGCCCGGCGCCGTTGGTCCAACTCACCTCCTCGGCGGCAGAGACGAAGGCGGGGTCGATCGGTTCGGTGGAGGAGGCTGCCAGGACGACGACCGAACCGTCCGGCCGCAGCCGGACAATCTCCGGCAAGCGATCGGGCAGGCCTCTCTTGCAGGTGATCTCGTCACCTGCAGCGTTGATCAGCTCGGTGTGGGAGGCCTCGATCGGCAACGGAGTGAGTGTGTCGATCGAAGGGTCGACGAGGGCCAACGCGCCGCCGGCAGGATCCGGGTTGCGCAGCACCAGACGGCCGTCGGCCAAGAAGGCCA
>DAOLRO010000015.1:0-26141 GCA_035418665.1 Phycicoccus sp.
AGGGCCGCCGCCGCGTGCAGGGCCCCGGCCCCCGTGACACCTACGGCTGACCGACTCGTTGACTCGGAGATTCGCACTCACTCGTCCGTCAGGTATCAGTCGAGGGGACTCCGGGTCTTCGGCCGGAGTCTCGGAGGCATGGAAGCGGGGCAATGAGCGGAGCGCATCGTTGGGTTGCGGACGGATAGTTCTGCCCATTCTGCGGTATCAATGTGGTTGGGGCCTCAATGAAGTGCTTCTATGTGCAGTGCACGTGAGAGCGCACCTCGCGACGACGATGCGCCGTGCGCGAACAACGTAGGGGAGTCAGGGTGGGTCTAGGCGAAGCATTCAAGCCGCGGGGACGGACTGCGCTGGCCACCGTCTCCGTCGGAATCATCGGAATCTTGGCGTCGATCAACCCCGGTGTCCCAGTGTCCGATGTCTCCCTTCATGACGGAGGCGTCTGGGTGACCAATGAACAGCTGCGAATGGTCGCCCACCTCAATTTCTCCTCTCGAACGCTGGACGGGGGCTTGCGTGCCCCGTCGCAGCGCTTTGACATATCCCAAGCCGCGCAGGATGTCCTCATCCACGACTTCGACTCCTCCACGGTTCTCGCGGTTGATCCCGCCACGGTGTCTGCCAGCGCTCCCATTCGGGTCGCCGGAGTTCAGGTGGCGCAAGGTGGATCCGTCCTCGCTGTGAGTGATCCCGCAGCAGGAAAGGTGTGGGGGGTCGGAATCACGTCGCTGGGCGGCTTCTCCCCCGAGACCGCGGCACCGCTCATGGAGAATCTGCCGGGGGCCCAAGGCATCGTGGGGGTCGACGGGTCGATCCATGCGCTGTCCGAGGACGGGAAGGTCGCCACCGCAGAGCGTCGTGGCGACACTTGGGTCGCGCCGAGGATGCGAGAGCTCGCGACGAAGGGAGTAGGCGAGCAGTCCCTCACGTCGGTCGGAGCAGATGTTGTGGTGTTGGATCGTGACTCCCATACCCTGCATTTGCCGGGGCGGGATGTCGTCGATGCTGGCTTCGCCGATGCGGTCCTTCAGATTCCTGGAGAGTCCTCCGAATCGGTGACCCTGGCGACCCCGACCGAACTCCTCGTTGTGCCGCTGCAGGACGCGGAGATTCAGCGAATCTCCTCCGGTGCTTCGTCGAAGGGGGTAACAGTCGCACCCGTCGTGCTCGGCGGGTGCAGGTATGCCGCCTGGGCTGGTGTCGGCCGTTATGTTCGAGACTGCCCAGGAGAGACCGATGACGTGGCCGTGGGCGTCGAAAGGCTCCAGACGGCGAAGAACCTGGTGTTCCGCACCAACCGCGACGTTGTCGCGATCAATGATACGAGCAACGGCGACGTGTACCTCGCGTCGGAGCAGTTGAATCTGGTTAACAACTGGAAGGACATCCTGGCGGCCCTCGACTCACGTGATTCGGACGACAACAAGAGCCCGGAGACTCAACAGGAACAGGCGCTGCCAGAACGTGACGAGAAGAACCGCAAGCCCGACGCAGTCAACGACAGCTTCGGGGTGCGTCCCGGTCGAGCAACGGTATTGCCCGTGTTACAGAACGACTCCGACCCTGACGGTGACGTGCTCACCGCGGTGCCGGGCACAGGGCCTTCGTGGGTGACATCTCTTCGGACCGGTCGGGCAGGTGGGGCGATCGTCGTTGACCTTCCCGAGGATGCAGTGGGTTCGGGGGTGTTCGCCTACACCGCGGTCGACGGCAGGGGTGAGTCAGATGACGCGACGGTAAGTCTGAAAGTCCACCCATGGTCGACGAACTCGCCGCCCGAACAGTGGCGTCCGCAATCGAGCCTCAGCGTCGTCGCCGGTGGACAGGCGCAGTACGACGTGCGCCCGGACTGGCGGGATCCTGAGGGCGACGCCTTCTTCATCGCTGAGGTCAGAGCCCCCGAGGGGCTGGCGGCGAAGTTCCGCGAGGACGGCATGGTGACGGTGCGGGATCTCGGGACGCTTAAACCCGGTCGATATCAGGTGATCGTCGTCATGCGCGATGAGCGGGATAGCGCCGAAGGCGTCCTCAACGTGGATCTCCGTGACCGCTCGGCGGTGCCACCCGTGGCCAACGCCGACCATGCCCGGGTGATCAAGGACCGCGAGATCGTCGTGGCACCGTTGAAGAACGACACGGATGCCAATGGGGACGACCTTCGCTTGGCCCAGGTGAGCGAGCCTCCACAGGGGGCTCGGGTGACGATGGACTCGTCGACGGGAACCTTCCGGTTCGCGTCGACCGTCACCGGGACGACCTATCTTGACTACGTAGTGTCCGACGGCCCGTCGACAGCGACGGGTATCGTTCGCATCGATGTCGTCGAGGTGGACCCCAACGGCCAGCCCACGGCCGAGGACGACGTCGCCCTGCTTCCTGCAGGCGGGCGCACGGTCGTTGCTGTGCTCGACAATGACTTCGACCCCGCGGGTGGAGTGCTCGTTGTCCAGTCGGTCTCGGTGAAGCCCGAGTCGGGCCTGACCGTGGAGGTCATCGACCGGGAGAAACTGCGAATCTCGGCGGCCAGCGGCTTGAAGTCTCAAACATCATTCACCTACCTGGTGTCCAACGGCGCGACATCGGCAACCGGGACGGTCGTCGTCATCCCACTCGCCCCGGTTCCCACGAGCCAGCCGCCGATTGCCGATGACGATGCGGCCACCGTCAGGGTCGGCGATCTCGTGACCGTGCATGTGATGGACAACGACATCTCCCCCTCGGGTCTCCCGATCAGCGTCGACCCGACCCTTCAGTACAGCGGCACGGCCGCCCAAGGTGAGGCGTTCGTCGCGCAAGGAACGGTGCGGTTCAAGGCCGGGGACCAACCCGGGACGGTTCGCGTCGTTTACACCCTGCGGGACAGCCAAGGAAACTTCGACTCGGCCCAGGTCGAGATTTCGGTGCACGGACCCGACGGAAACTCCCCGCCGGTGGCCCGTCCGTTGATCGCGCGCGTGTTGGCCGGGGCGAGCACCAAGATCCCGGTCCCGCTCGACATGATCGACAGTGACGGGGACTCGGTGACCCTCATCGGTGTCGATTCCCCACCCACCAAGGGCACCGTCACGGTCGGAACCGCGTGGCTGGAATACCAGGCCCCCGCCGGAACGTCCGGAACGGATTCCTTCACGTATGCCGTGATGGACCGTTATGGCGCGCGCGGGATCGGGACGGTCCAGGTGGGCATCGCGCCACCGTCCCCTGTCAATCAGGCACCGATCACCGTCCTGGACATGATCGTCGCGCGACCAGACCGCCAGCTATCCATCCCTGTCCTGCTCAACGACACCGACCCCGACGGCGATCCCTTGCAACTGCTCGACGGATCGGTCAAGGGCGTGGGCGAGTCGTCGGCGATAGCCGCAGTGACGAACGGCGCCCGCGTGCAATTGACGTCACCGTCGGTCCCTGGGACGTACGCCTTGACCTACACCACCATCGACGGGCGAGGGGGCTCCAAGGATGGGGCCATCACCCTGGACATCCGCCTCGATACGCCGTTGCAGCCCCCCGTAGCTCGCGACGATCTCGTAGCCAACGACGACGTGGCAGGCAAGACGTCGATCGACGTTGACGTCCTGGCCAACGACGAAGATCGCGACGGCGCTGCGGAAGCGCTTGCGGTGACGGCGGGTGGCTCCGGGGTGTCGGTCGGTGCCAAGGGCATGGTGACGGTGACGGTGGCCACGGCTCGGCAAGTCATCCTCTACACAGTGACCGATGTCGATGGGCTGACGGCGAAGGCCGCGATCATCGTGCCGGGGACGGACGAACGTCTGCCCACCCTGAAACCCGACAAGGTTCCCGCAAAGATCAAGGCTGGGGAAACCCTGACGGTCAGTCTCACCGACTACGTCTCGGTCCGCGAGGGACACAGCCCCCAACTCACCTTTGCGGATCGCATCAAGCCGGGGCCTGGCGCTGACGGCACCTCGCTGGTCAAGGACCCCACGACGTTGGTGTTCACCACGCACGTCGAGTTCTCCGGTCAAACATCGTTGACTTTCGAGGTGACGGACGGAACGACAGCGGATGACCCGAAGGGGCTCACCGCAGTCCTCACCATGCCAATCATTGTCGAGTCGTCGGGTCAGAGCCCGCCGGTCCTGACTCCGTCGGAGATCCAGGTCGCTGCCGGCGAGCCGGCCAAGGCGGTCGATCTCAAGGCGATGGTCCGCGACCCCGACTCCGGTGACATGGAGCGCCTGGTGTTCTCCATCGATAGCCAGCCCTCTGGGTTCAGTATTGAGCTCAAGGGGACTGACCTGTTCGTCTCGACTCCACCGGAAACCGAGCCTGGAACGCAAGGTTTGGTTGAGGTCACCGTCACCGACGGTGCGACCACGCCGGTCAAAGGGACCATCCCGATCCGATCGATCTCCTCGACCCGGCCGCTCATCTCGGTCACCGAGGTCGTCATCACGACCGCCAAGGCCGGGAGCCCCGAGACGATCGACCTGACGAAGGTTGTCGTGAATCCCTTTGCCGACCAGGGCAAACCGGTGACGATGATCGGTCAGCCAACCGTTCAGATCGGGTCCGGCACCGCGACCGGCGACGCCGCTCAGATCGTCGTCACTCCGGCCGTCGGATTCCATGGCCAGATGACGGTGCGATACACGTTGGGAGATGCCACCAACGACGCCAAACGGAACGTGGAAGGTCGCATCCTGCTCACTGTGCGGGATCGACCGGAGCCTCCTGCCGCGGTGACTGCCATCACCCAGGAGTCCCGAACGGCCACGGTGTCGTGGACCGCGGGGGCCAACAACGGAGCGCCGATCACCCGGTTCACGGTCCGGTGGTCCTCGGGGAGCAGAGACTGTGGAGCGGTGACGACCTGCACGATCACCGGCCTGACGAACAACGTCGAATACACCTTCAACGTGGTGGCGACGAACGAGGTCGGCGACTCCGACCCGTCCGCGGCCTCAAACATGGTGCGCCCCGACGTCAAGCCCAATCAGCCGGCTGCCCCAGGGGCGAAGTTCGGTGACAAACAAGTGGACCTCACGTGGTCGACCCCTTCGACCGAGGGGTCTCCGGTCGAGGCGTTCACCCTGGAGATCGACGGGCCGACCGGTGGCGCAACGCAGGTCCAGCTCGGGTTGGTCACCAGCTATCCCTGGACCGGCCTGACCAACGGCGCGTCCTACCGATTCCGGGTCCAAGCCCACTCGAAGGCCGAGCAGCCATCGGACTTCTCGTCCTACTCCGCCATTGTCATACCCGCCGGGATCCCGCTCGGCCTCACCGCTCCGACGGTGTCGGCGGACGCCCCGAGTAGTGCCCTTCCGAGCATGACCATCACGTGGGCGGTGCCGAACGGCAACGGCGATTCGGCCATGACCTACGAATTGCGCGAAGTGGGAACCTCGGCGGTCGCCTGGACTGGGACGACGACGACCGCGCGACTCACGCTTCCGGCGGACACCACGGATAAGCGCTTTGAATACCGAGCTCAGAACAAGGCCGGATGGAGCACCTGGTCGCCGGCGTCCAACTCGGTCCGCGCCTTCCAGACTCCCGGTGCGGTCAGCGGCATCACGGCTACCCCAACGGGAACGAACAACCAGGTCCAGATGACCTTCACCGACGCAGCCGGAAACGGGGCAACATCCTCCGAGATCACCTACTACTGGGGCACCGAAGGATATTCTGCGGTCCTCCCGGCCAACCGTCTCATCACTGACTCCAGATTGGCCAACGGGAATAGCTACAGCATCTCGGTGTTCGCCAGGTCCACGGTTAACGGTATCTCTTCCCCATTCGGGCCGGCCGTGTCGGCTGCGGCTGTTGTTCCCTATGGTCCGCCTCACCCGCCTCAGGTCTCGGCTAGTGGTGGAGTCAACTCGGTGACCCTGTCGTGGAACGCCGGGTCATCCGGGAACGGACGCCCCATCGTCGAGGTCCAGATTGAGACAACCGACGGTGGCCTACAGAGTGTGGGGATCTCGGGCAGTATCAGCCAGGGCAATGGGCGAAACCAGACCAAGAGCATCCGGGCTCGAGCCAAGGACAGCACCGGAGTCTGGAGCGGGTGGTCGGGTTGGGCGTCCGCCTCGACGTGGGGCAGCCCCTCCTACTGGGCCACCCTCGGAACCTACGTTGAAGTCTCTCTTCCCTCATTCTGCAGCACTGCCAACGGTGGTTGCTATCGCCAAAACATCTATCTTCGGAGTTTCAACCCGGACTCAAGCGTCTATTGCTGGGTCGGAGGCATCAATGCCAAAGACTGGTGGGGAACAATAACGGTAGACGGGGCAGGTAATCGTGATTGGGTCCCTGCAAACAGTTCTGCCATGGGGTACCTTTACGCCAACGATGCCTCAGCAGTGGGCGCGACGTGTGAGCAACGCTAAATATCGATCAGGAGAGTTGAGCTCGTGACCTTTACCCCGGAAAATGCCGCGTGGTTCGCCGGCACCTTCGCCCGGATCGTCGACAACGTCGGACTGGCCCTCCTGGGCAAGGCGCCTGTCATCCGATTGGCTGTGACCTGTCTCCTCGCCGAAGGGCACCTGCTGCTTGAGGATGCCCCGGGCACGGGCAAAACGGCACTGGCTCGGGCCTTGGCCGCGACCGTCCAGGGCACCAACAGCCGGATCCAGTTCACCCCGGACCTCCTGCCCTCGGACATCACCGGCGTGACGATGTACGACCAAAATCGTTCGGCGTGGGAGTTTCACCGCGGTCCGGTGTTCGCCTCGATCGTCTTGGCAGACGAGATCAACCGGGCCTCGCCCAAGACCCAGTCGGCGCTGCTCGAGGTCATGGAAGAGTCGCATGTGACCGTCGATGGCACCAGGTATGACACCGGTCGCCCGTTCATGGTCGTCGCAACGCAGAACCCGGTCGAGCAGGCCGGCACCTACCGATTGCCGGAGGCCCAGCTCGACCGGTTTCTCATGAAGACGAGCGTGGGCTATCCCGACCGGGCGGCCATGCTTGAGGTCCTCGCCGGCTCGGCCCAACCGGACCGGACTAGGGCGTTGCGACCGGTCATCGCAACGTCCGCCGTCGAGGACATGGCCGACATGGTGGCGGAGAACCACGCAGCGGAGTCCGTGCTCGACTACGTCCATCAACTCGTGGAGCACACCAGGGCCAGCGAGGACACGATCCTCGGCGTGTCGACGCGTGGCGCCATCGCCATGGTGCGCGCGGCAAGAGTGTGGGCGGCGGCCCAAGGCCGGAATTACATCCTCGCTGACGACATCAAGGGACTTGCCGCTCCGGTGTGGACCCACCGCTTAGTCATGTCTCCCGACGCGGAGTTTGCCGGGGCCACCGGACGCCAGGTCATCGCACGGGCGCTCGCAGCAGTCGATGCACCCCTGGCCAAGGGGGCGACGGCCTGAGCACCGACGTCAGCCCAGGATCGCGGACGGACACCCGCCCTCGGGCCCAGCGCCGTTCACCACGCGACCGCGTCGTCTCCACCTGGTCGCGACTGAGTCCTCCCCTTGCTCGGGTTGCCCGACCCGCGCTGCAAGCGGTCAACCCGGTCGGCCAAGCGGTCCTCGTGGGCGGGGTCGTGTGCGCGATGCTCGGTTGGCGCTACGGATGGACCGAGCTCAAGGTCCTCGCCCTGCTCTTCGGGCTCAGCCTGCTCGTCGCCACCCTGTGGACGCTGGGCCCGATGGCGTATGCCGCCCGCATCGAGCTCGGCCGTAGTCGCGTCACCGTCGGGGAGCGGGCGATGGGGCGGGTGGTTGTGAGCAACAGCGGCGCGCGCAGCATGGTTGGCACCCGCTTCGAACTGCCCGTCGGCAATGGTGTGGGTTCCTTCCACGTCCCTGCGTTGGCCACGGGAGTCGAGCACGAAGAATTGTTCGCCATCCCGGCGCGGCGGCGTTCCGTCCTCACGATCGGCCCGGTGCGCTCGGTGAAGAGCGATCCCCTCGGTCTCGTCCAGCGGGTCAAGCGCTGGAGCGAGTCAGTGGAGTTGTTCATCCACCCCCCAATCGTCGGTTTGAACTCGACGACCACCGGCTTCTTGCGCGATGTCGAGGGCGTGACGACGCAGAACTTGTCCTCGTCGGACGTTGCCTTTCACGCCCTGCGCGACTACGTCCCCGGCGACGACCGTCGCAGCATTCACTGGCGGACAACCGCTCGGACCGGCAAATTGATGGTGCGTCAGTTCGAGGAGACCCAACGAGCGCATCACCTACTGATCCTGTCCCAGCGGATGGACGACTACGCCGGTGACGACGAGTTCGAGACGGCGGTGTCGGTGGTGGCCTCGCTGGCCACCCACGCGTTGCGCGAGGAGCGCCAGGCGTCGGTCTTCACTCATGAGGGGGAGTTGCACTTCCCCACTCCGCAGGGGCTGTTGGACCGACTCTGCCGGGTGGAGCGGACCGCGGGAGCCGACTCCCTCGCAGAACTGGTCACTCGGGCCGTCGCGGCCGTGCCCAACGCCTCGGTCGCGACGATCGTCGCCGGATCGACGCCTGGTCCTGGCGAGCTCAGAGCCGGCCATCTGCGGATTCCCTTGGATGTCCGCTCCTTCGCCATCAGGTGTAGCGACGTCGTGACGCCGGTCCGTCGGCAGGTTGCGTCCCTCATCGTGCTCGACATTGGAGCACTGGACGATCTTCCCCGAGCGATTCGGACGCTGCGATGACCGCCGCCCACGCCGCAGCCGCCGCGCCGCCGCACCCTGCCGGTGCTGTCGCTGCCCTCACCGGACGGCACGTCGGTGACCTCGTGGCCGGGGCCGCCTTGCTGGCGGTCGGCACAGCATCCTTCGGGCCGGTATTCGCTGGGCGACCGGGCTGGCTGGCAGCGGGCGGGGGAGCCGTCATCGGCCTGCTCGTTGCGACGCTGTCGGCCTGGCGCCGCTGGGGCGCGTCGGCGACGGTCGCGGCGGGGATCGCGGCATACCTGATCTTCGGGGGAGCCCTTGCGCTGCCGAGGACGACCATTGCTGGGGCCCCCACCCTCGAGACCGTGCAGCGGCTGTTGCTCCTGGCGGTCACCTCCTGGAGGGACCTGCTGACAGTCGCCGTCCCCGCCGATTCGTTCACCGGTCCGGCCGTTGTTCCCTATCTTTCCGGTCTGCTCTGTGCGCTGGTTGGCGGCGTGGTCGTCTTGCGGACCCGCCGGCCCGGCTGGGGCGTCTTACCCGCGTTCGTCCTGTTAGTGGTGGGGATCCTGTGGGGGACTCGCCAGGCGCCGTGGGCTCTGGGGGAGGGATTGGCGTTCGCCGCGGTCAGCCTGGGGTGGCTCTCAGCGATCGCGCAGCGCGAGCGATACGCCGAGGCAGCCGACATCCTCGGCACCCACGGCTCGCTCACCGCTCGCCGACGCGGCTCGCTTGCCGCCGGGGGCGCCGTTCTCGCAGTAGTCACCGTCGGGGCGCTTCTCCTTGCGAGCGCGGTGGGGTCCGGCGCTCGATTCGTGCTGCGCGACGTCGTCGAGCCACCTTTGGACATGCGGCAGTTCGCGAGCCCGTTGACGCTGTTCCGCCTCTACGAGCGGGACTTGCGCGATGAGACTCTCTTGACGGTCTCGGGTATGCCGCGCGACGCGCGGCTGCGTCTGGCTGTTCTCGACGCCTACGACGGAGTCGTCTACAACGTCGATTCCGCCTCGTCGACGTTCCAACGGGTGGGTTCGTCGATCGCTGTCCCCGGCGACCACGCCTCGGCGGCTGCCCCTCAGACCCTCGAGGTCGCCATTGCCGCATACTCCGGGGTCTGGGTGCCCGGGGCAGGTGACGTGAGGGGCGTTCGCTTCTCGGGGGCGGCAGCGACTGCTCAGGGTGACTCGCTCTTCTACAACCGAGCCAGCGGTCAGCTCGTGACGACGGCGGGGGTCGCGGAGGGATCCCGCTACGACGTCGATCTCGCCGCTCCGGCCCCCGTCGATGAGACATATCTGGCTGGACGACAGGTGTCGGACATCGCCATGCCCTCGGTGTCGCGGTCCCCGGACTCAGTTCCTACGACTGCCCTTGAGTTCACGGGATCGGCGGCGACACCTCTTGAGCAGGCACGGAGCCTTGCCGCCAAACTGCGCGAGTACGGGTTCTATTCGGACGGAGCCGACGGGCGCTCGCGCTCGGGGCACACTGCAGAGCGGATCAATGCCCTGCTCACCGACGAGCAGATGATCGGTGACGACGAGCAGTATGCCGTCGCCATGGCGCTCATGTCGCGGCAGCTGGGACTGCCAGCCCGGGTCGTCATGGGCTTCTACCCGGAGCCGGGGGCGGCCTCAGGATCGTCTTGGGACGTCAAGGGCAGCGAGGCTCACGTGTGGGTCGAGATCGCCTTCGACGGGGTCGGCTGGGTCGCTTTCGATCCCACGCCCGATCGAAGCAAGACCCCGCAGACAGACACCCCCCAGCCGCGGCGGGATCCCCGGCCTCAGGTCCTCCCCCCACCCGACCCGCCGAGCGAAAGGGTCGAGGCAAGTAAGGAGATCATCGACGACCAACGCAAGCCGCCGCAGCCCCCTTCGTTCGACTGGTGGCCACTCGTGGTCGCCGGGCTCGTGGTTGCTGGGTCGATCGCGCTGCTGCTGATGCCCGTGCTTTTCGTGCTCTGGCTCAAAAGGCGCAGAAGGCGCCAGCGGGCGGCGCGCCCGCTGGCCAGTGACCGGATGAGCGGTGGTTGGGCCGAAGTCGTTGATCGAGCCGTTGACCTTGGGGTTTCGGTAACCCCCACTGACACTCGTCGGGAGGTCTCCCTGGCGCTCGCTGAGCACTATCCGGCAGCCGGGGTCGTAGGCGCGGCCCAGCTCATCGACGCCGGCGTCTTCGCTGAAGGCGAACCGACGACGGCGGACGTCGCGGCGATGTGGGCGGAGGTTGACGGCGTGCTCGGCCGCATGTCCTCAAGCGTCTCCCCGATGCGGCGGCGGTTGGCGGCCGTGTCGTTGCGATCTCTCGGAGTTCGCCGGGGAGCGCTGACGGGCAGGGTCCGGTCCGTCGTAAAGCGCGTGGTCAGTCTCGAGGGCACCAAGGCCGCGGGCCGTTGGCCCGGCAAAGGAAAGGATGCACAGTGACGCTCCCCTCGCCGCTGGACGGGGTCGACGGCCCTACGGCGCTAGCAGCACAGGCACCTCACCTGCGGGGCTGCGTCCCCGCACCTCTGGGTCGGCGCGCCGCGGCACGTGGCCTGGATTTCCTGCTGGGGGTGCTTGTGGGCAGCATCGCTTCCCTCCCACTTCGCTCGGCATCGTCGCTCAGCCAGGTGATGTCACTCGGCCTTGTCGCGCAGGTCGTCGTCATCGTGTTCACCGTTGTGGTCTACCTCTACTTCGCTCGAACGGGGTACTTGCCGGGCGGAAGGCTCTTGGGGATTCGCCAGGTTCGGCTGATTGACGGGGCGTCACCGGGTTGGGCTGGCTTCCTCAAGTACCTCCTCATCGCGGTGGTCGGGGGGGTGACCTTGGGGATCGGCTACCTCGTCACAGTGCTGCTCATCCGCAAACCGCTCAACCAGGCATGGCACGACCGGGTGACCGGACTCATCGTCCTCGACGTCCGGGCCGGCCGGGATCCCGCCACTCCTGCTCCGCCGATCGATGTCAGCGCTGCACCGTCCGTTCCCGCGATCTCCCTTGTGGGGCTTGACGAGGTCAAAGTCCCCCCAACCGAGAGTGACGTCCCGGCCCTCTGGACATCTCAGGCCCCGGATCTGGGCAGTTCGCCGGTGGTAGGCAAGCCGGTGTTGCCCCCGGTCAGCACTCCTGCAGCAGTCTCGGTGGTGGGCGGGGAATTGGGAGTCATCACGTCCGTTCCGGGGCGTCGAGCGCGGACGGTCGAGCCATCCGGCGCGCCAGAAACCACCGTCACACCCGCCGTGACATCCCACGTGACACCATCCGCGGCCACCCCAGCACCGACCGAGGAGCCACCGGCCACGAGCGGACCGGTCGATGGGGTCGAGGAGGTCGAGGACCACACTCTCCTTGCGCCAAGCCCCCTGTCACTCGGTGCCAGCGGGTCATTACGCGCCTTGTTCGCCGACGATGGAGAGCGCATCAACATCGACCGAGTTGTCATCGTCGGCCGCAACCCGACGGCTCCGCCCGGCTTTCCTGACGCGCGGCTGGTTGTCCTGCGCGATCCGTCGATGTCGACGTCCAAGACACATGCTGTGCTGCGGCCAGACCCGGGGGGCGTGTGGGTGATGGATCTGCACTCGACCAACGGGAGCGCGGTGACGACGCCGAGCGGCATACGCACTGCAGTGCCAGCTGGCGGGGCACTCGTTGTGGCCTCTGGTGGGCAGCTGCACCTCGGCCGCCGGTCGTTCCACGTGATCGAGGCCTGACCTCTTGTCCGAGAACGAGGCCGCCCAACTCGACTTCGTCGTCGAATGGGGGGCTGCCACCGATCGCGGAGTTCGTCGAGATCTCAACGAAGACCGCTACCTCGCCAGCCCACCAGTGTTCCTCGTAGCTGATGGGATGGGTGGGCATGAACTGGGTGACGTGGCCGCTGAGGCCGTCATCGATGCCTTCGGCACTTGTCGGCCGGGAGCGTGGCTGACGTCCAACGCCGTCCACGAGGCGGTCGCCCTGGCGGTGGCAGCGATCAACGGCATCGGGTCCACGGGCGCAGCGTCACCCGGCTCGACCCTCGCTGGTGCCGGGATGACGATCCAGGACGGGCTTCCGTGCTGGTTGGTCTTCAACGTGGGCGACTCCCGGACCTACCGCCTGGCGAGAGGAATCCTTGAGCAGGTCAGCGTCGACCACTCCCAAGTCCAAGAAATGGTCGACGCCGGAGTGATCGGGCTTGAGGAGGCCCGGACGCATTCGCGGCGTAGTGTCATCACCCGGGCGCTGGGTGGAGGCCTCGTCCATCAGCCCCCAGTCGACCAATGGCTGCTGCCCGCCGCTGTCGGCGACCGGCTCCTCATCTGTTCCGATGGGCTCACCGGCGAGCTGACCGACGCACTCCTTGCCGCCACCCTCGCCTCGGTGCCCGGCGCGCAGGCAGCCGCCACTGAGCTGGTCCGGGCCGCTGTTGCCGCAGGGGGGCGCGACAACGTGACGGCCGTCGTGGTGGACGCGGTCGCCGTCTCCGCGAGCGCGAGTGCGACGGCGCAGGCGGAGGACACGCTGTCGGACGAACTCTGGATCGGACCGGACGACGACACGGTCCCCGAGGCAACCGATCACGTCTTTGTCGAGAACGGGGAGACCGTTGGATGACTTTCTGTGGACCAAGGGAGAGGACCTTGCCCTCGTCTGGCCCGGCGGCATTGTCATGCTGCCTAGTGACGTGCCCCACGAGGCTGCGACGAGCGTCTGGCAGGTAGCCCGTGACGGAGCAGACCTAGGCGCCATCCTGCAGCACCTCACGGACGTGCTTGGCGTGTCACTCCTGGCAATGCCGATGTTCGCGATCGTGCTCGTCTCGGACGATCGAGCCCGGGTCGCCGTCCGAGGCGACTGGGGTGTCGAGATGGACGCAGGTGATGGCCGTCACTTGGTGCGCGGCTCGGGGATCACCACGTGGTCCGAGCAGAGCTTCGAGGACGTCGTCGACATCACACTCGGGCGGGATCTCACCACAGAGGGCGCGGAACTCCCCATTGTCAGCGGGGTGGTCCGGGTGGCGAGGGTGACGACCCGTCCACGCCGTGGAGTCCTTGAGGAGCAACGCCTCAGCGATGACCCCGAGGGGGATGCAGTCGACGCTGGGCAGCTCCTGGTCGAACCAGCCGCCTCCCTCGACGAGGTCGTCGAAGACTCGTGGGCCAGCCCGTCGGACGACCCAGTCCCCGACGTTCCGCTCGAGGAACAACTCAACCTTGAGGCAGCGCCGCTCGAGGACGAGAGCGTGCCCGAGGGTGACAAGGAGCCGGCCGGTGAGCTAGATGACAGCCTGGACCACGAGGGCGAGCAGGCCGACCCATCCGACGCGGACGCCGATGCCGACACACCTGCCGGGGATCCTGATCCGACGGCTCGGTGGGCGACGTCGCTGGACGCCGATGACCTCGAACGACCTGAATCGGCGGCTGGGGCTGCGGCTACTCTCACCGTCTCGGTGCCCGACTCCGACGTCATTGCCTCCGTGCCGGGCCGCGAGCGTCAGCCTGGCCCGCACGAGGTGGCGCCTGGGCTGGCCCACGTCCGAGTGGACGAATTCGTTGACCATGATGGGGCCACGGTGGTGGACTTCCGGCTGCCCGCGGGGTTGATTCCGACGGGGGTTGACGGCGGCACCGTCCTGGCGCTGGTTTGTCCGGCTGGTCACCCCAACCGTCCGCATGAGCGCACCTGCCGGTCGTGTTCGGCTGCGCTCGTCGGGGGAGTTCCCCAGGAGGTGACCCGACCGCCACTAGGCCGGGTTCGCAGCTCGACGGGAGAGGACATTCCCCTGACCGGACCGATTCTGGTTGGCCGAAGTCCTCGCGCGTCGCGGTTCACCGGGACCACGGTTCCGCGGCTGCTGGCCCTTCCCTTTCCGCACGTCTCCAGCAGTCACGCGGAGATCCGGCTGGAGGGGTGGAGCGTTTTCGTCGTCGACCTGAACTCCCGCAATGGGACCTATCTGCGGCGACGCGACGAACCCCCCGTCCGGGTGACTGAACCACCGCTCATGCTGCAGCACGGAGACATCCTCGACTTCGGACACGGGGTCCGGCTTACCTTCGAGGACCTTCCGTGACTGCTCGCCGCTTGTCGACACCTCCGGACATCCCTGGGTATCGCTATCGGGAGTTGCTCGGGACCGGCGGGTTCGCCGACGTCTTCCTGTATGAGCAAGTGGGACTTGGCGGCCGAAAAGTGGGTGTCAAGGTTCTCCTGGAGGGTTTGCGCGCCGACGCCCAGCAGGCGTTCGAGCGAGAAGCCAGCGTCATGGCCAAATTTTCGAACCACCCGAACATCGTCAGCATCTTCGATGCCGGCATGGCCCCGGACGGCCGGGCCTTCCTGGTGATGGAGTACTGCCCTCCCCCGCACCTCGGCGCCATGGTGCGCAGTCGACCCTTCCCGGTCGCGAAGGCTCTCGACGTCATCATCCAGATCGCCGGAGCCGCCGAGACAGCTCATGCCGCGGGCATTCTGCACCGCGACATCAAGCCCGCGAACATCCTCTTCACCGAGTTCCAGCGGCCCGCCCTCACCGACTTCGGAATCGCCGCGTCTACCTCGGGCGGTCACGACGGCCGGGCCGTCGGAGTGTCGGTACCCTGGGCTCCGCCCGAGCAACTGTCAGCAGACCGCCCGATGCTTCCCAGCGGTGATGTGTGGTCTCTGGCGGCAACTCTCTCCACGGTCCTTACTGGGCGAAGCCCGTTCTACATTCAGGGTGCAGCCAACGACAACATGTCCATGGGCCAACGGATTGTCAGTGGCCAACTGCCCCCCCTACGCCGTGACGATGTCCCCGAGTCACTCGAGAACGTCATCCGGGTCGCGATGAACAAGAGGCCGGACCAGCGATACCCCACCGCCCTGGAGTTCGCCCGCGCCCTGCAGCAGATCCAGCTGCAACTTCGCTACCCGATGACTGTCGCCGACGTTCGAACAGAGCAGAGCGAATACCGGCCCGATGACGACGAAGACGCGGGCGGCACCCGTTTCGAGGGATTCGTTGACATCGACCCTGACTCTCGCCCGTCCCGGTCGCTGTCGACCTCGCCGACAGGTCCGACGGCGTCGGGTTCGAGCCGTGAACTCACAGGGGTCACACTGCCCGCCTTGGATCCGGACAGGCTGCCGGTCGACCTCCCGGCCGTCGTCCAGCACGGACGCGGATCTGTCACGCCTAGCGGACCCGCGGACTTCACCGGACCCGGAATCCCCGAGGTTGACGCCTCGCCGCCCGGCGGTGCGGCGATGGACGGCCTTGGCCAACACCCCCTGCCTGATCCGGCGGAACCATCGCGTCGAGTCGGTGCGCGGAAAGTTGCCGGGGGGCTGCTGGCCGCACTGGCTCTCACTGCGGTGACTGTGGGGGGGTATGTCCTCCTCCAGTCACGAACACCGTCCACGACACAGACCGGACCATCAAACTCGACGGTGGCACCCAAGGATGCGGTCGGCAACCCTGTGCCGAAGGTGACTCAGCTGTCGGCCAAAGCCGAGAGCGGCCAGGTGGTCATCTCGTGGTCGAACCCGTCACCGTCACCCGGGGACGGGTATCTCTATCGGGTTGTCGACCCCGCCAAGCCGCGCGACTTCACGTTGACATCCGACCCCCAGGTCGTCATCCCGGGCGAGCCTGGTCGCACGTGTGTCGAGGTGGTTCTGCGACGGGCCAGTGGCCGATCCTCCGACCCTGTCGCCGAATGCGCAGTGACCCCATGACCACCAACGATCGTGACCTTCGTGTCGACTTCGCCGGAGAGTTGTTCACCGTCACGCCTCCCCAGCGGTTCTCCGTCGGTCGTCAGGGGGATCTTGAACTCGACGACAATCCGTTTCTCCATCGACGTTTCGTGGAAATCACCCACAGCGGAGACCACTGGTGGGTGGACAACGTCGGGTCGCGACTGTCCTTGTCCTTGACCGATGGTCACGGGCTGATGCGAGCGGTGCTGGGTCCGAGTGCCCGGATGCCCATCGTCTTCCCGCGGGTCGTGTTGTCCTTTGCCGCCGGCCCGACGGCATACGAGCTCTATCTGATGACCACCGTGGCCGGCTTCGCGCCGTCGCACCACCCGGCCAGCTACAGCTCGGGAGACACGACCGTCGGCCCGGAACGCTTCACCCCCGCCCAACGCGTGCTCATGCTCGCCTTGGCCGAGCCGGTCCTGCGCCGAGTGGGCTCGGGATCTTCGAAGATCCCCGCTTCCGCTGACGCAGCAAAACGCTTGGGTTGGAGCATCACGCGGTTCAACCGCAAGCTTGACAACGTCTGCGACAAGCTGTCGGCGGCAGGGGTGGCCGGGTTGCGGGGGACGTCGTCGGGGCAGGCCACCAACCGTCGGGTCGCGCTTGTCGAGTATGCCGTCTCAACGCTCCTCGTGCGCGCCGCGGACCTTCCGATGCTGGACATCGAATACCGAGCGAACACCCAACACGATGAGCCCCGTGAGTCTCAACCTGCCGGAGAAGACCGATGAAGCTCAAGGTGACCTGGCGGGACGGCCAGACCTCGCACGACATCCTCGTCACCGCCGATGCCACCGTGACGGCTGGCGATCTGGCGGGTGTGCTGTCCGGCGTTGCGATCGGCGCAGCGACGACGGCTCCTCATCAGCCGACCCTCCGGACCCTGCGCGTCATCGACACCAGCGGCCGGTCTGGTCAGCCCTTGCCCGAGGGGGTCACCCTGGTCGACTCGGGGCTGCGGTCCGGCTCCCTGGTTGAGCTTGCCCAACCGCGCGAGGGGTCTCGCGACACGGGTGCTGCGGCTGCGGTCCTGCGGATCCTGGATGGGCCGGACGCCGGCACGGAGGTGGGTCTTCCCGCTGGGGAGTCCCGCATCGGCCGGTCATCCGACTGCTTCGTCCGGCTCAACGACCCGATGGTGTCCAAGCATCACGCCCGTGTTCTGGTGTCGGATCGAGTGGAAGTCATCGACGACAACTCCAGCAACGGTGTCATCGTCGGTGGAACGCGGATCGCGCGAATTCAGTTGGGTCCGGGCGACGTCATGCTCATCGGAGGTACAAACGTCGCGGTCACGCAGATCGCCGCATCTGCGGCGGCGGCATCGACGGACGTGGCGTTCGTGCGCTCACCGCGAGTCTTGGCTCGACCTGTGGAGTCGAGCGTTGAACTGCCTGACGCTCCGTCGGCGCCGGATCCCCTGTCGTTTCCCTGGCTGGCGCTGGTCGCGCCTCTGGCCATGGGTGCCGTGATGATGACGACCATGTCGGGGTCGAGGGCGACGAGCCTCCTGTTTGTCGCCCTGAGCCCGCTGCTCATGATGGGCACCTACCTGGCGCAGCGGACGCAGTCCAAACGTAAGCACAGGGCCTCGGTCGCCAACTTCACCGCGGAGCTGGCCCAGTTTGAGTCCGAGTTGTCAGCACGCCACCAGCAGGACCGGGAGAGCCTGCTGGCCCTGCACCCCTCGGTCGCCCAGTGCGTGGGCGCCGTCGCGTCCCTGAACGACGTCTTGTGGTCGCGTCGACCGGAGCACCCGGAATTTCTCCACGTCCGCCTCGGCCTCGGTGACATCCCGTCGGTGACGTCAGCCCGCCGACGTCGCGCAGGAGGGATCCCGGAGTATGCGAACCAAGCGCTCGCCATGGAGCGACGATTTGGCACGCTGACAGCTGCACCCGTGGTGGCCGACCTTCGGTCCGTGGGCGGCCTCGGGCTGTGTGGGGACCGAAGAGCATTGGACGGCGTGGTCCAGGCCGTCGTCATCCAGATTGCCTCCCTGCACTCCCCCTCGGAAGTGGTCCTCACCTGTGTGACCTCGCACATTGGCAAGGGCCGATGGGCGTGGCTCAAGTGGCTCCCACACTCGACATCGCCGCACTCACCACTGGGTGACCTCCACCTGTCTGCAGACCCGGCCAGCGGCAAGAACCTGCTCGACCACCTCGAGGAGGTGGTCACGACGCGGCTGGAAGGTTCGGGCATCCGCCCGGTCACCCGAGGCCCCCTTGAGGGGGAAGAGCGTTCGGATCCCCCCATCCTCCCGTCCGTCGTGTGCATCGTCGACGACGCTGTCGTAGACCGTGCTCGGCTGACTCGGATCGCGGAGCTCGGCCCCGATGTCGGTGTTCACGTGCTGTGGGTCTGCGATACCAAGAGCGAGCTGCCTGGAGCGTGCCGGACGTTCGTCGACGTTGGCGACGGAACGCGGGCGACCGTCGGTATGGTGCGGCGCGGCATACAGCTCGCTCCGTTGCACTGCGAAGCCGTTGAGCCGACCACGGCCTCCATCATCGCGCGGACCCTTGCCCCGTTGGTTGACGCCGGCGCACCCGTGGACGATGTGACCGACCTGCCACGGTCGGTGCCGGTGGTGACCCTCCTCGGGGTCGACGCGGTCGATGATCCGGACGTCATCGTCAACCGGTGGCGCGAGAACCGCTCGCTCGTGATCCGGGACGGTCTGGGCCCTCGGCCCCTCGACCGACCGAGTGACCTTCGGGCGATCGTCGGTCACGCGGGGTCCGAACCGTTCGGACTGGACCTGCGCAAACACGGCCCACACGCACTTGTCGGTGGGACGACTGGAGCCGGGAAGAGCGAGTTCCTGCAGGCGTGGGTCCTTGGGTTGGCGCACGCATACAGCCCAGACAGGGTGACCTTCTTGTTTGTTGACTACAAGGGTGGTGCAGCCTTCGCAGAGTGCGTCAAGTTGCCGCACTGCGTCGGACTCGTGACAGACCTGTCGCCCTATCTCGTTCGGCGCGTACTCCGCAGCCTTCGCGCCGAACTACGCCACCGCGAGCACCTCTTGAACGCCAAAGGGCAGAAGGACCTCATCGACCTGGAAAAGTCGGGCGACCCAGAGTGCCCGCCGAGTCTCATCATCGTCGTCGATGAGTTCGCTGCCCTGGTGGGCGAGATTCCAGAGTTCGTCGACGGCGTCGTCGATGTCGCCCAGCGCGGACGGTCGCTCGGCTTGCATCTCATCTTGGCCACGCAGCGGCCGGCCGGTGTCATCAAGGACAATTTGCGCGCCAACACCAACCTCCGGGTGGCCCTGCGCATGGCCGATGAACACGACTCGCAGGATGTTCTGGGTAGCCAGATGGCGGCTCACTTCGATCCCGGTATTCCCGGGCGTGGCGCCGCCAAGACTGGACCAGGACGGGTCACTCAGTTCCAGTCCGCTTTCCCCGGGTCCAGGACACCATCGATCGCGCCGCCACCGTCAATCACGATGACAGATCTGGACTTTGGGCATGCTGCTCCATGGAAACTTCCGGAGCGAGGAAAGATCACTCAGGCGATCCCCAAGGACATCGAGCGAGTCGTCGCGACCGTTCGCCAGGCCGCCGAAACGGCGACGGTTCCCAAGCCTCGGCGACCATGGCTCGACTCCCTGGCCGAGTCATACGACCTGCGTGGACTCGGGCGCATCACCGACACCGCGCTGGTCCTCGGCGTCATCGACGATCCTGACAACCAGAAGCAGGACGTGGAATATCTGCGACCGGACGAGGACGGCGGCAACCTCCTCTTCGTGGGAGCCGGCGGCTCGGGGAAGTCGACGGCCCTGCGCAGCCTCGCGATCGCTGCGGGGCTGGCCGAGGGAGCTCCCGTTCACGTGTACGGCATCGACATGTCCGGTAGCGCACTCTCCCTCATTGAGGACCTCCCCAACGTTGGCAGCATCATCCAGGGCGAGGACGAGGAGCGAGTCGCTCGTCTGCTGCGCTTCCTCCGAGCCACGATCGACGAACGTTCGACCCGGTATGCCGCCCGTCGCGCTGCGACGCTGACGGAGTATCGCGCGATCACAGGGTCATCCGACGAGGCCCGCATCTTGCTGCTCCTTGACGGGTTCTCGACCTTCCGGGCGGAGCATGAGATGTCTGTCGGGAAGGGCGGCATCTTCAGTGATTTCCTAGCCGTTCTCGCTGAGGGCCGCGGGGTCGGTGTTCATGTGGCGATGACCGCGGATCGCCCGACGGGGGTGCCTGTATCTGTCCTGGCGGCCTTTCAGAGGAAGGTGGTGCTGCGCCAGGCGAGCGATGACGGATACCTCGCCCTCGGGGTGCCACGGGACGTGCTGTCGTTGGCGAGCAAACCGGGCCGCGCCCTGCAGGTGGGCTCGCCGCACGAGATCCAATTGGCGATCCTGGGCGTCGACGTCAACATCGCGGCGCAGACGCGGGCCCTTGAGGGTCTGATCGCCGAGCTCACCCCCCGCTTCGCCCGCCGCCCCGACACGATCAAGTCTCTGCCGGCGTTGCTGCCGGCGAGTGACATGCCACCGGCAGTGGGGCCCTTGCCCGTGTTGGGGTGCCGGGACTCCGATCTGGCGCTCATGGGGTTTGAAGCCAGGGGCGTCGTCATGTTGTCCGGCCCTGCGCAGTCTGGCCGGACGGCAGCAATGCGGTGGTTTGCCGAGTCAGTCAAACGGCGCTATCCCGACCTGCCCCTCGTCCATCTGAGCGCCCGGCGCTCATCTTTGGGCGGGTTGCCCATTTGGAAGAGCTCTGTGACCGGGGCCGAGAATGCCAGTCAATTGCTACAGGTCCTCAAAGAGCTCACCTCGCGGGCTGCCCCGGCCGACTCGCCATCGCTGGCCATCTTCATCGAGTACCTCCCAGAGTTCGCCGGCAACAACGCCGTCGAGAGCGCGCTGACCGAGGTGGTTACAGCGTGCCGACGCAACGGGCACCTTCTTGTCGCTGACGGCGAAGGACCGAGCTGGGCGAAGTTCAGTCCGCTGCTCAACGAAGCGAAAGCGGATCGGATCGGCCTGCTCTTGCAGCCAGATGTCACAGACGGCGATCTCCTCCGCACCCCTCTACCTCGTTGTAAGAGAACGGATTTCCCGCCAGGCCGAGGCTACTGGGTGAAATCTGGAAAGGCGATCAAGGTTCAGCTTCCACTCGTCAGTTGATTGCCTGCGTCCATGGGCAGGACTGCCCATGGACGCCGAGTTGAGCATCGTCTAGCGTGACCGATAAGCGGTGAGATAGGGGAGGACGGAATGGGCAGTACTAAGTGGCTCAAGGTCGATTTGGATCTGCTCCATGAGGGCCTTCTTGCGGCTCGTCAGGCACATGAGGCGATCGCTGCGAGCGCCGCTGGTTACGAGGGCCTTTCGACCGCGGTGGGCCATCGACGGTTGAACACGACCCTCGACGACTTCGGGCGGAATTGGGCGGTTCACCGCCGGCGTCTTCTGGATGAACTGGACACCCTTGCGGGGAACATCTCACATACCTACGAGAAGTTCCGTCGGGACGACGAGAACATGGGGAGGATCGACGGCTCACCGAAGCGACCGGTCGAGAGGCCGGCGCACAACGGGAGCACTTCGCCGGCGACGCCGGGGGCAGCGGAGTCGGCCGAACAGGCACCCGTTGTCCCGCCGGCGCCGCAGTCTTCCCCCGCGTCCGCGGCCCACCCGGAACCCCCCACACCGGCGAGCGAGGGACCCCGGGGTGCACCGTCGGTTCCGACTGATGGTCCTGCGCCCACGGTGCATCCTGAGCGCGACGATCAGCCGATCGACCACGTGGCTCGGCCAGAGCAAGCGCTCCCCCCGAACGTCAACCCCGACACGGCCGCCGTCAACGCAGTTCTCGACGTGTGGAGCGAGCGCGCAGAGGCCCTGGTCAAACTCGGTCTACCGATCACGGCCCTCGGCGCCGGTGCCGTCGCCCTTCTAGCGCTCTTCGGGCGCCTCCCCGCGGGATACACGCTCAACCCCGACGGCACCGTCACGCAACGGGAACCGAAGGGAGCAACGTCCGCGGGAGCACTTGATCAAGCGGCAGCCGCCGCGGCCCTCGGAGACGTCGACGGTCCCTCGTCGCAGGCGGCAGCGATTGAGGAGCCGATGAGTCCCGCAGACGCCGAGGGGCTGTTGTCGGGTGCCGACGGCACGGGTGCCGACGGCGCGGTCGAGACCGCCCAGGAGGCGGACCCGTTGACTGCCGAGCCGATCGTGGCGCAACCTCCTGACGGGCTGGTCCCACCGCCCATACCGGAGCCAACCGACTCTCCGTCAAGCACCTCATCCACGGCCGGGTCCGCCGGCTCGGCGAGCGCCGTCATGCCGCCGCCACCGCTGCCGGAGGCAACCGCCGAGGCCCACACTGCGATGGGAGAGGCCACGCAAAGGCTCGACGAGCTCGCGGCACCAGCGGCCGCGGTGGCCACTGCCGGAGCAGCGACGCTGCGTGGATCCGACGCCGACGCTGCCCTGTCCGCGGTCCGTCAGGATCCAACGACACCGGCCGCGAGCACGCAGTCGGCGGCTCAAACCCGAATGGCGGCAATGAGCTCGCTCAGCGCCATGACTCACCAACTGTCCCAAACCTCCAGCTCGGCGTCCGGAGCGGGACACGCAGCGTCCGCGGGCGGGAGCGCCGTCCGGCGCTCCGCCCAGGAGGCTCTAGAAGCACTCGAGAAGCCCAAGGGCGACGTCAAGAAGGGCGAGTCGAAGTGAACTATCGACAGTACGATTGGTCTCCGCTCGGGTGTTCGGAGGACCCGGTGCCGGGGGATCCCGAGGTGGTTCGCGAGTATGCCGCGCGCTTCCGGGCGACCGCCACGCAGGCCGGCGACGCCGCCCAACTCTTGCGCAGTTTCGCCGGCTCAGGAATGGTGAGCTACTCGGTTGACGCGCTCTTGGCCGAGTCCACGGCCCTTGCTGGGCGCCTGACGCTGGTTGAGTCTCGGTATGTCGGCGCCTCGGGTGCCCTCAATTCCTACTCCCCCGCGCTGACCAACGCGCGCAACCGGTCCTTGGACCTCCTGCACGAGGCTGAGCAGCTCAAGCGACAGGAGGACTACGCGCGCAGTCGATCGAACGAGATGTACAACCAGATCAGCTGTATGCCGGCAGGTCCCGAATTCGACGCCCTCGTGGAGGATTACCGGCGCAATGAAAGCGCCCGCTCGATTCGAAGGGGCGATATCCAGGACGCGAAGAACACGTTGATCCAGGTGTGCCGAGACAGGGACGACGCGGCAGATGACGCCGCCGACGTCATCTCGACCGCCATGAACGCGAGTCAGCTCAACGACACACTTGTCGATCACGTCCAGGAGTTCTTCCACAATCTCGACAAGTGGGTTCAGGAGCATGCCGACGTGCTCTCAGCTATCGGTAATGTATTCAGCGCCGTAGGGATCGGTTTGCAGGTCGCGTCCCTCTTCTTCCCACCCCTCCTGATTGTCGGGAGGATCTTCGGTGGGATCGGCGCTCTCTTCTCCGTCGCGGGAGCTTTCGGAACAGCACGGAAGACCGGCGATTGGCGCTCATTCTGGGTGGAAGCGGCTTTCGCAGCCGTGACCTTCGGCGCCGGCAAGGCCCTGGTTGGCGTCGGCAAGGCCGTGATTCCGAAGGCCACGAAAGTGGTGGTGTCGACAGTTGCCAGGGCATCCGAAGTCGCAGTGAAGGCCGTTCGGCGGATCGGTGCGAGCAAAGCAGCTGCGCACACGATCGTCTCCGTGGGCAAAGAAATTCTCCAAGACTTCGTCGTCAAGCCCATTGCGAATTGGATTGTCCACACCGTGATACCGTTCCAGCCTGGCCGTCCAGTCCAGCGTTTGCCATGCGCACCTCCTCCCTGCATCCCGCAGCCCGTCATGAATTGCCAGCGCGTGATCATGGGGGCGGTGGCATGAAGGCTTTCGACATCATCTGCCCCAGTGAATGGGTACGAGTCGACCCGGCGCGTCCTGACGGGCCTCGGATCGCGGAGATCGCCCACGAATACGGGCTGCGGGCCTATCCCGAGTTCCGCGAGCAGGTCTCTGCGTACGCTGCCGACCAGTGGATGTCGGCCTTCGCAAGGCTTCAGGACGAGGGAGCCCGGGTGGTCTTCTTCGCCGGGCCGCGTAGCCCCGCGTCGATCCTTCAAGCGATGATTGCCGTGCGACCCCTCGTGTGGCCTGAAGGCGTTGAACCGATGGTCGCCCTTGTTGCGCAGGCCGGATCCGACCCCCATGCCGAGGTGTTCGACCTCGACACGGCCGTTGCTCTGCGGACGTGGACGTCCACCCCGGTGTCGAGCGATGCCTTCGCAACGGCGGCAGCCGCTCTCCCTCCGGACCTCCGGGCCCGGGCCGACACGGCCACTCTCGGGGAATCAGTACGCCTCAGCTACCGGTACGCCATCGGGCTCCCGGATGATCGAGATGCATGGGTCGAGGCGTTCGGATCGGCAGTCACCCCGGCCGGGGCACCCGCCGAAGGCCTTGAGGAACAGATCACGACGGTGTTCGACGCAGTCCTCTCGACATTCACCTGGGTGGAGCCATGATCACTATCGACCCCATGACGCTGCGCCCGAACTTGCCTTCCGAGGGCCAGCCAAGTTGGTTCTTCATTGCTGTCGATCTCGACGGGGAAGCCCGCCGAGAATGGGCAGCGGAGCAGGCGGCCTCAGCCGCCGGTGAGTTGGACCTGGGTGCCAGGGAGAACGGCCAAGATGTGCAAGACCATCTGGCTGCCGTGTTCTTCGAGGCCTCCGCCGCCCCGAGACCGGAAGGCTTCAGCGCTCGGGTGCTCTTCATTCCGGACACCTCGACCTGGGGCCTCACGATCGACTTCGTTGCGTTCGAGGTTTCCGACGATGCGGAAGACCGTGAGGCGACTCACCGAATGCTGACCTCCGCGGATGAGGATGACGATGCTGGCAGCTATCTCGTCGGCATCCACGACGCTCAGGGAACTGAGTGTGGCTTGCTGAGGATCTCGGTAGTCGAGCAGCCCCTCGTCGAGTTTGAGGGCGGCGGAGCGATTGTTCCGGTCGCCTCGCTCACCTGTGTTATTCGGCGCCCGGACGGTCAAGGCGCCGTCGTCGATCTCGTCGGAATCTGTGTGACTCAGGACGTCGCGCTGCTCGCCCTGGCCCTGGATCCACTCAAGAACCTCATGCTCGGAAACGAGCTAGTCACCGAATGACAACGGACGCCCGTCCGTGAACCCACCTCAGAAAGGAAGCACCATGGCAAGCATCACTCTTGACTACGAGCAAATGCGCTCGGAGGCCACCAACTTGCGGTCGCAGGAAGAGCAGATCCGGAGCGAGCTGACTGCTCTGCGCGCCAAAATTGCCCAGTTGGTCGAGACGGGTTTCGTTACGCAACATTCGTCAGGAGCGTTCCAGCAGCGCTTTGAAGATTTCAAGGTCGGTGCCGACCAGACCATCTCCTCACTGTCCGACTTGGCCTCACAGCTGGAACAGATTGTCTCGAACTTCAGCGAGACCGACCATTCCAGCTGACCCTTCGACCTCCGGGCGGCCCGGCCGCTCGGAAAGATCAGGGGCACTGGTCGGGCGACCGAGGATCCTTCAGGGTTCTGGGTCGCCCGATCGGCGTCCTGCACTTCGGTGGGGAACGACAAGGGATACCTTGGTCGACAGCTAATCTCGCGTAGGTGAGCACCCGAACCAACGTCCTGGTCACCGTTCCCGAGTTGGCTGACCTCCTCCTGGCCGGCTCCGCCGCACCGCTGGCACTGCTCGATGTCCGGTGGACACTCGGCGAAGTTCCTGGCTCGGGACGGCAGCGGTATGCCGCGGGCCACCTTCCCGGTGCCGCCTTCC
>DAOLRO010000016.1:0-13982 GCA_035418665.1 Phycicoccus sp.
TCTTCGGGCGGATCGTCCGCCCGCGGTTGGACACGATGTTCATCGTCAGGACGTCAGCGGGCCGCAACTCGGTCTGCGCCTTCAACATGCCGATCGAGCGCTCCACCGCGTCCCGGTTGAGCGGCAACCCGCTGTCCAGCACCTCGAGGAGTTCATCGATCAGCCGCTCGACGAGGGCCACGTCTCCGCTCGGCCCGGACACGTGGAAGACGTTGCCGCGCACGTGGATCGAGGTCTGCGGGAAGGCACGCTCCATCGTCCGCAGGAGTTCGTCATGCGGTCCGAGGAGTCCGACCATGGACACGTCATCGGGGATGACGACGGTGTGCTCGGGCCGGGTCGCTTGGGTCGGCGAGGGGGTGTGGGAGGCGTCAGTCATCGTGCAGCCAGTCTACGTGGGCACCTCAGCCCGGCGGCCACTCCATTTGTCGCCCACCGAGCACGTGCAGGTGCGCATGGAAGACGGTCTGCCCCGCCCCAGCGCCGGTGTTGAAGACCAAGCGGTAGTTGCCGTCGAGCCCCTCACTCTCGGCCACCTTGCCGGCGAGCTCCACCAGATCAGCCATCTCCGACGGCGAGGAGGTCGCCAATTCGAGGGCGTTCGCCACGTGCCGCTTGGGGATCACGAGCACGTGCGTGGGCGCCTGCGGGCTGATGTCCCGGAAGGCGAAGCTGTCGGCCGTCTCGGCCATCACATCCGGGGTGATCTCCCCCCGCACGAACTTGCAGAACAGGCAGTCCTCGCTCATGTTGGAACCCTATCCATGTCAACCGATCCACGGGGCTGCGCGTGGAAGCGGTATGAGGGGAAGCGCCATGCAGGAGACGGGGAGCCCACACAGCCTCCACGGCAACGAGCGCGCCGCCGACCGCGACATCAAACGTTTGTATGCCGTGGCGTGGGCCCCGCTGGTCCGTCTCGCCACGCTCCTGCTGGGCGATCAATCGCGGGCCGAGGACATCGTCCAGGACGCGATCATCGCCCTGCACCGACGATTCGGCGAGCTCGACGACCCGGCCGGCGCCACGGCATACCTGCGACGCAGTGTCGTCAACGGAGTCCGCAGCGCACAGCGCCACCAAGGCGTCGCCAACCGCCACCTTCGAGCGGAGGCGGGCGACCCCACCGTCCAGCGGAACGCGCCCGCCGCCGACGAGACCGCCCTGAGGGCATCTGACCGCGAGCAACTGCTCGCCGCGCTCGACACCCTGCCGAATCGCCAACGCGAAGTACTCACCCTGCGCTACTGGGGAGAGCTCACCGAGGCCGAGATCGGCGACGCCCTGGGCATCAGCCCCGGATCGGTCAAGACCCACGCCCACCGGGCGCTCAACGCGCTCGCCTCCCGACGAGAGGAGCTGTCATGAGCAACCAGGACACCCAAGGTGGCGACCACGGCGCTCTCGAGCGAGAGCTGGCGGCGGCGCTGCGTGAGCGCGCTGAGGCGATCCACCCCACCGACCGTTGGAGCGAGATCGGCGCAGCGACGCGGAGCACACAGGCCTCCCCACGTCGGCGGCCGGTCATCTTTCTGGCAGCGGCCGCTGTGACCGCGGTGATCGCCGGGGTCATGGCTTTTCGACCGGACCCAATGCCGTCGACCCCAGCCACGCCGGGGCCCGCGTTGAGCTCTTCGCCTGCTGAGTCGCCCCTGTCGTCCACTGCAGCACCGAGCCCGTCGGCAACTCCGTCGCTGACCGGGGCATGGACGGATCCGCTGGACGCAACCCCGCCGGCTGGAGTCCCGGCGACTCTGCCGGTCTACTACCTCGCCACCGAGGCGCTCGGCTGGCCCGAATCCGGCCTCGGTCTTCGGCGCGCCTGGGTCCCCGCACGCACCGGCACCAGCCCTGAGGAGAAGGTGAAGGCCGCGTTGGTCCTTGCGGTGCAACGTCCGATCGCGAACGAAGGCGGCCTCAGGCCCTGGGGATCAATGGGGATCGGCGCCGTCGTCGTGGGCGACGCGCAGATCTCGGTCGACCTCTTCGGCACCCCCAATCCGGACGTCACGGAGCAGATCGCTGCCTTGTCGGTGCAGCAACTGGTCTTCACCGCGCAGGCCGCCGCGGGCAAGGGCAACCTGCCCGTCCACTTCGTGCGCTCCTCCGGGGAGACGACCCTCTGGTCCATGCCGATCAACGGACCGTTCACGCGGCCGACCCGCGTTGGACTGTCCACGTGGCTCACCGACCTGTGGATCACGATCCCGGCGGTGCGTGACGGGAGCGCGACGACACTGCCGCAGGGAGTGGGCTTCGACGTGTCCGGGCAGGCTTCGGTCGCCGAGGGCAACGTCGTCTGGGAGGTGACCGACGCCGAGAGTCGCATCGTCCAGCGCGGAGTCACGACGGCCAATGTCGGGGCACCGGACCGGGGCGAATTCACGTTCACCATTGATGGCCTGCCTGCCGGGGACTACACGGTCAAGGCCTATGCGACCTCCCCCAGGGATGGCCAGAGCGAGACAGCGAGCGACAAGTTGGAGATCACCGTCCAGTGACCCTGGCAGACGCACGCGACGCGGTGCGTCGCACGCAAAACAAGCAGGACTGCTTGCTTTTCGTGACGGGCGCTGCGAGAGTGGTCGCATGGTCGATGTCGCCACCCTCGTCGCGGACCTGAGCGCGGAGAGCGCCGACCTCGACGCGCTCGTCTCCTCCCTCGATCCCGCCGATTGGAGCAGGGACACGCCGGCGCCGGGGTGGACGATCGCCCACCAGATCGGGCACCTCTGGTGGACCGATCGGGTGTCGGTCATCGCGCTGACTGATCCCGAACGGTTCACGGGTGCCTTCATGGCCGAGGTCATGGAGACGGTCACGCGCGGCGTGGACCCGGTCGACGAGAGCGCGGAGACAGCAGCGGCCACTCCCCCGGCCGAGTTGCTCACCCTGTGGCGCCAAGATCGCACCGCTCTCGAAGCCGCCTTCCTCGCCTCGACTGCCCGCTCGGAACGGGTGCCGTGGTTCGGACCGCCGATGAGCGTGGCCTCCATGGTGACCGCGCGCCTCATGGAGACGTGGGCGCACGGTCAGGACGTCGCCGACGCCCTCGGCACGAACCGGGTCCCCACCGATCGCCTCCGCCACATCGCCCACCTCGGCTTCCGCACCCGTGATTTCGCGTATGCCGCGCGCGGACTCACGCCGCCCGCCTCACCTTTCCGGGTCGAGCTGGTGGCGCCGGATGGTTCGACGTGGGCGCACGGTCCGGAGGATGCCAGTGATCGGGTGAGCGGGTCAGCGCTCGACTTCTGCCTGCTCGTCACCCAGCGCCGTCACCGCGATGACGTCGACCTCGTGGCGACCGGCGCAGACGCTGATGAATGGCTCGGGATTGCTCAGGTGTTTGCTGGGAACCCCGGCTCCGGGCGCGCCGCGGGCCAGTTCGCATGAGAGCAGCTCGCATCGGGAACTCCTCCGGCTTCTACGGCGACCGGCTCTCGGCGATGCGCGCGATGCTCGACGGCGGTGACCTCGACTACCTGACCGGCGACTACCTCGCCGAGTTGACCATGCTCATCCTCGGCCGGGATCTGCTCAAGAACCCCGATGGTGGCTACGCCCGCACCTTCCTCGCCCAACTCGAGCAGTCCCTCGGCGCAGCCCTCGACCGCGGGGTCCGCATCGTCGCCAATGCCGGTGGACTCAACCCCGGCGGCCTGGCGCAGGCGATCCGCGAACTCAACGACCGACTGGGTCTGACGGCCAAGGTCGCGCACGTCGAGGGCGACAACCTGCTCCCGCGGGCTGCCGAACTCGGTTGGGGCACACCGCTGACGGCCAACGCCTATCTCGGCGGTTGGGGTATCGCGGCGTGTCTCGACGCGGGCCCCGACATCGTCGTCACTGGTCGAGTCACGGACGCGGCCCTCGTTGTCGGAGCCGCCGCCCACCACCACGGGTGGAAGCGCACGGCATACGACGAAATCGCCGGTGCGATCGCGGCCGGCCACGTCATCGAATGCGGCACCCAGGCGACCGGTGGCAACTTCTCCTTCTTCACCGAGATCGCCGACCTGCGCCGCCCCGGCTTCCCGATCGCCGAGGTGGCTGCGGACGGTTCGAGTGTCATCACCAAACACCCCGGCACCGGCGGCGCGGTGACGACCGAAACCGTTGCGGCACAACTGCTCTACGAGGTCACGGGCGCGCGCTATGCCAACCCTGACGCCACTCTCCGACTCGACAGCATCACCCTGAGCGACGACGGATCCGATCGTGTCCGGATCAGCGCTGTCCGAGGCGAGGCTCCCCCGCCCGACCTCAAGGTCTCGCTCAACCGACTCGGCGGATATCGCGGCGAGGTCACCTTCGTGCTGACCGGTCTCGACATCGAGGCCAAGGCCGACCTCGTGAAGTCCCAACTCGCAGAACGCTTCCCGGCGGACGCGCAGTGGACGCTCGCGCGCACTGACCACTCCGACAGTGACACCGAGGAGGCGGCGAGCGCCCTCCTGCGCTGTGTTGCGTGGTCGACGGACGCCAAGGTCGTTGGACGCGCCATGTCCGGGGCAGCCGTCGAGATCGCGCTGGGCACCTACCCCGGCGCCCACCTCACCGCGCCCCCCGGCGACGCCTCGCCCTTCGGCATCTACGAAGCCGGCTGGGTCCCGGCCGGCGACGTGCCGCACATCGCTGTGCTCCCGGATGGCTCCCGCGTCGACATCGCCCCGCCGGTCGACACGTTGCCCCTCTCCGAGGTCGCCGAACCGGCAATCCCCTCGTATGCCGTGACCGGCCCGACCCGTCGCGCTCCCCTCGGTCTCGTGGCCGGGGCCCGCAGTGGCGACAAGGGCGGCAGCGCCAACATCGGTGTCTGGGCTCGCAGCAACGCGACCTGGCCATGGCTGGTCACCACGCTGACGACCGAGCGCCTGCGCGAACTCCTGCCCGAGACCGCCGACCTCACCATCCATCGCCACGTCCTGCCCAATCTGCGCGCCGTCAACTTCGTCATCGAGGGCATCCTCGGCGCCGGCGTCGCCCAGGGTGTGCGCTTCGACCCGCAGGCGAAGGCGCTCGGTGAATGGCTCCGCAGCCGCCACGTCGACATCCCCGAGGAGTTCCTGCCGTGACCGTCCTGCGCTCCACCCTCGACCCCCTGAGCGAGTCCTTCGTCGCGCATCGGGACGCGATGCTCACCAAGCTCACCGAGCTCGACACCGAGCACGCCAAGGCGATCGACGGAGGCGGCCCGAAGTATGTCGACCGCCACCACCAACGGGGCAAGCTGCTCCCCCGCGAACGCATCGAGTTGCTCGTCGACGAGGACTCGGCCTTCCTCGAGCTCTCCCCCCTGGCGGCCTGGGGCTCGGATTTCCACGTCGGCGCAAGCGTTGTCACGGGCATCGGCGTGGTCGAGGGTGTCGAGTGCGTCATCGTCGCGAACGACCCCACCGTGAAAGGCGGCACCAGCAACCCGTGGACGACGCGGAAGATCTTCCGCGCCAACGACATCGCCCTGCAGAACCGCCTCCCGGTCATCTCAATGGTCGAGTCCGGTGGTGCCGACCTGCCCACCCAGAAGGAGATCTTCATCCCCGGGGGGCGGCTCTTCCGTGACCTGACGCGGTTGTCCGCGGCCGGCATACCGACCATCGCCCTCGTCTTTGGCAACTCCACCGCGGGCGGGGCGTACGTGCCCGGCATGTCCGACCACGTCGTCATGGTCAAGGAGGCCGCCAAGGTCTTCCTCGCCGGACCGCCCCTGGTGAAGATGGCCACGGGTGAGGACGCCGACGACGAGTCCCTGGGCGGCGCCGAGATGCACGCGCGCACCAGCGGACTCGCAGACCACTTCGCCGTCGACGAGCACGACGCGATCCGGATCGGGCGACGGATCGTCGCCCGACTCGGCCACCGCAAGGCCGGGCCCGCACCGGTCGCCAACCCCCTCCCCCCTCGCCACGACCAGGAGGAACTGCTCGGCATCGTGCCCCCCGACCTGAAGATCCCCTTCGATCCGCGCGACGTCCTGGCCCGGATCGTCGACGACTCCGACTTCGACGAGTTCAAGCCGCTCTATGGCTCGAGCCTGGTGACCGGTTGGGCGCAGATCCACGGCTACCCGATCGGCGTGCTGGCCAATGCCCGCGGCGTGCTCTTCAGCGAAGAGGCCCAGAAGGCAACGCAATTCATCCAACTGGCCAACCGCAGCAACACGCCCCTGCTCTTCCTTCACAACACCACCGGCTACATGGTGGGGACCGAATACGAGCAGCGCGGGATGATCAAGCACGGCGCTCAGATGATCAATGCTGTCTCCAACAGCACCGTCCCCCACCTCTCGCTCCTCATCGGCGCGTCCTATGGCGCCGGCCATTACGGCATGTGTGGGCGCGCCTTCGATCCGCGCTTCCTCTTCGCCTGGCCCTCGGCCAAGTCCGCGGTCATGGGCGGCGCCCAGTTGGCCGGGGTGCTCTCCATCGTCGGACGAGCCGCTGCCGCGGCGAGTGGGCGACCCTATGACGAGGAGGGTGACGCCGTGATCCGCGCCGCCGTCGAAGCACAGATCGAGGCTGAGTCGCTGCCGGTCTTCCTCTCCGGTCGCCTCTATGACGACGGGATCATCGACCCCCGCGACACCCGCACAGTCCTGGGCCTGTGCCTGTCCGCGATCCACACCGCACCGGTCGAGGGGACGTCGAACTTCGGCGTCTTCCGGATGTGAGGCTTCAGATGACTGAGTCAGCAATTGCAGCCCGGCCCATCACCAGCGTCCTCGTGGCCAACCGGGGCGAAATCGCGCGCCGAGTCTTCGTGACCTGCCGCGCTCTGGGGCTGCGCACCGTCGCGGTCTTCTCCGACGCCGATGCCACCGCTCCCCACGTCACCGAGGCCGACGTCGCGGTCCGCCTGCCCGGCACGGCAGCCACCGACACCTACCTGCGCGGCGACCTCGTCATCGCGGCAGCCCAGCGAGCCGGTGCCGACGCGATTCACCCCGGCTACGGCTTCCTCTCCGAGAACGCCGACTTCGCCGAGGCCGTCGAGGCAGCAGGCCTGACATGGATCGGCCCTCCCCCCAGCGCAATTCGCGCGATGGGGGGCAAGGTCGAAGCCAAACGCCTCATGGGCGAGGCCGGCGTCCCGATGCTCGACAGCATGGACCCCGGGACCATCACCGAGGCCGACCTGCCCGTCCTCGTCAAGGCATCCGCTGGTGGCGGCGGGCGTGGCATGCGCATCGTTCGCACCCTGTCCGACCTCCCCGCAGCCCTCGACGCCGCTCGGGCCGAGGCGGCCTCGGCGTTCGGTGACTCCACCGTCTTCGTTGAGCACTATGTCGAGAGCGGCCACCACATCGAGGTCCAGGTCATGGCCGATCGACACGGCACGGTCTGGGCGGTCGGCGAGCGCGAGTGCTCGATCCAGCGCCGCCACCAGAAGGTCATCGAGGAGGCCCCCGCCCCCCTCGTCGAGCGCCACCCGCAGATGCGCGAACCCCTCTACGCCGCCGCCCGAGACGCGGCCGCGGCAATCGACTACGTCGGCGCTGGCACGGTCGAGTTCCTCGCCGACGACGAGGGACGCTTCTGGTTCCTCGAGATGAACACCCGGCTCCAGGTCGAGCACCCGGTCACCGAGCTGACGACCGGCCTTGATCTCGTCGCCCTCCAGCTCGCTGTGGCTCAGGGAGAGCCACTCCCCAGCCCCAATCCCCCTGCAGCGAGCGGCTCATCGATCGAGGTCCGGCTCTATGCCGAGGATCCCGCCCAGGACTGGCAACCCCAATCGGGCACCCTCACCCGTCTCGACATCCCCGGGATCACCACCGAGTTCGGCCCGCTGCCGTCATCCCCAGCGACAGTCCGTCCCGGGCTGCGCCTCGACTCGGGCGTCGTCGATGGATCCGAAGTCTCGATCCACTATGACCCGATGCTCGCCAAGGTCATCAGCTGGGCACCCACCCGGGCCGCCGCCGCCCGACTCCTCGCCGAAGCGCTGACCCGAGCCCAGATCCACGGCCTGCGCACCAACCGCGACCTCCTCGTCCGTGTGCTCTCCCATCCCGACTTCGTCGCCGGCGCCACCGACACCGCCTTCCTCGACCGCCACGGACTCGAGGCCCTCGCCGCTCCCCTGCTCGACGCCGGTGAGACCCACCTCGCCGCGCTCGCAGCGGCACTGGCCGACACGGCATACCGGCGATCAGTGGCGGTGACCCAACCGGGACTGCCGGCCGGGTGGCGCAATCTCCCCTCCGGACTCACCCGCAAGACGTTCACCCACTCAGGTGGAGACCTCGAGATTTCGTATGCCGTCCGCCGCGGCACCCTCATCGCGCCCGCACACGAGGGGGTCGCTCTCGTGAGTGCGGAGCCGGGTCGAGTCGTGCTCGACGTCGACGGACTGCGCCGGACCTGGCGGATCGCCCGCGATGGAGATGCGGTCGAGGTCGACACCGACCGCGGCGCGGTGACCTTCCGACGGGTGCCCCTGCTGCCCGACGTCTCCGACCAGGTCGCGGAGGGCTCGTTGGTCGCGCCACTGCCCGGCGTCGTCACTGCAGTGCACGTCGCGGTCGGGGACGAGGTCGCCAAGGGTCAGGCCCTCCTCGTGCTCGAGGCGATGAAGATGCAGCACACGATCACAGCACCGGCCAACGGAGCAGTGGCCAGCCTCGAGGTCGAGGTCGGTCGCCACGTCGAGGTCGGCGCAGTCCTGGCCGTCATCGACACCGACGACGACACCGACGAAACGGAAGAAGGCGCAGAGTGAGTTTCATCGAGTCCGAGGAGCGCGTCGCGCTGCGCAAGGCGGTCCGGGCCGTGGCCGGCCGGTATGGCTTCGCCTACACCGACGAATGCATCCGCTCCGGGAAGCGCAACACCGAGGTGTGGGAGGAGATGGGCCGGGCCGGGTTCCTCGGGGTGAACCTGCCCGAGGAGTACGGCGGTGGCGGGGCCGGCATCTACGAGCTCGCTCTCGTGCTCGAAGAGGCAGCCGCCGCCGGGGTCCCGCTCATCATGATGGTCGTCTCGCCAGCGATCTGCGGCACGATCATCTCCCGCTTCGGCACCGACGAGCAGAAGCAGACGTGGCTGCCGGGGATCGCGGACGGCTCGCTCGTCATGGCGTTCGGGATCACCGAACCCGACGCCGGGTCGAACTCGCACAACCTGCGCACCGTGGGCGCCCGGGATGGAGAGGACTGGATCCTCAACGGGCGCAAGGTCTTCGTGACCGGCGTCGAGCACGCCGACGCCGTGCTCATCGTCGGCCGCACGGAGGACGCCAAAACCGGGCGGCTGATGCCAGCCCTCTTCATCGTGCCGCGCGAGACCCCGGGCTTCGAATACCACAAGATCGACATGGACGTCTGGGAGAACGAAGGGCAGTACCAACTCTTCCTCGACGACGTGCGTCTCCCCGGCGATGCGCTCGTCGGCAGGCCCGAGGCCGGCATCGCCCAACTCTTCGCCGGGCTCAACCCCGAGCGCGTCATGGGCGCGGCGATGGCCGTGGGCAGCGGGCGGTATGCGCTCGAGAAGGCCGCCGACTACGTCAAGACCCGCGAGGTCTGGGGGCAGCCGATTGGCGCCCACCAGGGTCTGGCCCACCCGCTCGCCCAGCGGCACATCGAGGTCGAATTGTCCCGCCTGATGATGCAGAAGGCCGCAACCCTCATCGACGAGGGCCTGGACGCGGCGGCCGGTGAGGCCGCGAACATGGCGAAATACGCCGCCGCCGAGGCGAGCGTTGCCGCGCTCGATCAGGCGATCCAGAGCCATGGCGGCAATGGTCTGACCCGTGAATATGGCTTGGCCACCATGCTTGCCTGGGCGCGGATCGGGCGCATCGCCCCGGTGAGCCGCGAAATGGTCCTCAACTTTGTGGCCCAGCACTCGCTCGGCCTGCCGAAGTCCTACTGAGAGGGTGGACCGATGACCGAACTCGTTCATGTGTCGACAGAGCGCGGCGTCACGACGATCACGCTCGACTCCCCGCACAACCGCAATGCGCTGTCCAGGGCGTTGGTCGACCAACTGGGCACGGCCCTTCGGGACGCGGCTGGGGATGACATCGTCCGAGCGATCGTCCTGACCCACACGGGCGGCACCTTCTGTGCCGGCGCGGACCTCGGCGAGGCGCGTGCAGGGTCGATGACCCAGGGTGCGGACGACCTCTTCGGACTCCTCACGGCCATCGTCGAGGCACCCAAGCCCGTGATCGGACGCATCGCCGGCCATGTCCGTGCTGGCGGCATGGGACTGGTGGCGGCCTGCGACATCGTGCTGGCCGACGGCCGGGCAACGTTCGGCGTGACCGAGTCGCGCATCGGCCTGGCCCCCGCGGTCATCTCGGCTGCGCTACTACCCCGGCTGACCTCGCGCGCGGCGGGTCGCTACTTCCTCACCGGAGAGACCTTCGACGTGGCCACCGCCGCCGCCATCGGGCTCATCACCGAGGCTGTCGCCGATGACGCCGGTGAGGCCACCGACACCGACACGCCTGAGGCACTCTATGCACGGGTCGCCGACCTGCTCGATGTGCTCCGCGCCTGCTCGCCTCAGGGCCTGCGCGAGAGCAAGGCCATCGCCACAGCTGCCTTACGGGCGTCGTTGCAGGACAACCGCGCCCACCTCACCGAACTCTCGGCGCGACTCTTCGCCTCGGAGGAGGCCACCGAGGGCATGACCGCCTTCCTCGAGCGTCGCAAGCCTCGCTGGGCGGTCGAGACCCCGTGAGGCCCGGCGCGGCCGTGACAGCGCCCCAACAGGAGCGCAGCCGTGTCACCCGACAACGCCTCCTCGAGACGGCTGTCGACTGCCTCGCCGAACTCGGCTGGGCGCAGAGCAGTGTCGTCGTCGTCGCCGAGCGAGCCGGGGTGAGCCGAGGGGCGGCCCAGCATCACTTCCCCACTCGGGAGAGCCTCTTCACCGCTGCCCTGAGCCAGGTTGCCGAGGCCCGGATGGCCGACTTCCGCGCCGAGGTCGCCGCCCTCCCGGCCGACGAGCACCGCACCCTGATCGTCCTCGACCTCGTCAGCGGCATCTATCGCGGGCCCCTCTTCCGGGCGGCCCTGCAACTGTGGACCGCTGCTGCCGTCGATGAGGACCTGCGGGCCCAGATCGTGCCCCTCGAGGCGACCTTCGCCCGCGAGGTGCACCGCACGACGATCGATCTGCTCGGTCTCGACGAAGCCGAGCCGGGTGTTCGCGAGTCGGTCCAGACCTCCCTCGACCTCGCGCGCGGACTCGGACTGGCCGACGTCCTCACCGATGATTCCCGCCGTCGGCGCGAGGTCCTCGCCCACTACGCCGCGATGCTCGACGAAACACTGGGCGCCAAGGCAACCACCCGGCATACTCCCGTGTGACGCCAACCGCCCGGCCAAGCCCGCTCCACCCCCACCGCAACGACGCGATGAAAGGTGACACCAATGTCCGACCTCACCCCGGCCCGCCTCTGGACCGACCGCCTGGAGCACTGGGCCGACGTCCAGCCGGACGCGCACTGCGTGACCTATCAGGACCAGACCTACACGTGGGGTGAGTGGCGCGACCGGGTCCATCGGGTGGCCGGTGGGCTCAAGGCTCTGGGCGTCGGGCGGGGAGATCGCGTCGCGAGCATCGACATGAACAACCTCTCCACCGTCGAGGTCACCAACGCGGCTGCCCTCCTCGGCGCGGCGCACGCGATCGTCAACTTCCGGATCTTCGGCGAGCAACTCGGCTACGTCCTTGCTGACAGCGCCCCCAAGGTGGTCGTCGTCGGCGCCGACTTCGTCGCCAACCTCGAGGCCGTCCGCGACCAGGCGCCCAGCATCGAGCACGTCATCGTCGTCGGCGGCAGTAGTGGGGACGACCGCGATGAATACCAGCAATGGGTCGCGAACAGCGAACCCGCACAACAAGATCCGGCCGTCGAACCGGACGACACCGTGATCGTCATGTATTCGTCGGGCACGACCGGCTTCCCCAAGGGCGTCGAGTTGACCCACCGCAACATGAACGTGCACAGCGAGAACAACAACAGCCACTTCAACTTCGGCCCCGGCGTCAAGAGCCTGGCCGCCATGCCGCTCTTCCACGTCGGCGGCACCTCGTACGTCCAGATCGGCATGCACTGGGGCGCCTCGACGCACATGCTGCGCGAGGTCGAGCCGATGGCGATGTTCCAGGCCATCGGTGCCGGCGCCGACCGGCTCTTCCTGGTCCCGGCCGTCGTCGCCGGGGTGCTCGCCGGCGGTGAGGGCGCGATCAAGGCCTTCTCCGGCCTGAAGTCCTTCTGCTACGGCGCCTCACCGATGCCGCTGCCGCTCCTGCGCAAGGCCCTCGACACGTGGCCTGATCTGGAGTTCTCGCAGGTCTATGGCATGACCGAGTTCGGTGGCGTCATCACCTCACTCAGTCCGGCAGCCCACCGCGACGAGTCCCACCCCGAGCGGCTCACCTCCGCGGGCCAGCCCATCGATGGCGCGGAGATGCGCATCGTCGACCCCCACACCGGGGAGGACGTCGCGCCGGGCGAAACCGGCGAGATGTGGTTCCGCACCGAGCAGACGATGAAGGGCTACCTCGGCAAGCCCGAGGCCACGGCGGAGACGATCACCGAGGACGGTAGGTTGCGCACCGGCGACCTCGGTCGCACCGACGAGGAAGGCTTCGTCTACGTCCTCGACCGGATCAAGGACATGATCGTCAGCGGCGGCGAGAACATCTACAGCCCCGAGGTCGAGAGCGTCATCTCCGCCCACCCCCAGGTTGCCGAGGTCGCCGTCTTCGGCGTCCCGCACCCCCAGTGGGTCGAGGCGGTGCACGCGGTCGTCGCTCCCAAGCCGGGCGAGACGATCGATCCGGACGAGGTCATCGCGTTCACGCGCGAGCGCTTGGCGCACTACAAGTGCCCCAAGTCGGTCGAGATCATCGACGTCCTGCCACGCAACCCCTCCGGCAAGATCCTCAAGCGCGACCTCCGGGCCCCGCACTGGGAGGGACGCGACAGCGTCATCGCCTGAGCCATCGGGTGACGTCTGGAGAATGGGGTCAGCGCCAGCGACCGGCGGCATTGAGCACCGCGAGTGCCGCCGGTCCAGCGCTGCTGGAGCGCAGCACCGTGGTGCCGAGTCGCACCGTCTTGGCTCCCGCGGCGATGAGGGACTCGATCTCGTGGGGCGCGATCCCCCCTTCGGGTCCGACGATCACGAGCACCTCACCCTCCACGGGGAGGGGAAGCCCGGCGAGCGCTGTGGTCGCCTCTTCATGCAGCACGTATGCCGTGCCGCCAGTTGCGATTTTGGCCGCCAATTGGGCGGTGGTCACCGTGGCGCCCAGCGTGGGACGGCGCGGACGACGGGACTGCTTGGTCGCGGCGAGCAGCACCTGATCCCACTTGCGACGGGCCTTCTCGCCGCGCTCACCGCGCCACTGGACGATGCTCCGGTCGGCCTGCCAGGGCACGACCTCGTCGACGCCCATCTCGGTGGCCGCCTCGATCGCCTGATCGTCACGGTCGTTCTTGGCGAGGGCTTGGACGAGGACGAAGCGGGGCGTCGGCTGCTCGACGCTCGACACGTGCTCGACGCGCAGGGTGAGTTCATCGCGACCGGTGGACTCCACGGTCCCGACCACGAGGGCGCCTTCACCGTCGGCGAGTTGGAGCCGCTCCCCCACCGCGGTCCGGCGCACCGTGACCGCGTGCCTGGCCTCCGGACCGCTCAGGGCAACGATCTGCCCGACCTCCGCGGCAGCCAGCCCACCGGGTTCGGTGAGATACAGCGGAAGGGTCATCCCGGCATACCTGTCGTGTGAAGGTTGGGTCAGCGGGTCTTGAAGGCGTCGCGGAGCTTGCCGAAGATCGTGCCCTCGCTGGGACTGGCCATCTTGCCGTTGGGGTGCTGCTCGCCACGGAGCTCAGCCAGGTTGCGCAGGAGTGCCTCCTGCTCGGCGGTGAGCTTGGTCGGCGTCTGGACCAATAGGTGCACGGTGAGATCGCCGCGGGTCGACTGCCGGAGGTGGGTCACGCCCAGACCG
>DAOLRO010000016.1:14082-26070 GCA_035418665.1 Phycicoccus sp.
GTGCACGGTGAGATCGCCGCGGGTCGACTGCCGGAGGTGGGTCACGCCCAGACCGCGCAGGGTCACGGTGTCGCCGGGCATGGATCCACGCTTGACATCGATCTCCCGCTCGCCGTCGAGGGTGTCAAGGGTGATCGTCGTGCCGAGTGCCGCGGCAGTCATGGGCACCTCGAGGGTCGCATGCAGGTCATCGCCCCGACGCTGGAAGATCGGGTGGCGGCGGACCGCGACCTCGACGTAGAGGTCACCGGCCGGACCGTTGCCATGGCCGACCTCGCCCTCGCCGGGGAGTTGGATGCGGGTGCCGGTGTCGACGCCCGGGGGCACCTTGATCGTGAGCGTGCGACGGTGCCGGATGCGGCCGTCGCCCGAGCACTCGCGGCACGGGTCGGGGATGACCTGACCGAAGCCCTGACAGGTGGTGCACGGACGGGTGGTCATCACCTGGCCGAGGAAGGACCGTTGGACGGATTGGATCTCGCCGCGGCCCTTGCAGACGTCGCAGGTGCGGGGGCTCGTGCCGGGAGCGGTGCCCTCACCGTGGCAGGTCGGGCAGCCGACGGCCGTGTCGATCACGAGGTCGGCGTTGCCGCCGAAGGCCGCCGTGGAGAGGTCGATGTCGAGCGGGACGAGGGCGTCCTGTCCGCGCATACGGCGGGGTCGCGGGCCGCGTCCGCCGCCTTGCCCTGCGGCCCCGGCACCGAAGAACGCGTCCATGATGTCGCTGAAGGAGAAGCCTTGGCCGAAGCCGCCGGTCGCTCCGGCATACGGGTCCGCACCCATGTCGTATTGACGCCGCTTGTCGGCGTCCGAGAGCACGTCGAAGGCCTGCGATACCTTCTTGAACTGCTCTTCCGCTTCAGGGCTGGGGTTGACATCCGGGTGCAGCTTGCGGGCGGCCTTGCGATAGGCGCGCTTGATCTCCTCCGCGCTCGCGTCACGAGAGACGCCGAGGTCGGCGTAGTAGTCGTTCATCAGGTCCTAGCGATCGAGGATGGTGCTGACATAGGTGGCGACGGCGCGCACGGCGGCCATCGTCGAGGGATAGTCCATGCGGGTGGGGCCAACCACTCCAAGGCCCGCGACGAGTTCGCGGCCGCTGCCATAGCCGGTGGCGACCATTGAGGTGGAGTGCAGCCCGGCATACGGGTTCTCGTGGCCGATGTGCACGGCGAGGGAGCCCTGCTGGCTGGCCGTCCCGAGCAGCTTGAGCAGGACGACGTGCTCCTCGAGAGCCTCGAGCACCGGGCCGAGGGTCGTCGTGAACTCGGCCCCGTGGCGCGCGAGGTGCGACGTGCCGGCGATGACGACGCGCTCCTCGCGCTCCTCGACGAGCGCGTCGCCGAGGGCTGCCGCGACAGACCGACCGAGTTCGGCGGCGTCCACGTCGAGGCGTTCGGGGAGGGCGGCGAGGGCGCGAGCTGCCTCGGCAAGGGACTTGCCCGCTGACACGCTGCCCACCTCGCTGCGGACGCGGGCCAGCAGACTCTCACCGGTCGGAGTCAGGACATCGGTGGTCGTGACGATGATGCGCTGCTCGACGCGGCCGGTGGTGGTGATGAGGACGACGAGGAGGCGGTCGGCCGCGAGGGGGACGAGCTCGACATGGCGCACCTGGGACCTCGTGAGCGAGGGGTATTGCACGACCGCGACCTGACGGGTCAGGGTCGACAGCAGCCTCACGGTGCGGTCCACGACGTCGTCGAGGTCGACAGCGCCGTCGAGGAACTGGCTGATCGCGCGCCGCTCGGCCCCGGTCATCGGCTTGATCGCGGCGAGCTTGTCGACGAAGAGCCGGTAGCCGGCGTCGGTGGGGACTCGACCCGCGCTCGTGTGCGGCGCGGCGATGAGCCCCTCCTCCTCGAGGGCGGCCATGTCATTGCGGATGGTGGCGGCCGAGACACCGAGCTGATGGCGGTCGAGAAGGGCTCGGGAACCCACCGGTTCGGAGGTCTCGACGTAGTCCTCGACGATGGCACGCAGGACGGCGAGACGACGATCCTCACTCATCCCAGCACCTCCCGACGGCTCTGCGCTGCTCCCGAGAGCGCGCTCTGGCACTCTCCATGTCCGAGTGCCAATCCTAACGCCTTCGCGACGGCGTGCCGGTCCCCCGACGGCCTCGGTGCGCCGCCTACGGTGGCTCCTCGTGAGTGACCGCTACGGCCAGGACGTGCTTTCCGGGGATTGGCGCGCGCCCAAGCGAGGCCGGTCGGTGCCGACGCCGGCCGAACTGGGGACGGTGGTCGAGGAGGTCGAGACCGGCTGGGTCGGGGCCGTGGTGCGCGTGGAGAAGGCCGGCGGGATGCAGGTCGTGCACCTGGAGGACCGGCGGGGCCGGGTCCGGGGCTTCCCACTCGGCCCGGGCTTCCTCATCGACGGCGCCCCGGTCGTGCTCACCCCACCCGAAGCAGCCGCAAGCGAACGGTTGGCGGCGGCCCGGGCTGCCACGGCGCGGACTGCGTCGGGTTCCCGGGCGGTGCAGGGAGCCAGCGCGCGGGTGGCGATCGGTTCGCGGATCTTCGTCGAGGGGCGCCACGATGCCGAGCTCGTCGAGAAGGTCTGGGGTGACGACCTCCGCCTCGAAGGTGTCGTCGTCGAGATGCTCGACGGGGTCGATGATCTCGAGGCCGCCATCAGGGACTTCTCGCCGGGTCCGGGTCGACGCATGGGGGTGCTCGTCGACCATCTGGTGGCAGGGACCAAGGAGTCGGCTGTCGTCGCACGTGCCGCGGGGCTGAAACCGTATGCCGCGCACGTCCTGATCGTGGGCCACCCCTATGTGGACGTCTGGCAGTCGGTCCGCCCCGAGCGGTTGGGCTGGGATCGCTGGCCGGTGATCCCCCGTGGCACGTCCTGGAAGCACGGGATCCTCGCGGAGTTGGGCTGGGCCCATGCGACCCAGGCCGACGTGGCGATGGGGTGGAAACGCATCCTGGGCACGGTGCGGACGTATGCCGACCTGGAGCCGTCGCTGCTCGGGCGGGTCGAGGAGCTCATCGACTTCGTCACCGCTCCCGGCGCCTGAGCTGCGGGAGATCGGGCGCAGCCCTGACCCGACCCTGAGCTCACCCCCGAAGTTCACTCCTGGAGGGAACGGGAGACCGCTCGAAGTGCTTCCATGGGTGGTAGGTCACCAACCCAGGAAGGGAAACTCGCCATGAGCGACCACAACACGCCCCCACCACCGCCAGCCGGTTTCGGTGGTGAGCACACGGCATACACGGCGCCGCAGCCCCCGCCTCCGCCGGCGTACCAGCAGCCCTATGGCGGTCACCCCGTCGTCACTCCGCTGGCTCCGGAGACCGAGAAGCAGGTGGGCGCCCTGGCCCACGGCGTCGCAGCTGCGGCCACCTTCTTCAGCGGCGGCACGCTTGGCTTCGTCGCCGCGCTCGTCATCTACCTCGTCTACAAGGACAAGGGTCCGTTCGTCCGGGCGCATGCGGCCAACGCACTCAACGTGCAGATCGCGGTCGGGATCGGCCTGATCATCAGTGCCATCCTGATGATCATCCTCGTCGGTTTCATCACCTACCCGATCATCTGGGTGGCCGGGATCGTGCTCCACGTCATCGGCGCGGTCAAGGCAATGAACGGTGAGTGGTGGAAGCCGCCGATGGTCCCCGACTTCGTCAAGTGACGCAGGTTGGTGCCGAGGGGCGCGCCCTCAGATGCTGCCGGTGAGGAGCAGGCCGCCGTCGACGACGAGGGTCTGGCCGGTCAGCCACGCGGCATCGTCGCTGAGCAAGAACGCGACGGTGCCGGCGATGTCCTCGGGCACGCCGAGTCGCTTCAGCGGATAGGGCGCGGCCACCTCGTCCTCGCGGCCCTCGTAGAGCGCCTTGGCGAACTTCGTCTTCACCACGGCTGGCGCCACGGCGTTCACGCGGATCGAGGGGCCGAGCTCGACGGCGAGCTCCTCGGTGAGGTGGATGAGCATGGCCTTGCTGGCACCGTAGAAGCCGATCCCCGGAGCCGGCTTGAGTCCAGCGACCGAGGCGACGTTGACGATCGAGCCGCCGCGCTCGGCCAGACCGCTCGCGTGGAGCTTCTGGACCCAGGAGATCGCGGCGAGGCAGTTGGTCTCGACGATCTTGCGGGCGACGGCGAGGTCCAGATCCATGAGCCCGCCGTAGGTCGGGTTGATGCCGGTGTTGTTGACCATGAGGGTCGGTGCTCCGAAGGCCTCGGTCGCCCGTCCGATGACCTCGTCCTGGTGGGCGGGGTCGTCGGCCGAGCCGGCCACCCAGATCGCGCGGTCGGGACCGCCGAGCTCCGCGACCGCCTCCTCGAGGGCCTCGGGCTTGCGGGCCGTGATGACGACACGGGCGCCATCGTCGACGAGGCGCTGGGCAATGGCCAGGCCGATGCCTCGGCTGGCTCCGGTGACGATGGCGGTGCGGTCGGTCAGTCGATTCATGACCCCGACCCTAGGGGTCGATCACGACTCCAGACCAAGGAGGTGACGAACGACAAGGTCGGCCAACAGGCGCCCTTGCCGCGTCAGCACGACCCGGCGCTCGCGCAGGGCTGCCGGGCCCTCGATGAGGCCCTGGGCGATCAACCCGGCCACTGATGCGCGTCCGGCGTCGGTCAGGCCGTCGATCGGCAAGCCGTCGGCCAGCCTGACCCCCAGCAGGACCCGCTCGTCCTCGCGTTGGTCGTCGGTGAGTCTCTCGCGGGCGGCGGCCGGCGACTCAGCGGAAGCCAGCCGCCCGGCATACGCGCTCGGGTATTTGACATTCCACCAGCGCACGCCGCCGACGTGGGAGTGCGCGCCGGGGCCTATGCCCCACCAGTTGGCTCCTGACCAGTAGTGCAGGTTGTGGCGGCAGCGATCCTGCGGGCGGCGGGCCCAGTTGGAGATCTCGTACCAGTCGTATCCCGCCGCGGCCAAGCGCTCGTCGGCCAAGGCGTACTTGTCGGCCTCATCGTCGGGATCGGGTGCCTCATGCATGCCGCGGCGGACCTGCGTGGCGAGTTTCGTGCCCGGCTCGACGGTCAGGGCATAGGCGGAGATGTGGTCCGGCTCCAGCGCGATGGCGGCGTCCAGGCTCGCACCCCAATCGGCGAGCGACTCCCCCGGCGTGCCGTAGATGAGGTCGAGGCTCACCGCGAGGCCGACCTCGCGGGCCGCCGCCACCGCCCGAGCGACGTTGGCCGGATCGTGGGTCCGGTCGAGCGTCGCGAGGACGTGCGGGACGGCGGACTGCATCCCGAGCGAGACGCGCGTGAAACCGTGGGCCCGCAGCACGCTCAGGTATGCCGTGTCGACCGAGTCGGGGTTGGCCTCCGTCGTCACCTCGGCGTCCGCGGCCAAACCAAAGCGATCGCGTATGCCGTGCAGCAGCCTCCCGAGGTCGGCCGCCGGAAGCAGGGTCGGAGTGCCGCCGCCGAAGAAGACCGTGTCGACGCGCGGCACCTTGGTCCCTGCAGCGCCAAGCACCTTGGCGGCAACGTCCAACTCGGCGAGCGCCGAGTCGACGAAGGCCGCCGGAGCGGTGGCTGACCCCAACTCCCCCGGCGTATAGGTGTTGAAGTCGCAATAGCCGCAACGGACCCGGCAGAACGGGACGTGGACGTAGAACGCCAGTGGTCGCTCGGAGATGGTGGCGAGCGCCTCAGCCGGGATCTCTCCGGATGCGGGCGCGGGCTCCCCGTCGGGCAACTGCGGCATGGCCGACAGAATAGGTTGGTCCGGTGCGAGTCCTCACCGAAGCCGACGTCACGGCATCCCTGCCGGAGTGGCCAGAGCTCATCGAGCTGGCGACCGAGGCCCTGACTGCTCTGGCCGAGGGACGGGCCGAAGCACCGCCGAAGCCTGCAGTGCACACGAGCCCCGGGATGTTCGCGAACGCCATGCCGGCAGCCCACCCCGAACGAAACCTGTTGGGCTGCAAGTGGATCAGCGTGGTCCCGGACAACCCCGTGCGCGGCCTGCCGACGGCCACAGGAGTCATGGTCATCAACGACGGGACCACAGGCGCGCCGACCTGCCTCATGCCGGCCACCGAACTCACCGCGATCCGGACGGCAGCCATCACCGGTGCCTGCCTCCGAGCACTGGTCGAGCCCGGTGAGGCCATCACCTATCTGGGCGCCGGCTCCCAGGCTCGGTCGCACCTGCCCATGCTGGCCGCCCTCGGTCACCGGGAGGTGACGGTCTGGTCGCGCCGTGCGTCGGCCGTCCGCGAACTCGCTGACTGGGCCAAGACCGTCGCGCCCGATCTGACGGTCGTCGCGGCGAGCTCGCGCGAGGCAGCCGTCCGCGATGCGCTGGTCGTGATCAGCGGGCTGTCCATCGGTCTCACCGACACCCGCCTGCCAGTCACGTGGCCCCGGCCCGATGCGCTCTTCCTCCCTCTCGACTATGCGAGCTCGGTGGGTCCGGACCTGGCCGAGACCGCCGAGGTCCTCGCCGCTGACGACGTCCGCCAGTTCGAGTCGGTGCGCAGGGACCGCGCCAAGCTGGGCGACTACCCGAAGGTGTCGACCTGGACGGGGCACCTGCTCTCCTCCGGCCGACCGGAGGGACGCACCGTCATCGTCAACCTCGGCAGCGGCCTGAGCGACCTGCTCATCGCCGATGCCGTTGCGCGCCGCGCTGAGCAGCGGGGCGTCGGGCTGATCGTGGACGGGTGGGCGTGAGCAGCGTCCAGCAGGACCAACCCCGCGACCGGTGGATCACTCTGGACGGCGTCGTCAACATGCGCGACATCGGCGGCCTGCCGACCCGCTCGGGTGAGCGGACGGCATACGGGCGTCTCATCCGCAGCGACAACCTCCAGGACCTCAGCCCCGCCGACGTGCGCACCTTGGTGGAGGAACACCATGTGCGCGACATTGTCGACCTGCGGACCGGGGACGAGGTGCGGGTGACCGGCAAGGGTCCACTCTGGGCCGAGGAGTCGCTGGCCCATCACCACCATTCGCTCATCGAGCGACTGAGCGGGGCAGCAACGACCACCGCAGCCGAGGACGCCCTCGCCGTGGTCAAGGGAGCGCGGCGCGACGCGAAGTTCTGGGCCGATCACTACGCCGGATATCTGGACCGGCGAGCGGACTCAGTGTCCGCGGCCATCGGGGTGATCGCGCGCAGCGAGGGGCGACCATCGTGCACTGCGCCGCGGGCAAGGACCGGACCGGGACGATCGTCGCCCTGACCCTCGATGCCGTCGGGGTCGCTCCCGAAGCGATCGTCGAGGACTATGCCCTCACCGCCGAGCGCCTCGAGCAGATCATCGAGCGATTGATGTCCTCGGAGTCCTATGCCATGGCCCTGCGAACCCAACGCCTCGAGGACCAACTCCCCCGCCGCGAGACGATGGAGTCCATCCTCGCGATGCTGCACGACCAGCACGGCGGCGCGGCGGAGTGGCTGCGCGCCCAGGGCTGGCGGCCTGACGATCTGGATCGGTTGCGCCGCAAGCTGGTCGGCTGACGGGGACCCCGGTCAGCGCGCTGGCTTGTCGGTGACGTGGAGCGGGATGACGCCCTCGACGACGACCACGCCGTCCGTCCGCACGGCCTTCACGCGCACCCGCACCTCGTCCAAGCCATCAGCCCAGTCGCTGGCGTCGGTCTCGGCGATGCACAGTAGGTCCGTCGTCGACTTGGCCAGATAGGCCACCTCGAGACCCTTGGGCAGCCACCGGCGATGGCTCGGGATCGTCGCCTCGGCGAGCAGACCCATGGCCGCTTCGAGGCCGTTGCAGACAGCGATCGCGTGCACGGTGCCGATGTGGTTGTGCACGGCCTTCCGGTTCGCGATGGTGAGCTCGGCGTGGTTCGGGCGCACCTCGCGCACTCGCGGACGCACCGTGCCGAAGTACGGCGCCTTTCGCGCGAAGGCGAGCGAGAAGGCCAACTTGCCCCCCGGCATACGGCTGAGCTTGCGATAGAGGGCGTAGGTCTGCGTCATGGCCGCGATGTTACTGACCGGTATGCCGTGGGCTCACCTCCCGTGACGACCCTCACCTACCGTGGGGGCATGCACACCGTCGATGTCCCGGCCGACCCCGCCGACCGCCCGCGGGCCGAACGCCGGACCGCACGGGTGCTCGTCGTCGACCGCATCGGGCGCATCCTGCTCTTCCGCGACAGCGATCTCGGGCTCGACCCGGTGCCGCACTGGTGGATCACGCCCGGTGGTGGTGTCGATCCGGGCGAGAGTGATGTCGAGGCCGCCGTGCGGGAGTTGCGCGAGGAGACCGGTCTCAAGATTGCGCCGGAGGCGTTGGTCGGTCCGGTCGCCAAGCGTCAGGTGCTGCATGGTTACTCGGACGTGATCGTCGACCAGGTCGAGGTGTTCTACGGCCTGCGGGTCTCGCGCTTCACTCCCGATCGGAGCGGCCTCACCGAGGAGGAGCAGGCGTGCTTCGTCGACCATGGGTGGTTCAGCCGGCAGGAGTTGGCCCACGGGGTCGTGCCTCCTCGCGGGGAGGCCGTGTGGCCGACGAGCATCGGCGCCATCTGGGAGCACTTCGATGCACTGACGGCGTGGTCGGGGCGCGAGCCGCTGGAGCTGCCGGACAGCGAGGAATCCACCGTCGCGGTGTGAGGGAGGAACGAGATGGCGTATTTCGAACGGATCGACGGCGAACGCTTCGTGGCCACCGAGCAGGTCGGTGGGGCGTGGCGGCTCGAGGAGCAGCACATCGCGCCGGCGCTCGGCCTGCTCGCCCACCTCGTCGAGGTCGACCGGGATCAGCGGCGCGATGACGGGCTCACGTTGGCCCGGCTGTCCTACGACATCCTCGGCACCATGTCCGTCGGCGAGGTCGCCACGTCGGTCCGAGTGCTGCGCCCCGGCCGCACGATCGAGTTGGTCGAGGCGACGATGAGCCAAGGCGGTCGATCAGCCGTGATCCTGCGGGCGTGGCTGATGGAGCAGCGGGACACCTCCGCCCTGGCGGCCTCCCCCCTGCCGTCGATCCCCGGACCATCAGAAATGGCCGAGTGGACTCCCGGGAAGGTGTGGCCCGGTGGGTTCATCTCGACGGCTCAAGTGCGCCGCGATCAGGTCGAGCCCGGGCGTGCTGCCTTCTGGGTGCGCAGTGATGTGCCCCTGCTGGAGGGCGAGTCCGTCGGCGCCGTGCCGCACGCCGCACGCCTCCTCGACATCGCCAATGGCATGACCGTGCGGGTCGACCCGATGACGGTCCACTTCCCGAATCTCGACCTCACGGCTGACTACTTCCGCGAACCCCGGGGTGACTGGGTCGGCTTCGACACGTCCGTGTCCTTCGGGCCGAACGGCGTCGGGCTCACCAGTTCGGTGCTCCACGACGAATCGGGCCCGGTGGGCACCCTCAACCAGCTGCTCACCGTCCGCCCCCGCTGAGTCCTCTGCCGGGTCGATGTATTCCACGACGCTCTGGAGGTCGTGGAATACATCGACCGGGCAGAGTCGAGCAGAGGGGTCAGGTCAGCCGGCGTAGGTGCCGAAGCTCCAGATGACCCCCTCGGGGTCTCGGACGCTGAACCCCCGCGACTCGTACTCGGTCTGGGACTCGAGCGGCCGGTGGAAGGCGAGACCCATCGCCTCGACGCGAGCAGCCACGGCATCGGGATCGGTGCAGACGACGTAGACCCCTCCGCCGCGGGCCTCACCGTATTCGGCCGCTGAGGTGGCTCGACTGGCGACCATGACCCGGCCTCCGTCGGGCCAGAGCATCTCGCTGTGGTGGATCGTGCCCGGCTCGTCACCAGGGACGACGATGCCCTCCTCGAAGCCGAATTGGGCGAGCCACTGCCGCTGGGCATGAGCGTCGTCATAGAAGGTCGCTGGCCAGATGTTGTGGTCCGTCCGGGGAGTGGCTCCCGACGTGTTCTCTGTTGTGGTGTCCATGCCCTCAGGCTGCCCCGCCCGCGGTCGCCTCGTCTTGAACAAATGCGAGCTCATCGGGAACCCAATGCCCGGGTGTCGTCACGGCGAGTCGTCGCCACTCCCGGACGAGGTGCGCCTGGTCGGCATACCCGCACCGGCTCGCCACATCAACTGCCGGTATGCCGTGGCGCACCATCGCGCGCGACCTCTCGAATCGCATGATGCGCGCCATCGTCTTGGGCCCCTGCCCGAACTCCTTGGTGAACCGCTGGGTGAAGTGCCTGGTTGACCAGCCGGAGTCATCGGCGAGGTCGGCGACGGAAACCAGCCCGCGCGCGGTCTCCAAGTGCGCCCACGCGCGCGACAGCCGATCATCCATGGGTGCAGCACCGGAGGTGCCTCCCATTTCCTTTGCCACGACACGCAATTGGCGTGCTGCGTCCGACGTCTCGTGGAGTTGCTCGCGGATCCGATCCGCAAGGGCACCGAACACGTCCGCTCCCTCCTGGGCGCGATCAGCCAATTCGGCGGCCGGGCACCCGAGGAGGGCACGACACCCCGCGGGAGTCAAGTCCAGTTGCATGCCCCGCATCCGCCCGTCGTGATGGATCGTCACCGGGGAGGTGTGCAGGCCCGCGACGCTGACACCGAGTCGACGATGCTCGAGACCGAGCGGACCGCCACTCAACTCGAGGGGCTCATCCAGTGCGATGACGAGCGTGAGGGTCGCCGACGGCATACCGGTGTGAGTCCCGGCGGGCAGGCCGGCATAGGCATACGACTCCACTCGGGCGACATGGCGACCCATCCCGCGAGTCTAGGCGTCAGGGGCCGAGGCGGCGGGCCACGACGAGCAGGGCCAGGCCCAGCAGAACCATGGGCACGCACGCCGCGAAGACCCAGCCATAGCCCAGTCCGGGCAAGGCGCCGAGCGCGATGATCGGACCGGACAGGACTGCGCCGAGGCGCTGGGTGTTCATGAAGAGGCCCGAGGCCAGGCCGGGGCGAGGCACGACCTCCTGGAAGATCGTCAGCCCGAGGCCCTGGATGGTCGCGATGAACACGGCATTGAGCAGTTGGGCCGCCACCAGCCACATCGGTCCGGAGATCCACACCATCGACGCGTAATAGGCCCCGCCGCAGAGGCCACCGACGAGCAGCAACCACGCCGAACCGAAGCGCTCCTTGAGGCGCCCGAGGGTGAGCAGGAAGGGAATCTCGAGTGCCGCGCAGGTGCCGAGCGCAACCCCGCCCCAGATGACATCGAGCCCGAGGCGGTGCACGACGAAGAGGCTCACGGTGGCCACGGACGCCGACGTCGTCCCGACGAGGACGAGGAAGGCCAAGGTCATGACGACGACCCGACGCTGGCGGAGGACGGAGAGCACCGACTCGCGCGAGTCCTCGGTGACGATCGCTCCCGTGAGGTCGCCCTGGCGCGCCAGCTGCTGGGCGCGGTCGCGCATCATCAGCACGGTGCAGGTCATCCCCAGCGTGGCGATGGCGACCACCGCCCACAGCACGGAGCGCTTGCCGAGCAGGCCGAGCATGAACGTCGCGATCGGCGGTCCGGCCACCCAGGAGAAGGAGAAGATCGCGCGGGTCTTCATGATCCCCGACACCGACGTGCCCACATGCTTCTGGTGGGCGAAGAGCAACCCGATCCCGACACCCGCCGGACCACCGAGGGCGACCAACGCCAACACCGCCATGGGCAGCGTGGTCACCAGGGCCAGGGCGCTCGCGAGCGCAATCGTCGCTCCCCCGCACCAGAGCAGTGGGCGCAGGTAGTCCCCCTTGCGATCCGCGCGGCTCGGCACGACGAGCGTCGAGATGAACCCCGAGATGTTGTATGCCGTGAGCGCCCACCCGACCTGGCCGGGCGTCGCGTCGTAGAGCGCGACGAGGATGATCCCGATCGAGGGGGTCAAGAAGGCGAACTGCATGCCCCAGAGCAGGGCACTCCCCGACATGAGAAGGCGCGATCGCCCGGGGACCCAGCCCCACGGCATACGCACCGCTGGTGAAGCGGCCACGGGGAGAGGTGACCTACTTCTTCTTGACGGGCTCGTCCGAGGACAGCGCCGCGATGAAGGCCTCCGGGGGCACCTCGACCGAGCCGATGTTCTTCATCCGCTTCTTGCCGGCCTTCTGCTTCT
>DAOLRO010000017.1:0-5372 GCA_035418665.1 Phycicoccus sp.
ACGCCGAGGAGATCGAGGAGGTGCTCAAGGGGGCCGACATGGTCTTCGTCACCGCAGGCGAGGGTGGCGGCACGGGCACCGGCGGTGCGCCGGTCGTCGCCCGCATCGCCCGCGGCCTGGGCGCCCTCACCATTGGTGTGGTCACCCGCCCGTTCACCTTCGAGGGTCGCCGTCGCGCCAACCAGGCCGAGTCCGGGATCGGCGCCCTGCGTGAAGAGGTCGACACTCTCATCGTCATCCCCAACGACCGCCTCCTGTCGATCAGCGACCGCGGGGTCTCGATGCTCGATGCTTTCCGCAGCGCTGACCAGGTGCTGCTCTCGGGTGTCCAGGGCATCACCGACCTCATCACCACCCCGGGTCTGATCAACCTCGACTTTGCCGACGTCAAGTCCGTCATGCAGGGCGCTGGTTCGGCCCTCATGGGTATCGGGTCTGCACGCGGCGAGGAGCGGGCCATTCAGGCCGCCGAGCTCGCGATCTCCTCGCCCCTGCTCGAGGCGAGCATCGACGGCGCCCACGGCGTGCTGCTCTCCATTCAGGGCGGCAGCGACCTCGGCCTCTTCGAGATCAACGAGGCCGCCCGTCTGGTCCAAGAGGCGGCGCACCCCGAGGCCAACATCATCTTCGGTGCCGTCATCGACGACGCCCTCGGCGATGAGGTCCGCGTCACCGTCATTGCGGCGGGCTTCGACGGTGGCTCGCCGGTGCGTCGCGAGGACGCGCGCGCACTCGGGTCGATCCAGTCCCGTCCGGTGGCCAGCGCGGGTGCCCAGACCGAGAGCTCGTCCGCCTCGGGTGGGGCGCCGGCAGCGGCATCGACCAGTGCCACGGGCGCGGGCGGTCAGGGTGACCCAGCCGCCGCCGAGGACTCGCGTCCAGCTGTCCAGACAGATGCAGCGACGGAGCGTCCGGTCACGCCGGTCTCGCGGCCGGTTCCGCCACGCACGGTCACCTTCGAAGAGGGCGATGATCTTGATGTCCCCGACTTCTTGAAGTAGTCCTCGGGCCCAGCGGCCGACGAATCACGCGCGAGAGCGGGTGGGTGAGTGATCACCCACCCGCTCTCGCGTCTACCGTGGAGCCGTGTTCCACTGGCGATCAGACGAGAGTGGTGTGCGCCGTGCCTTCACCTCGCGCTCGGGCGGGGTGAGCAAGGGGGTGTATGCCGGGCTCAACCTGGGTGCCCACGTCGCCGACGATCCGCTCGCGGTGGACGAGAACCGGCGCCGGCTGGCCGTCGCGTTGGGGGTGGCGCCGGATCGGCTGGCCTTCATGAACCAATGTCATGGCGCCGATGTCGCGATCGTCGAGACACCAACTGCTGCAACTGAACTCGCGCCCGCCGTGGACGGGATCATCACCACTCGACCGGACGTTGCGCTGGTCGTCCTGGTGGCTGACTGCGTCCCGATCCTCCTCCACTCGGCAGATGGTTCGGTCCTCGCTGCGGCCCATGCGGGACGTCAGGGGATGATGAAAGGCGTTGTCCCGCAGGTTGTTTCGCGCATGCGCTCGCTGGGTGCCGGCGACATCCGGGCGATGGTCGGGCCATCCGTGTGCGGTCGATGCTACGAAGTGCCAGCCGAGCTTCGCGATGAAGCGGCGGACATCAGTCCTGAGTCGAGGACCGTGTCCTGGACGGGTACTCCGGCGATCGACGTGGCTGCTGGCGTCGTTGCGCAGCTACGTGGTCTGGACATCGCCGTCGAGTGGGTGCCGGGGTGCTCGCGCGAGGACCCGGCCCTCTTCTCCCACCGTAGGGACGGTGTCACCGGTCGTTTTGCCGGCGTGATCGTCGGAGGCAGCGCATGAGCGCCGGTGGGTCAGATTCTCACTCGACTGAGTTGGCGGCGCAGGAGGCGGCGCGGCGAGATGAGATCGCCCGGGGACTGGCCAGTGTGCTCGACCGGATCGACGCCGCCACCGTCGCCGCTGGCCGCGCTGATCAACCGACCCTCATCGTCGTCACCAAGCGTTTCCCCCGATCCGACGTCGACCACCTCAAGGGGCTAGGTGTCCGCGACGTGGGGGAGAACAAGGCCCAGGAGTTGGCGGACAAGTACGCCCATCGATGGGGGACGACGCGGGGCGCGGGCAAGGGCGATGTGGGTCGCGACGAGGAGGCGCAGGGCGGACCCGCGGTGCCCTCCGTTGGGGGACTGTCGGTCCACTTCATCGGGCAGTTGCAGTCCAACAAGGCCGGGGTTGTCGCCGAGGTGGCCGATGTCGTGCACTCCGTCGACCGGCTCAAGGTCGCTGCGGCCCTTGATCGACGGCGCTCCGAGTCGACCGGTGACCCACGCCCGCTCGAAGTCCTTCTCCAGGTCTCCCTCGACGGTGACCCTGCGCGTGGCGGGGTCCCGCCCTCCCAGGTCCATGCGCTGGCTGACGCGGTCGGCGAATTGCCGCACCTGTCGCTGCGCGGCGTCATGGCCGTGGCCCCCCGCGAACTCGACCCCGACGAGGCATTCGCCCGGCTGCGGGAGGTGGCGGACGGCATACGACATGCTCATCCGGCGGCGACATGGATCTCGGCGGGAATGAGCGGTGATCTCGAGGCCGCGATCCGGCACGGGGCGACACACCTGCGTGTCGGAAGCGCAATCCTCGGATCTCGTCTGTCACTTGGGTAACTTCGAACGCGACAGCAGCGGCCGCAGCGACCTCGGGCCCACGCACCTCTGAAGGAGTTCTCATGAGCGGCGCGCTCCGCAAGACGATGGTCTACCTCGGCCTGGCCGAGGACCAGCAGGCCTATCGGGATGGTTACGACTACGAGGACGACTACGCCCATGAATCGGCTGGGCACGAGACCGCGCCGGTCACCTCCCTCGAGCAACGACGCTCCGTCGCCCACGTGGTCCGTGACCACGACGCGGTGGGCATTTCGCGAATCACGACGATCCACCCGCGCACCTACAACGAGGCCAAGGTCATCGGCGAGAACTTCCGCGAAGGCATCCCGGTGATCATGAACCTCACCGACATGGACGACGCGGACGCCAAGCGACTCGTCGACTTCGCTGCCGGTCTGGTCTTCGGCCTCCACGGTTCAATCGAACGCGTGACGAGCAAGGTCTTCCTCCTCTCACCCGAGACCGTGGAGGTCAACGCGGAGGAGCAGGCGGCGGCCGCGCCGGCACGCGGGCTGTTCAACCAGAGCTGACACCGGCCTCCCGGCTGGCTCACAGGTTCGTCCCGGAGACTTCACGACCATGTATGCCGTGCGCTCCGCGCTGCACTTGATCGTGTGGCTCTATCTCATGGTCGTCTTCGGACGACTCGTGCTGGACTGGATCAGGATCTTCGCCCGTGACTGGCGCCCGCGCGGCGTCGTCCTCGTGATCGCCGAGGCGGTCTACACGCTGACCGACCCGCCCCTGAACGCCTTGCGAAAAGTCATCCCGCCGCTTCGGCTGGGGGCGGTCTCCTTGGACCTCGGGTTCATCGTCTTGGTGCTCGGTCTCTACGTATTGCTCGCGATCCTCTAGGCTGAGGCGTCAGCCCCACACATCGCATGCTTCCCGGGGCGCTCACTGTTCACATTGCCACAGGAGTTTCACATGGCCCTCACGCCCGAGGACGTCCTGAACAAGACGTTCACGACCACCCAATTCCGTCGGGGTTACGACGAGCGCGAGGTCGATGACTTCCTCGATGACATCGTCGTCGAGATGCGCCGCCAGGCCAAGGAGGGGGAGGATCTCCGCGGTCAGGTCAACGACTGCCGCGAGGGCCGGGGACTTGAGCCCCTCCCTGCTGCTGGCTTTGTCGGCGCTGACCCGCACGCTGGAGCCGAGGTCGAGGAGCTCCAAGGTCGCAATGCCGACCTCGAGGGGCGCATCCGCGAGCTCGAGGAGCAGCTCAGTGCCTCCGACGGTCGACTCGCCTCGCTCACTGAGGAGCGCGACACCGAGCGCGCCACTTGGGACGAGCAGCGTGCCGGCTTCGAGAGCGACCGCAGCTCCTGGGAGCAGGAGCGGGCCGGTCGGGACGAGGCGGCTCGTGCGCACGCCGAGGGCCAGGCGCAGGTCGAGGGTGCTCAGGCCAACCACGACGAGCAGGTCGCTGTGCTCCAGGAGCGTGCCAGCGAAGCTGAGCAGGCCGCGCAGCAGCGCATCGCCGAAGCCGAGCAGAGCGCCCAGGAGCGTATTGCAGAGGCGGAGCAGCGGGCCCAAGAGGCACAGCAGCGAGCTGAGGAGGCTGAGCGCGAAGCGCAGGGTCGGATCGAGGCAGCTCGGGCCCAGTCCGAGCACGCCGCTGCAAACTTCGCCGCGACCGGCCAGGAGGAGGGCGGCAGCAATGGCGCCCTCGCTGGCGCCGCGGCAGTCGGTGCGGGCAGCGCCGCTGGTGTCCTGGCCTTGGCGCAGCGCCTGCACGACGAGCACGTGGCCGCCGGTGAGAGCCGCCGCGACGAGCTCATCACCACCGCGCAGTCCCAGCATGACGACCTCATCTCGCAGGCCCAGAGCCGTCACGAGGAGCTGGTCACCACCGGTCAGTCGCAGTTCGACGAGTTCGTCTCGACCGGCCAGACCAAGCACGACGAGTTGCTCGCGGCCGGCCAGAGCCGCCATGACGAGCTCATCACGGAGGCTCGTGAGCGTTCGACGGGCATGGTGCACGAGGCCCAGCAGCGCAAGGCGTCCATCCTCGAGGAGTTGAGCAAGCAGAAGAGCGTCCTCGAGGCGAAGATCGGCGAACTCCGCAACTTCGAGAAGGACTACCGCGGCCGCCTCAAGGGCTTCATCACCGAGCAGCTCGACAAGCTCGAGCACACGGCGGTGGACCCGGAGCAGGAGTCCCACGAGCCGCAGGGTGAGGAAGCCCACCAAGGCTGATCCCGCGGATCAACGCACTGACCGGACGGGTCGGCATCCAAACGGATGTCGACCCGTCCCGCTGTCCGCAACTGATCGCGGCCGCACTATGGTGTGTTCGCACCGTGGGCCGGGTCGTCCTGCCGTATCCTCGGCGCACCACCGCACGAAGTGGCTTTCCCCATCGACGAAGTGAGGAACGGCATGGTTGCCAAGCGAGTCCTGTCCGCCGCCAGGTCTGCGGTGTCGGCGGCGACCAAAGCCGTCGGTCGGGGTGGCTTGGAGTCCGCGGCGCCCGCCAAGAAGGCTGCGCCGGTGAAGACAGCCGCGAAGGCTGCTCCGGCGAAGAAGGCGGCTCCGGCTGTGAAGAAGGGCGCGCCGGTGAAGGCAGGGGCGAAGGCTGCTCCGGCGAAGAAGGGGGCTCCGGCTGTGAAGAAGGCTGCGCCGGTCAAGGCCGCGAAGGCGGCTGTGCCAGCGAAGAAGGCCGCGCCGGTGAAGAAGGCCGCGCCCGCGAAAAAGGCGGCTCCCGCCAAGACGGCCAAGGCTGCG
>DAOLRO010000017.1:5472-25796 GCA_035418665.1 Phycicoccus sp.
GAAGAAGGCCGCGCCCGCGAAAAAGGCGGCTCCCGCCAAGACGGCCAAGGCTGCGCCAGCAGCGAAGAAGGCAGCCCTGGCGAAGAAGGGCGCGCCGCTGGTGGTGCGCGAGGACGAATCCCCTTGGACCGCAGCCGAACTCAAGGCTGTGCGCGCCGAGCTTGACAGCGACATCGCGCAACTGCGCCGCGACCTCGAGCAGGCTGAGAGCGAGATCGTCGACCTCATGCGTGACTCCGGTGATGGTGCCGGCGATGACCAGGCCGACGCCGGGGCGAAGACCTATGAACGGGAGCAGGAGTTGGCGCTCGCCGAGAATGCCCGCGAGATGTTGGCCCAGAACGAACACGCTCTCGCGCGACTCGAGGACGGCACCTATGGCGTCTGCGAGTCATGTGGTCAGCCCATCGGCAAACTTCGCCTTCAGGCCGCTCCTCGTGCGACGCTGTGCATGCCATGCAAGAAGAAGCAGGAACGTCGCTGACCTCCACCAGCAGCCCGGACACCGGACCGGCCTCGGCTCCCGCCGACGGCCGGTCACGGCTGTATGCCGTGTTGCTCACCTCCGCTGTCCTCACTCTCGTCGCCGATCAGGGCAGCAAGATATGGGCCCTTCGCACGCTCGAGCCGGGCGTCCCGAAGCCGCTCATCGGGGACTGGATCCGACTCAACCTCATCTGGAACAGCGGCGCCGCCTTCTCCCTCGGTGACAAGGTCACCTGGCTGCTGACCGCGCTGTCGATCGTCATCGTCATCGTGGTGGCTGTCAGTGCCCGCAAGGTGGCCAGCACGGGGTGGGCTCTGACCTTCGGACTCCTCCTCGGAGGGGCGATCGGCAACCTGATCGACCGCGTCTTCCGCGAGCCCAAGGCCTTCCAGGGGCACGTGGTCGACTTCCTCGACTATTTCGGCTTCTTCATCGGCAATGTCGCCGACATCGCCATCGTGCTCGCCGCCGGGATGGTCGTCTGGCTCACGCTGCGCGGGACGAAACCGGATGGGACACCCCATGAGTGACGTCCGATTGATGGCCGTCCCCGACGGGCTCCAGGGCGAACGGATCGATGCCGCTCTCGCCCGACTCTTCGGCATCTCGCGCACACGCGGCGCCGACTTGGCAGCAGAGGGGGCCGTGAGCGTCAACGGAAGCACCGTTGCCAAGTCCCACCGGGTCCACGCCGGAGACCTGCTCGAGGTCGTCCTCGATGCTGGCCCGGTGAGCCCCACGCTCGAGGTCATCGCCGAGCCGGTCCCGGGAATGACGATCGTGCACGACGATGACGACATCGTCGTCGTCGACAAGCCAGTCGGCGTCGCCGCCCACCCGAGTGTGGGCTGGACCGGCCCGAATGTCCTCGCTGGCCTCAAAGCCGCGGGCTACCGGATCTCGACCAGTGGAGCCAGTGAACGGCAGGGCATCGTGTCGCGGCTGGATGTCGGCACGAGCGGCCTCATGGTCGTCTGCAAGAGCGAGCGCGGCTACTCGGTCCTCAAGCGCGCCTTCAAGGAGCGCCGGGTCGACAAGACCTACCACACCCTCGTCCAGGGTCTCCCGGACCCGCTGATCGGCACCATCGACGCGCCGATCGGCCGCCACCCCGGGCACGACTACAAGTTCGCGGTCATGGACTCCGGCAAGCCGGCCGTGACCCACTATGAATTGATCGAGGCCTTCCGGCACGCCAGCCTCCTCGAGGTCAAGCTCGAGACCGGGCGCACCCACCAGATCCGGGTCCACATGGCTGCCACCAAGCACCCGTGCGTGGGCGACCTGACCTACGGTGCCGACCCGGCGCTGGCGCAGCGTCTTGGCCTGGAGCGGCAGTGGCTCCATGCCATGGAACTCGGCTTCGAGCACCCGGGCACGGGGGAGTGGGTCACCTATTCCTCGACGTATCCGGCCGACCTCGAACTGGCCCTCGAACGGCTGGCTTCCGGGGTCTGAGACACCGTCTCGAGACGCAAGGCACGGTATGCCGGGGCTCTCCCACGCGGGGGTGGCGGCAGTCCCGGGGAGGTGAGCGGACGGCATACCCGGCTGTCGGTGGACCAACCTAGGATGGTCGAGATGTCTCCCGATCCCGCCCCCGTCACCGGTAGGCCCGCCGCACCGCTGGACCGCAAGGACAACTTCGTCCACCTGCACGTCCACACCGAGTACTCCATGCTCGATGGCGCAGCCCGCATCAGTGAGCTCTTCAGCCGGAGCGCGGAGATGGGTATGCCGGCGCTCGCGACGACCGATCATGGCTACCTCTTCGGCGCCTATGAGTTCTGGAAGAAGGCCCAAGGCACCGGCGTCAAGCCGATCATCGGGGTCGAAGCCTATGTGACGCCGGGCACCGACCGCACGGACAAGACGCGCACGATGTTCGGCGACGAGCGGACGCCGCGCGGTGATGACGTCTCGGCGGGCGGCGTCTACACGCACATGACGATGATCGCGACCGACAACGCGGCGATGTCCAACCTCTTCAAGATGAGCTCGATCGCCAGCCTCGACCAGGTCTATGCCAAGTGGCCGCGCATCGACCGCGACCTGCTCCACCGCTACGGCAAGGGCATCATCGCCACGACCGGCTGCCCGAGCAGCGAGGTCCAGACCAGGCTCCGGCTCGGTCAATACGACCTGGCGCGCGAGGCAGCGGCCGAGTTCCGCGACATCTTCGGGCGCGGGAACTACTTCCTCGAGCTCATGGACCACGGCAACAGCATCGAGCGGCGCACGCGTGAGGACCTCATGCGCCTGGGCAAGGATCTCGGGCTGCCGCTGCTGGCCACCAACGACCTGCACTACGTCAAGCCCGAGGACGACAAGTCCCAGGATGCGCTGCTCTGCATCAACTCCGGCAACACCCTCCTCGACCCGGGCCGCTTCAAGTTCGAGGGCGAGGGCTATTACCTCAAGTCACCCGCCGAGATGCGCCATCTCTTCCGTGAGTTGCCCGAGGCCTGCGACAACACCCTGCTCATCGCCGACCGTTGTGACGTCTCGTTCACGACGGCCGAGGGGCGGTTCATGCCGCGATTCCCTTGTCCTGAGGGCGAATCCGAGCAAAGTTGGTTCACCAAGGAGGTGTATGCCGGGTTGCGGCGCCGCTTCCCGGCTGGCGTTCCCGATTACGCCACGAAGCAGGCCGACTTCGAGACCGACGTCATCGTCTCGAAGGGATACGCCGGGTACTTCCTCGTCGTCGCCGACTTCATCAACTGGGCCAAGGACAACGGGATTCGCGTCGGTCCGGGTCGTGGCTCGGGGGCCGGGTCCATGTGCGCCTATGCCATGGGGATCACCGATCTCGATCCCGTGCCGCACGGCCTGATCTTCGAGCGCTTTCTCAACCCCGAGCGCATGTCGATGCCCGACTTCGACGTCGACTTCGACGAACGTCGTCGAGGCGAGGTCATCCGCTACGTCACGGAGAAATACGGCTCGGACCGCGTCGCCCAGATCGTCACCTACGGCACGATCAAGGCCAAGCAGGCGGTCAAGGACTCCTCGCGGATCATGGGCCACCCCTTTGCGATGGGGGAGAAACTCACCAAGGCGATGCCGGCCGACGTGATGGGCAAGAGCGTGCCCCTGACCGGCCTCTACGACCCGACGCACAGCCGCTATGGCGAGGGCGTCGAGTTCCGCAATGTCGTCGCCGAGGACCCCGCCGCGCAAGAGGTGGTCGAACTCGCCAAGGGGATCGAAGGGCTGAAGCGCCAGTGGGGCGTCCATGCCGCTGGCGTCATCATGAGCAGCGAGCCCCTGCTCGATGTCATCCCGATCATGCGCCGCCTGCAGGACGGTCAGGTCATCACCCAGTTCGACTACCCGAGCTGTGAGGAGCTCGGGCTGGTCAAGATGGACTTCCTGGGACTGCGCAATCTCACGATCCTCGACGACGCGCTCGCCAACGTGAAGGCCAACCGTGGCGAGGACATCGACCTCGATGCCCTCTCGAAGGACATGACCGACACGGCGACCTACCAACTTCTCGGGCGCGGTGACACCCTCGGAGTCTTCCAGCTTGACGGTGGCGGCATGCGCACCCTGCTCAAACTCATGCAGCCGGACAACTTCGAGGACATCTCGGCCGCCCTCGCGCTCTACCGACCCGGCCCCATGGGCGTTAATGCACACACCAACTTCGCACTCCGCAAGAACGGCAAGCAGGAGCTCATCCCCCTCGACCCCCAACTCAAGGGCAAGCTCCAGCCCGAGATGGTGGAGGCCCTCGCGCCCATCCTCGGGACGACATACCAACTGGTGATCTACCAGGAACAGGTCATGGAGTTGGCGCAGAAACTCGCCGGCTACACCTTGGGCAACGCCGACCTACTCCGGCGAGCCATGGGCAAGAAGAAGAAGGAAGTGCTCGACAAGGAGTACGTCCCCTTCTCCGAGGGCATGCGGTCCAACGGCTTCAACGAGGCGTCGGTCAAGGCGCTCTGGGATGTCCTCGTCCCGTTCTCCGACTACGCCTTCAACAAGGCCCACACCGCGGCATACGGGCTCGTCTCCTACTGGACGGCCTATCTCAAGGCGAACTACCCCGCCGAATACATGGCGGCCCTCCTCACCAGCGTCGGCGATGACAAGGACAAGTCCGCTCTCTATCTCGGCGAGTGTCGGCGCATGGGCATCAAGGTGTTGCCGCCGGACGTCAACGAGTCCGTGGGCCAGTTCGCGGCGGTGGGCACCGACATCCGCTTCGGGTTGCAGGCGATCCGCAACGTCGGCCACAACGTCGTCGACGAGATCATCAAGGCCCGACAGGCGAAGGGCCCCTTCACCTCCTTCAAGGACTTCCTCTCCAAGTGCTCCGCGACGGTCGCGAACAAGCGAACCGTCGAATCCCTCATCAAGGGTGGAGCCTTCGACGGGCTCGCCGAGCCGCGCCTGGGCCTCATGCGGATCCACGAGGAATACGTCGACGCATTCGTGGCCATCAAGAAGCAGGAGGCCATCGGCCAGGACTCACTCTTCGGGTCCTTCGGCGACGACGACGCCGGTGGCGGCAGCGAGATGGACATGCTCGGCCTGGCTGTCGTCCCGCAGGCGGAATGGGACAAGCAGACCCTCCTCTCCTTCGAGAGGGAGATGCTCGGCCTCTACGTGAGCGATCACCCGCTCCTGGGCATCGAGCACGTCCTCACGGCGCACGCCGACACCCAGATCGCCTCGCTCACCGCCGACGACTCCAAGCCCGAGGGCTCCAACGTCACGGTCGCGGGCCTCATCACCGGCTTGTCCATCAAGCGGACCAAGAAGGGCGACCTCTGGGCCATCGCCACAGTCGAGGACCTGGCCGGCTCGATCGAGTGCCTCTTCTTCCCGAGTGCCTATCTCACCGTCCAGACGATGCTCACCCAGGACACCGTCGTCGTCGTGCGGGGCAAGGTGAACCGACGCGACGACTCGGTCTCGATCTACGCCCAGGACCTCTTCCTCCCGGAACTGACCGATGGACCTCGCGGGCCGGTGGTGATCACCATGGAGACCCAGCGCGCGACCCCCAGCCTGATTGAGGAGCTCAAGGGCATCCTGGCCAACCACCCTGGCGCCACCGAGGTGCACTTGCGCTTGGTCAAGCCCGGCCGGGTCGTCGAGCTGAAAGTCGACTCCAACCATCGGGTCCAGGCCACAGAGGGTCTCTTCGGTGACCTCAAGGTCCTTCTCGGCCCCCGATGCCTCGGTGGCGGCTGACCAGTGACGACACACCCCACCCTCCCGCCGCCGGCTCCGGAGCGGCCCGTCATCCGCGAGCACCACGGTGATCGCTTCATCGACCCCTACGAGTGGCTGCGCGATGGCGAGGATCCCGAAGTCATCGCCCACCTCGACGCCGAGAACGCGTACGCCGAGGCCCTGACCGAGCGACTCGAACCCTTGCGGCAGAAGATCTTCGCCGAGATCAAGTCAAGGGTCCTCGAGACCGATCTCTCGGTGCCGGTGGCCAGCGGGCCGTGGTGGTATTACAGCCGCACCGTCGAAGGCCAGCAGTATGCCTTGCAGGCCCGTTCCCCGCTGACCGATCGTGCGGCTCGACCTGTGTTGGACGGCGAGGCCATCACGGGCGAGCAGGTCCTCGTCGACGGCAACGTCGAGGCGGGCGACAGCGAGTTCTTCGCCATCGGCGCCCTGTCGGTCAGTCACGACCACAATCGGCTCGCGCTCGCCACGGATCGCACCGGGGACGAGCGTTTCGACCTCGTCATCAAGGACCTGACCACGGGTGAGGTCCTCGATGACACCGTCTCGGACATCGGCTATGGCGTCGAGTTCAGCCGCGACGGCACGTTCGTCTTCTACACCCGCCTCGACGAGGCCTGGCGACCCCATCAACTGTGGCGCCACAAGGTCGGCACCCCCACGTCCCAGGACGTGCTCATCCATCAGGAGGACGACGAGCGCTTCTGGATGGGCATCGGCAGCAGCCGCGACGAGCACTGGCTGCTGCACAGCATCGGCTCGAAGACCACGAGCGAGGTCCGGCTCCTCGACAGCGCTGACCCGACAGGGGAGTGGCGCACTGTCGCACCCCGCACTGCTGGGGTCGAATATGACGTCGAGCCGGCAGGCGATCGGCTCTTCATCGTCCACAACCGCGACAGCATCGAGTCCGACCTCGCGTGGGCACCCAGTGACAGCGTCTCAATGGAGCAATGGCAGCCCCTGCTCCGCTCCGCGCCGGGAGAACGTTTCCTCGGTGTCGAGGCCTTCGACTCCCACATCGTGCTCGGCCTGCGCCGCGACGGACTGACAGCTCTCCGGCTGATTCCCTTGTCAGGCAATGGTTTTGGCGACCCTCATGACGTCGACTTCGACGAGGAGCTTTCGACGGTCGGGCTCGGCGACAACCCCGAGCCGGATCAGGAGACGCTGCGCCTCAGCCACGAGTCCTACCTCTCGCCACGCACCGTCCTGGAACTCGACCTGCGCACTGGTGCCCGCATGGTCCTCAAACAGCAGCCGGTCCTGGGTGGCTATGACCACCGCGACTACGTCCAGCGGCGGGGATGGGCGAGCGCCGACGACGGCACCCGGGTGCCCGTCTCGATCGTCCATCGCCGCGACATCACACCGGACGGCTCCGCGCCCGGCCTCCTCACGGCATACGGGGCGTATGAAATCTCCAGCGATCCCTACTTCTCTGTCGCCCGCCTCTCCCTTCTCGATCGTGGAGTTGTGTATGCCGTGGCGCACGTCCGTGGGGGCGGAGACATGGGGCGGCACTGGTATGACGACGGCAAGTTGCTGAGGAAACCCCACACTTTCTCGGACACCGTCGCCGCGGCGAGGCTGCTCATCGACGAGGGGTGGGTCGCGTCGGATCGCCTTGCTCTCGAAGGGGGGTCGGCCGGGGGCCTGCTCGTCGGGGCCGTCACCAATCTGGCTCCCGAACTCTTCCGGGTGGCGCATGCCGCCGTGCCCTTCGTGGATGCACTCACGACGATCCTTCGCCCTGACCTGCCGCTCACGGTCGGGGAGTGGGAGGAGTGGGGAAATCCGCTCGAGGACCCTGAGGTCTATGCGTGCATGAAGGGCTACACGCCCTATGAGAACGTCCGTGCGCAGGTCTATCCAGCGGTGCTGGCGACCACGAGCCTGCATGACACGAGGGTCTTCTTCACCGAGCCTGCCAAGTGGGTGGCCAAACTGCGCGCCACCGTGACCAACGATCCCGTGCAGCGACCCATCGTGCTCCGCACCCAGATGGCGGCCGGGCACGGGGGGCGAAGCGGTCGGTATGCCGCGTGGGAGCAGACCGCGTGGGAGTGGGCCTTCGTGCTGGACCAGCTCAGCGCAGGAGAATGACCGGGCAGACCGAGTGCCCCATGGTGTGCAGTGCCACGCGTCCGAGGTTGAGCCCCGGGAAGCCGCCGTCACCACGCGCACCGATGACGATGAGGTCGGCACCGGTGCCGCGATCGGCCACGACCCGGCGAGGATCGCCCCGCACGATCTCGGTGGTGACCTCGACCTCTGGGTGCGCCGCGCGACGATCGCTGAGGGACTGCGCGATCAGATCCTCCATCTCGCCGACGTAGTCTGACCACCCCTGGTGAGCATCCATGGACCGAGGGTCGTTGCTCCGGGCTTCCCACGCGTGGATCACGTGCAGACGAGCCCCCCTGACCAGGGCGTGGTCGAAGGCGCGCTGCAGTGCCTTGGCGGCGGTGGTCGATCGATCGAAGCCCGTGAGGACGACGCCGTAGCCCATCTCGGTGGCCGTCTCGCGTGGGATGACCGCGACCGGACACTTGGCATGGGTCGCGACCTGCATGGCGACGGCGCCCACACTCGACCGGTGGAGGACACCATGCCCCGCGGCGCCGACGACCACGCCGGCAGCGATCTTCGAGGCGTCGACGAGTGCCTGGCTGGCGAAACCCTTCCGGCAACTCGTCGTCACCGCGACCTCGGGGGCGACCGTGTGGGCGAGGTGTTTGGCTCCCTCGAGCACCGCGCTTCCCGCTGAGTGAATCGCCTCCTGGTCACTGCGAGACCCGAAACCCAGCATCGGCAGGTCACCGGCCAAGGCGTGGACGAGATGCAGGTCCAGGCCGCGCAACTGGGCCGAGTGCGCGGCCCACTGGACCGCAGCCCGGGACAGGTGTGAGCCGTCGACGCCGACGACCAGACGGGACGGTGAGGAAGATGACGATGCCATGGCGACTGCCTCCGATCCTTGACCTGCCCGATGCAGGCGCGGCGGGCGATGAGCGGCGGGCTCGCCCCGGGCGGGAGGTCGGGGAAACGGCCACGCCGGACAGCGACGCGGGTCCACCACCTCCACCATGCACCCGTTGGGGGCGAAAGGGCCAGCCCTAGGCTGGGCCCATGACTCTGCGCGCCATCGAATGGGACGACGACAACGGTGCCCTGCGCCTGCTCGACCAGACCAAGTTGCCGGGCGAGACGGCATACCTGTCCATCACTTCCACCGACGACCTCGTCGAGGCCATCCGAGTCCTCGCCGTTCGGGGCGCCCCCGCACTCGGGGTGGCGGGGGCCATGGGAGTGGTCGTGGCGATGGACGAGGCCGACCGGCTCGGCCTCGGTGACGCCCGCCGCGACGAGGCGGTCGAGCGGATCCGTGCGGCTCGACCCACTGCGGTCAACCTCGCTTGGGGCGTCGACCAGGTGCGACCGCTCATGCCCGAGGGTCGTGACGTCGTCCTGGCAGCGGCTCGTCGACTGGCTGAGGAGGACGAGGACGCCAACCGTGAGCTGTCCCGGCTCGGTGCCGACTGGCTCCTCGCTCGCATCGATCGACCGAAGGTCAGGGTCCTCACCCACTGCAACGCCGGCGCCTTGGCGACCGCGGGGTGGGGGACCGCACTGGGCGTGGTGCGGGAGTTGCACGAGCGGGGCCGTCTCGAGTTCGTCTATGCCGATGAGACCAGGCCGCTGCTTCAGGGCGCGCGGCTCACGGCCCACGAGTTGGCCAGCGAAGGAATCCCCCACGCCATCGAGGCAGACAGTGCGGCCGCATCGACCATCCTGCGAGGACTGGTCGACTGTGCCATCGTTGGGTCCGACCGCATCGCGGCCAATGGTGACGTGGCGAACAAGATCGGCACTCTCGGTGTGGCTCTGGCGTGTCGAGAGGCCGGAATCCCCTTCCTCGTGGCGGCGCCGTGGTCGACGGTCGACCTCGAGACCCCGGATGGCGATGCCATCGAGATCGAGGAGCGCCCCGGGGAGGAACTCACCGAGTGGGCCGGGGAGCGGGTGGCACCGGAGCAGTCTCGGGGCTTCAATCCCGCCTTCGATGTCACGCCGGCACGCATGGTGTCGGCGGTCGTCACCGAGCGGGGTGTGGTCGAACCGGCTCTGGGAGCCCGACTCGATCAGTGAAGCCCACTGCTTGATGAGGGGTGAATTGAGGTGGAGACTTCATTGAAGTGATAGGCTTCAATTTGTGAATCTGAAGTCCAGTCCTTCAGTTGTTGCTCTCCTCGGGGACGTCGTCAACTCCCGGGCGGCCAGTGATCGCGTACGTCTGCACCGCGGTCTCGTGGCGGGACTGGTGAGGTCCTCCGACGGAGCCTCACCGTTGCGCGTCACCGTCGGGGACGAGTTCCAGGGCACTTACGGCACTCTCGGCGCGGCCCTCGACGCTGCCTTCCGGATCAGGATCGACCTGCTTCCTGACATCGACGTGCGGATCGGCTTGGGGCGCGGGCCGGTCGTCGACCTCGACGTCGAGGAGGGATTGCAGGATGGGCCGGGCTGGTGGGCCGCGCGCGAGGCGATCGAGGACGTGGAGCGTTCGTCGCGCGGCACCGCCCTGCGGCAGCTGCGCACCGGCTATCGCTGGGCCGCCCCATCGGCACCCCCATCGTCGACCGCACCGGCAACCGGTGAGCGGTCTGCTGAAGAGGATGCGGTCAACGCCGCGCTGGCCTGCCGTGATCAGCTCGTGGGATCCCTGTCCGATCGAGGACTGCGGGTGCTCGCAGGCCTGCTCGGGGGAGCCAGCCAAGCCGACCTCGCCAAACGGGAGGGCGTGTCCGCCTCGGCTGTGTCCCAACAGGTGCGCTCGCAGGGGATCGGTGCGATCCTGCACGCTCACGAGATGTTGAGGAGGCTGCCATGACCTGGGTGGCGCTGTGGCTGCTCGCGATCGGGGCGATGGATCTGCTTCGGGGTGTCGTGCAGCGCAAAGCGCTCGCTCCAGCGGTCGGTGCCGTCGTGCTCGTCGTCGCCGCGGGCCTGGTCGGCCTCGCCACCATTGCCGACTGGCTCGCGGTCTTCCTCTCCCTCGTACCGCTCGTCGGGTGGTGGTGGGCCTCCGAGCGTGCCCAGGGCCAGCGGGGCCGCGACCACGTCCTGGCCCTGGGCAGTCTGACGCTCGGAGCGCTCGGATTGCTCGCCTTCTCGGGTTGGGCGAGCGCGCCAGGTGGGGTGCTCGGTCAATGGTTCGCTTGGGCGGACCTGCCCATCATCGGGGCCGATGCGGTGTCAGCCGATGCGCTCGGTCGGATCCTGCTCGTGACCGCACTCGTGCTGACCAACCTCTCGACCGGCAACATCGTCGTCCGGCTCGTCCTGGTCTCGGTCGGCGCGATGCGCCCCCGATCAAGCACCCTGCCCCAGCCAGCAGACCGGCTGCGTGGTGGTCGCCTCCTCGGCCCGATGGAGCGCCTGCTCATCCTCGGCCTGGGCCTGGCGGGTCAGCTCACCGCAGCCGGACTCGTCATCGGCGCCAAGGGGCTCATCCGGTTCCCCGAGTTGCAGTCGAAGGCCAAGGACGGCAGCAGCATCGACGGCGTGGGGATCGATGAGATGACCGAGTACTTCCTCATCGGAAGCTTCGTCTCGTGGCTGGTCGCGCTGGGCTCCCTCGCCCTGACCGCCTGACCACCTGACCGTCTGACCGGCTCGGCCCAGCGGTCCGACCGGCCCGAACCACCACGTGGTCAGATCGAGATGATCCGGTCCCGATACTCCTGCGGGAAGTCGGTGTCCTTGTCGCCGGCCAGGAGGAGTCGATAGGTCATCGTGGCGGCCTCTTCGAGGTTCATCGCCCGCCGCAGGGCCATCGACACCGTGTCGCCCAGCGCCGAGCATCCGTGGTGGGCCAGCACAACGGCGTTGGTGCCGTCGGCCACGGCGTCCGCCGCCAGTGTCGCGATCTCCTCGCTTCCGGCCGGCCGGAAGGGGACCCGGGCCACTCGTCCCAGGTAGAACGCGTGGTCGAGGGTCGTGCACCGGATCCGCTCACCGAGCATGTCGACGAGCAGGGCGTGCTGCGGGTGCAAGTGGACCACGGCCGCGACATCCGGCCGCACGGCATACGTGTGGTGGTGCAATTTCCACTCCACACTCGGCCGGTCCGCGCCACCGATGACCTCCCCGGCCGCATTGACGATGCTGAAGTCCGCGACCGTCAGCCGGTCCAGCCAGGTCCCGGAGGCCGTGACCACGAAGGCGTCATCGGTCAACCGTGCCGACAGGTTGCCTCCGGAGGCCAGGACGAGTCCGCGCTCGACGACCTGGCGACCGGCATCGATGAGTTGCGGGATGACCTCACTGATCTGCGACACGAACCCCATTGTGGTGTATGCCGTGCGGCCCCATCGTGGGATCGCCAGCGGTGGGCGGACGTGGCCGAACCGTAAACACTCCGTAAGGACTTGGCGCCCAGAGCCCTCTCGAGATGTGCTGTCCTGCGACCGCTGTTACGTTCGCCAAACGGAGGGAAAGCCGAGCGGGTCCGAGGGGGACGCGTCGAACCCCCGCCACACACCAGGAGCGACATGTTCGCCGGTATTCCCCGACGTGGATTGGCCCTGATCGCGACCGCCGCTGTTGCTCTGACCGGATCGGTGGTTGCCTCCGAGGCGGCGTTGGCCGCGCCGGCCACCGGCTCCCTGCTCATCTCGGAGATGATCGAGGGCTCGAGCAACAACAAGGCCATCGAGATCCACAACCCGACGAGTGCGGCCGTGGACCTGGGAGCGGGCGGCTATGCCCTCCAGTACTTCTTCAATGGTTCAGCGACCGCGGGGAACACGATCAACCTCACCGGGAGCATCGCGGCGGGAGGAACGCACGTCGTGGCGCACGGGAGCGCCTCAGCCGCAATCCTCGCAAAGGCGCAGCAGACGAACTCGGCGTCCTGGTACAACGGCGACGACGCGATCGTGCTCAAGAGCAGCGCGGGCACTCTCGATGTGATCGGTCAGATCGGCGTCGACCCGGGCACCGAGTGGGGGAGCGGGCTGGTCAGCACGGCCGACAACACGCTGCGCCGCAAGGCAAGCGTGTGCGCGGGCCGCGTCGATGGGAGCACCCTCTTCGACCCGGCGGTCGAGTGGGACGGCTTCGCCACCGACGCCACCGACGGCCTCGGTGCCCACACGTCGACGTGTGGTGACGACACCGACCCGGGCGATCCGGGGGAGCCGAGCGCGACCTGCGGCACGGCATACGCCACCATTCCTGCCATCCAGGGATCGGGAGATTCGGCAGCGCTCACGGGGATCCAGGCGACCGAGGGGATCGTCGTCGCCGACCACGAGGGCCCGTCGCCCAAGCTGCGCGGCTTCTACCTCCAGGACGCCGCCGGTGACGGTGACCCGGCGACATCTGACGGCATGTTCGTCTTCAACGGCAACAACGACTCGGTCGCCATCGGTGACAAGGTCAGGGTCATTGGTGCGGTCGCGGAGTTCCAGGGCCAGACCCAGTTGAGTGTGACCACCCTGTCGAAGTGCGGCACGGGGACGGTGGCGCCGACGCCGGTCACGCTGCCGTTTGCGAGCGTGACGGATGCCGAGCGCTATGAGGGCATGCTCGTCACCTTTCCGGAGGCCCTGTCGGTGACCGAGCACTACCAGCTCGGCCGGTTCGGACAGGTCACCCTGTCGGGCAGTGGTCGTCTCCAGCAGCCGACCAATGTCGTCGCCCCCGGCGATGAGGCGCTGGCGATGCAGGCCGCGAACAATCTCAACAAGATCCTGCTCGACGACTCGACCCAGGCGCAGAACCCTGACCCGATCGTCTGGGCCCGCGGCGGCCAGCCGCTCTCGGCCGCCAACACCCTGCGTGGTGGGGACACCGTCACCGGAGCGATTGGTGTCATGACGTGGACGTGGGGTGGCAACTCGGCCAGCCCGAATGCGTGGCGGCTCCGCCCGATCGGTGCGCTCGGTGGGCAGGCGACCTTCGAGCCAGCCAACCCGCGACCCACCGCAGTCCCTGACGTGGGCGGCACGACCACCGTCGCGGGGATGAACCTGCTCAACTACTTCAACACCTTCGGTGCGGTCTGCACGGGTGGTGTCGGTGGCGCTCCCATGGATTGCCGTGGTGCGGACAACCAAGCCGAGTTCGAGCGTCAGTACGCCAAGACGGTTGCCGCCATCCTCGCGATCGACACCGATGTCGTCGGTATCAACGAGATGGAGAACGACGGCTACGGCGCGAGCAGCGCGATCGCCCATCTCGTCGACCAACTCAACGCCAGAACGGCACCGGGCACGTGGGCCTTCATCGATGTCGATGCCCGCACGGGCCAGACCGATGCGATGGGCGCGGACGCCATCAAGGTCGGCCAGCTCTATCAACCGGCAAGGGTGACACCAGTCGGCGCGACGGCTGTCCTGAACAGCACCGACTTCGTCAACGGTGGGGACTCATCCCCCCGCAACCGGCCCTCTCTGGCGCAGGCCTACAGGACCTCCACTGGTGCCACGTTCATTGCCGACATCAACCACCTGAAGTCGAAGGGGTCGGAGTGCGAGACGCCGGATCTCGAGGACGGACAAGGGAACTGCTCGATCGTGCGCACCCGGTCGGCCGAGTTGCTCGCCCAATGGCTCGCCTCCGATCCGACAGGGACCGGCGACCCGGACGTCCTGCTCATCGGTGACTACAACTCATACGCCAAGGAGAAGCCGATTCAGGCGCTCGAGGCTGCGGGCTACACCAACCTCATCACCTCGTTCGAGGGCCCGGACTCCTACAGCTATGTCTTCGACGGGCAGTGGGGCAACCTCGACCACGCCTTTGGTTCGGCCTCGCTCACGCGTCAGGTGACCGGTGTCCACGAGTTCCACATCAACTCCGACGAGCCGGCGATCCTCGACTACAACACCAACTTCAAGTCGCCGGGGCAGGTTGCTTCCCTCTATGCGCCCGACATGTTCAGGGTCTCCGACCACGATCCCGTCGTCATCGGGCTGGCTCTCGATGCACCCCCACCGACCGTCTCCGCCAGTGGTCCGTATGCCGTGGACGAGGGTGGGTCGGTCACCCTCACCGCGACCGGTGAGGCCGGCGACGGCGGTGCGCCCCCGGCATACGCCTGGGATCTCGACGGTGACGGGACCTTCGAGACCGACGGTGCCACGGTGACCTTCTCGGCGGCGGGCCTTGACGGCCCGACGACGCGGACGGTGACGGTGCGCGCGACCAACGGCTCCGGCGTCACCGCGACGGCCACGGCCGAGGTGAGCATCGCCAATGTCGCCCCGACTGCGTCGGCAGCCTTCGGCACGGGCGTCGTGGATTGTCGGCGCGATGCGGGGATCACCGTGACCTTCTCCGATCCGGGCGCCCCGGACACGCACACCGTCGTCATCGCCTGGGGCGATGGGACGAGCGAGACGGTCACGTCGGCCACGAGCCCGCTGACCCGCACGCATGCGTATGCCGCGAGCGGGCCGCACACGGCGTCCGTGACGGTCACGGACGACGACGGGGCATCGGTGTCGACCTCGGCCACGGCGGCCACGGCATACCAGATCAGTGGGTTCGCTCCGCCGCTCGGGATCCTCCCGGTGACCCCGGTGTCCCGCTTCACCACGGTGCCGGTGAAGACTCAGATCCTTGACTGTGACGGGCGCCCCGCGACCGGGATCAACCCGACCGTGACGGTGACGAGCAGCAACGGTGTGGTGTGGGCGCAGGGTCCGTTGTCGGTCCAGAACAAGAACTGGCGGATGTTCAAGTTCACGCCGACCTGGTGGCCGTGGGGGACCTACACCGTCAGGATCACGGTCCCCGAGACCGGTCAGTCGATCTCGACCCAGATCTTCGTGGTCTGATCGTCGTGGCTGGCCCCTCGCGTGAGACGCGCCGAGTCGACCGGTCTAGCGCACCTGCAGGTCCACGAAGACGGGCAGGTGATCTGACAGCAGGGACTGGACCGTGCGCGGGTTGCTCGGCACGAGCGAGGGCGTCACGAGGATGTGGTCGATCTGCTTGTCGAGATCATCACTGCTCGAGGTGAGAAGGGGGCGGGCCTCGTTGAGTGCATCCACCAGATTGCTCTGGCCGTCGGTCTCGCGCACGAGCGCATCGAACTCACGCCCACCGGGTTGGAGGTTGAAGTCGCCACCGAGCACCAGACCGCGCAGGTGGCCGTAGGCGTTGGCCCGTTGTTCCTCCGCCACGAAGGCGCGGATGTCGCGAGCCTGCCGCAAGCTCGGCTCGTCCCCGGATGAGTCCGGCTGGATGTGGGTGGACACGATCCGGATCGGCCCCAGAGATGTGGACGTGGTGGCCGCGAGGACCTGGGCGCCGGTCAATGAGTCGTAGGCGGGGAGGCGCACCGATCGGACATTGGTGAGGGGAGTCCGGCTCAGGATGGCGTCACCCCAGACCTGATCGCCAGCGGGACCAAAGGTCAATTGCATGTTGAGCAATCTGGCCAGGATTCGCAACTGGTCCTGCCCGCCGTTGAGCAACCAGCCGCGGTCGATCTCGCTCAACATGATGATCTCGGCGTTCTGCTCCTGCAGAAGCTCGGCGACCGCCCGTGGGCGGAAGGTGCCGTCGATGCCGTAGCCCATGCGGAGGTTCCACGCTGCGACGGTGACGGTGCGCTCGCTGCGGTCCTCCGGTGCGGCCAGCGGCATGATGCTGAGTGCGGGGCCGGCCCAGGCCAGGACCGCTGCACCGACGAGGAGGCCACCGACGACGCGCGGTCGCCAGAGCCACGCCGCGGCCTCGTGTGTGCCGGTGGCAGCCACACTGACGAGGGCAGCCAGGGTGATGGCGACGGCCACGAGGACGGGCACCCAGTCCGCGCGGTAGCCCAGGTCGTAGCCCGCGTAGAAGGCGAAGAGCAGGGCCGTGAAGACCGGCGCGCCGGCGGCCAAGGCGAGCGCCGCGCGGCGAGGGCGTGGAGGCGTGCTTGCGACCGGCCCCGCGACCGAGGTGCCCGCCAGGACGACGGCGAGTGACGGCATACCCACGGCGAAGCCGAGCAGGCTCCACCACGGAAGTGCATTGTCCACACCGTTGCTGGTGACCTCGGCCATCATCGTGACACCAGTGCTGGCGACGAGGAGTGCGCCACCCGCCACCCGCCAGGGCCGCGCCAGAGGGCGGAAGGCGAGGAGGGCAGCAAGGGTCACCGCGACCGCGACGACGACCGCTCCGCTGGGGTGTGCCACCAGCGCGCGGGCTGGGTTCGCCAGCGCTTGGGTCGCCAGCAACACCACGAGCAGGGTGACGAACGCCGACCGAGGCGTGGGTGACTGCACGGCTTCGTCGCGGGGTCGGCGCAGGGTGTCGAAGGTGAACGCCACGAGAAGTATCGATACGAGTGCCCCCTTCAGGTCCACTCGCCACACGGCCCCCCATGTGCCGAGAATCGCGTGGGTGAGAGTGGCCATGGCCAAGCCGGTCAGCACTCCGGGCACCAACCCGGGGCCGTTGCGGGCGGCGATGACGGCCAGGCCCAGCACGGCTGCGATGACGCCCATCGAGGTCACGGCGAGGAGTGGGCGCCCGCTCAGGACCGGTGTGGCGAGTCGGGCGATGAGGGCGACGGCGATGATCGCGATGGTGGGGTTGTGGGTGGCCAACAGGCGTCGACCCGCGAGGAGGAGGATCACCAGAGGAGTGGTGGTCACCCCGAGGGCGAAGAGGCCGATGAGTTCGGGAGGGGTCTCGGCGGCACGGCCGAAGACCGTGATGAGGAGCGGAGTCCACCCCCGGAGGAGGTCCACGAGGAGCCAGATGATCGCCGCGACCGCCATCACTGGTCTCAGCATCCCCCTCGGCATGGCCCGGAGTCTGCCAGCGATGCTCTCCGGATTGGGCTTTGGCTTCGGGGCTTCCAAGGTTCACCCGAACGGGTGAGTCCGTGCGGGTGTGGGACTACCGTGGCAGGCATGCACCGACTGCCCGTGATGGGTCCGGCTCCTGAGTGGGACGTGAGCGAATGGCTGGGTCCAGAGCCACCGTCCCTGACGGTCGCCGGGCTGCGAGGCCGGGTCGTCGTGATCGAGGCCTTCCAGATGCTCTGTCCCGGATGCGTCAGCCACGGCCTGCCCTTGGCGCGCAAGGTGCACTCGGTCCTGGGGGACGAGGTCGTCGTGCTCGGCCTGCACACGGTCTTCGAGCACCACGAGGCGATGACGCCGGTGTCACTCAAGGCCTTCTTGCACGAATATCGGATCACGTTTCCGGTGGGGGTGGATCGGGCGCAGGGGCGCGGGACGCCGGTCACCATGCAGCGTTATGGGCTGCAGGGGACGCCCTCGATGATCATCATCGACAAGTCCGGGCAGCTGCGGACCGTGGCCTTCGGGCAGGTCGACGAGGTCTCGCTCGGTGTGCAGTTGGGTTTGTTGCTGGCCGAGCCCGATCACGATCCCGAGCCCGAGCCCGAGCCCGGCGAGGCCGCTGAGGTCCCGCCGGACAGGTAGTGCCCTCGCCTCCTCGCCTGTGCCCAAGGCGACAGAGTTGCTGCTGGACCAGCCCGACGTGGCCGGACGAGGATGGAGGCCATGGGCCGCCTTCGTCTCGTCGCTGTCGTAGTTGCCGCTGGGGCGATGGTGCTCAGCGCCTGTGGGCAGCCCAGCGCTCCGACCAAGGGCGCTGGCACTGAGACGAGTTCGTCGTCGGAGTCCGGCGCGACCTCCGCTGCTCCAGTGACGGCGGATCCTGCGGAACTGAAGGCGATGAACGACGCCCACGCCGCCTTCTCCAAGGAGCCGGGCCTGGGCGGGGAGGTCGTGGGACTGAAGTACGGGGTGACCAAGAGCATCGCCTGGGGCAGTGACCTGAATGCCGATGCCTACGTGTGGGAGAACGGCACGCTCTCGCGGGCCAAGGAGCGTCTGTATGGACTGGTCCACAACAAGACCTTCCCCCTGATGATCTATCGGCCCGAGGACATGCTGGCCAAATTGGCCAAGAATGGTGTCTGCACACGGGTCGAGGACATGAGCACCCACGTCTACTACAGCGGGTATCGGCTGATCGACGCCAACTGCAATGACGCCAAGGGCAAGCGCCTGGTCCAGGTCAGCCAGACCGGGGAGGAGTTGCCTCCCGTGGACGCCGCCACCGCGGAAGGTATGCAGCAACTCTGGGCCGACATGCTGACCTACGGACCCACGACCTTCCAGATCCAGCAGTACGAGTACAAGTTCATCAACGCGCCGGGGAGTCGCCCGGGCGTCTTCATCACGGCGGGTGGCCTGCGCACCTGGCGCTACGCCAAGCCGACCGACGGCTACATCTTCAGCGAGATCATCATGGGGGAGAACCTCACCGGCAAGCCGTGGATCCCCTTCGGTCGCTACAACGGCAAGATCTTCTGGAGTGCGTATGAGGCGACCAAGGCGCAATGTGGGAGCGTCGAGAAACTCGCCGTGTCCTTCGAGAACACCACCGTTCCCTTCGAGACGGTCATCGTCGGCACCGCTGGCGACTGCACCCTGAAGGTCGAGTCCACCCGATCCACCGGCTGAGCCTGCACAGCCGCAAGACCGTATGCCGTGCTTGTCCTTGTCCCGGGGGAGGGGCCTCAGTAAGCATCGCAGGATGAGATAGACATCAAGTAGATATGAAATCTACCCTTGGTTGAATGAGGACGATCACTGTGGCAGAACTCCGACAGAACCCCACTGCCGCCCTGGCTGACGTCGAGGCGGGCGAGACCTACGTCGTCACGCGGCACCGTCAGGCCATCGCCAAGCTCGTCCCGCTCGACGCTGAACCCGTCACCCTGATTCCCGCGCGCAAGAAGGGCGGCACTCGACTCGTGGGGCGCAAAGGCCTTGGGAACTACACCAGCGAGGATGTTGACCGGATCTTGGCCGAGATGGCCGAGGACCGATGACGCCGTTCTATCTCGACACCTCGGTCGCCGTCCATGCCGTGTTGTTCGAAGGGCGGGCCGCACGGTGGCTCGACGACATCACGTCTTCGTCTGAGCACGTCGTCGTGTCGTCGCGACTCCTCCAGACAGAGCTGACCCGCGTCCTGCGGCGAGAGGGACGCCCGGTCATGGAGCGCGAACCTCTGCTCGGGCATCTGTCATTCATCCCCCTGACTGATGCCGTCCTCACGGCTGCGGAAGCGATCACGGAGCATGTCAAGACGCTGGACGCCATTCACTTGGCGAGTGCTGTCAGTCTGGGCAGTTCGGTCGTCGTCGTGAGTCACGACACCAACATGTTGCGGCTGGCCGAGGCTCTCGGGCTGCAAACCTTGGACCCCGTGGACTGACGTCCCAGTGCTGAGATTGGCCGGTGGCGCAGGCATACCTGCACCACCGACCAATTTCAGTGCTGTTGGACGGAGATGTGTGCTCAGATGTCGAAGTACATCTCGAACTCGTGGGGGTGGGGGCGGAAGCGGATCGGGTCGATCTCGTTCTTGCGCTTGTACTCGATCCACGTGTCGATGACGTCCTGGGTGAAGACATCACCTTCGAGCAGGAAGTCCATGTCCGCCTCGAGCGCGAGCAACACCTCGGGCAGTGAGCCCGGGACCTGCTCGATCGCCGCGTGCTCCTCGGGCGGCAGCTCGTAGAGGTCCTTGTCGATCGGCTCCGGCGGCTCGATGCGGTTCT